>NZ_CP040695.2:632521-948781 GCF_005954645.2 Nocardioides sp. S-1144
GCTCCGGTCCGCGCAGGGTCCAGGCCAGGGCGAGCTCGGGGAGCGTGTGGCCGATGCCCTCGGCGATCGGCACCAGGCGCTGGACGGCCTCGACGGCCTCCTCGCTGTAGACGATGTCCTGGGCGGCGTTCATCGAGGACTGCGCGAAGCGGGAGTCGGCCGGGAACTCCTCGCCCGGCCTGTACTTGCCGGTCAGCAGTCCCTGCGCGAGCGGCGACCAGACGACCTGGGAGATGCCGTGCTCCATGCAGAGCGGGAAGATCTGGTCCTCGGGGGCGCGCCAGAGCATCGAGTACTGCGGCTGCGAGGAGACGAACAGGTCCTCGCCGCCGATCTCGATCGCGGCCTTGACCTGCTCCGGCGTCCACTCGCTGAACCCGAGGTAGCGGGCCTTGCCGTCGGTGACCACCTTCTGCAGGGCCTCCACGGTGTCCTCGAGCGGGACGTCGGCGTCGAAGCGGTGCGCCTGGTAGAGGTCGACGTGGTCGACACGGAGCCGGCGCAGCGACGCGTCGATCTGCCGGGCGACCTGGTCGGGGGCCAGTCCCTTGTCGGCGGGGTCGTCGGACATCTGGCCGAACACCTTGGTGGCCAGCACGTAGGAGTCGCGGGGGTGGTCGGCGAGGATCTCGCCCCACGCCTCCTCGGCGGCCCCGCGGCCGTAGACGTTGGCGGTGTCGAAGAAGTTGATCCCGGCGTCGAACGCGGCCTCGGTGCAGGCCCGCGTGCGGTCGGCCTCGATCCCGCCGGAGTAGGTGAGCCAGCTGCCGAGGGAGATCACGGAGACCTCGAGGTCGGAGCTGCCGAGCTGGCGGAACTTCATGTCGGACATGGCTCGACGCTAGGCCGGGGCGGCGCCGGCCGGGACCACCCGGAGGGCTGGCTGCGCGGTCAGCAGCCGGCAGGTCTGCTCGAGGTGGGCGCGCATCGCGCCCTCGGCGGCGCCGGCGTCGCCGGCGCGCACCGCGGTGACGATCGGCGCGTGCTCGGCGTGGATCTCGCGCAGCGTCCGCCCGGTGGCGGTGGTCGGGGGGCCGAGCAGGGCGGTGGTCGAGCGCAGCTGCTCCACGATCGCGGCCGCGCGGGTGTTGCCGGCGCGGGTGAGCAGGGCGCGGTGCAGGGCGTGGTCGGCGGCCCAGAACGCCGGCGCGTCGTCGTCGGCGGCGGCCGTGGCCATCGCGGCGAGGCAGTCGGTGGCCTCCGGGCAGCCGAGGGTGGCCGCCCGCCCGGCGGCGGCCGGCTCGAGGGCGAGGCGGATCTCGAAGATCTCCTCGACGTCGCGGGCGCGGGGCAGGACGACCCGGAAGCCGCGGTTGCGGACGATCTCGACCAGCCCGGCCTCGGCCAGCCGCAGCATCGCCTCGCGCACCGGGCTGCGCGAGACGCCAAGGAGCCCGGCCAGCTGGTAGACCGAGTACGTCGCCCCCGGCACCAGCTCGCCGTCGCGGACGCCGTCGCGCACCGCGGCGATCACGGCGTCGGTCAGCGATGGCGCCGCCGCCGGCAGGGTGAGGGACGGCATGAGTAACATGTTACCCATGACCACCGGTGAGCTGCTCGACCCGGCCCTCGACCCGGCGCCCGGCGCCGACGTCGCCGCCGACGTCGCCGGGCGGCTGCGCCGCGCCGGCCTGGAGGTGCGTGACGACGCCGGCACCCGGGCGATGTACTCCTCCGACGCCTCGCTGTACCGGATCCCACCGCTGGCGGTCGTGCGCCCGCGCGACGCCGACGAGGTCGCGGCCGCGCTCGCCGTGGCCCGCGCGACCGGGACCCCGATCACCTCGCGCGGCGCCGGCACCTCGGTCGCCGGCAACGCGGTGGGGCGCGGCATCGTCCTCGACTTCTCCCGCCACCTCGGCCGCGTGCTCTCGGTCGACCCCGACGCCCGCACCGCCGTCGTCGAGCCGGGCACCGTGCACGCCGTCCTGCAGCGGGCGGTCGCGCCGCACGGCGTCCGGTTCGGTCCGGACCCGTCGACCCACCCGCGCTGCACGATCGGCGGGATGATCGGCAACAACGCGTGCGGCTCGCGGTCGCTGGCCTACGGCCGCACCTCCGACAACGTCGCCGGGCTCCGGCTGCTCACCGCCGCCGGCGACGTGGTCGAGACCGGCTACGACGCGTCCGGGACCCCGTTCGCCCGCGGCGCGGACGACGTGCTGGCCGGCGTCCGGTCCGTGATGGGGGCGCACCTCGCGACCGCCCGCACCGAGCTGGACCGCTTCGGCCGCCAGGTCTCCGGGTACGCCGCCCAGCACCTGCTGCCCGAGCGGTTCGACCTCACCCAGGCCCTCGTCGGGTCCGAGGGCACGCTGGGCGTGATCACCGAGGCCACCGTGCGGCTGGTCGTCGACGCCCCGGTCCGGGTGGTCGTCGTGCTCGGCTTCGACGACATCGTCGCCGCGGGCGAGGCGGCGCCGTCGGTCGTCGAGCACGGCCCGACGTCGTGCGAGGGCCTCGACTCGCGGCTGCTGTCGGTGCTCCGCGCCCGCCGCGGCGAGGGCGCCGTCCCGCCGCTGCCGCGGGGGACCGCCTGGCTCTTCGTCGAGCTGGCCGGCGACGAGCGGGCCGACGTCGTCGACCGGGCCGAGCGGCTGGCCGCCGCCGGTCTCGGCGTCGACAGCCTGGTCGTCACCGACCCCCTCACCCAGGCCCGGCTCTGGCGGATCCGCGAGGACGGCGCCGGCATGGCCGGCCGCTCGCCGGCCGACCGCCCGGCCTGGCCCGGCTGGGAGGACGCCGCCGTCCCGCCGCACATGCTCGGCTCCTACCTGGCCCGCTTCGACGAGCTCGTCACCTCCTACGGCATGACGTCGGCGCCGTTCGGCCACTTCGGCGACGGCTGCATGCACGTGCGCCTCGACTACCCGCTCGACCGGCCCGACGGCACCGCGGTGCTGCGCGCGTTCCTCACCGACGCCGCCCGGCTGGTGGGGGAGTACGGCGGGTCGCTCTCGGGGGAGCACGGCGACGGCCGGGCGCGCAGCGAGCTGCTGCCGCACATGTACTCCGCCGACGCGATCGCGATGTTCGGCGGGATCAAGCACGCCTTCGACCCCACCAACCTCCTCAACCCCGGGGTGCTGGTCGACCCCGACCCGGTCGACGCCGACGTGCGCGTGGCCGGCTCCTTCCCCCTCGCGCGCGGCGGCCGGACGGGGCTGGCGATGGCCTACCCCCACGACGACGGCGACCTCGCCCAGGCCGTGCACCGCTGCACCGGCGTCGGCAAGTGCCGCGCCGACAACTCCGCCGCCGGGGGCGTCATGTGCCCGTCGTACCTCGCGACGCGGGAGGAGAAGGACTCCACCCGCGGCCGCGCGCGCGTGCTCCAGGAGGTGGTCCGCGGCGAGCTGGCGTGGAGCGCGCCCGAGGTGCACGACGCGATGGACCTGTGCCTGTCGTGCAAGGGCTGCGCCTCCGACTGCCCCACCGGCATCGACATGGCCACCTACAAGTCGGAGGTGCTCCACCAGACCTACCGGCGCCGGCTGCGTCCACGCTCGCACTACACGCTCGGGCGGCTGCCGTTCTGGGCCCGCATCGCCGGGCTCACCCCGCGGCTGGCCAACCTCGCGGTGCGGCTCCCGCTGGTCGGCGCGGTCGCGCTGTGGCTGGCCGGGGTCGACCGACGACGCTCGGTGCCGGCGTTCGCCCGGCGTCCGTTCCGGCGCTCCTACGTCGGCCCGTCGGCCGCCGCACGGGGCGGGACGCCGGTCGTCCTCTGGGTCGACTCGTTCAGCGACTCCTTCGACCCCGAGGTCGCCGCCGCGACCGTGCGCGTGCTCGAGGCGGCCGGCTACGCGCCCCGGCTGCCCGACGACCGGCTCTGCTGCGGGCTGACCTGGATCACCACCGGCCAGCTCGACGCGGCCCGGAAGATCCTGGGGCGCACCGTCGCCTCGCTCGCGGACGCCGCCCGCGCCGGCGTCCCGATCGTGGGGCTGGAGCCGTCGTGCACCGGCGTCCTGCGCAGCGACGCCCTCGAGCTGGTGCCCGGCCCGGACGCCGAGGCCGTCGCCGCGTCGGTGCGGACGCTCGCCGAGCTGCTCACCGCGACGCCCGGCTGGACCGCGCCCGACCTGAGCGGCACGACCCTGGTCGCCCAGCCGCACTGCCACCACCACGCGGTGATGGGGTGGCAGGCCGACGCCGACCTGCTCGCCGCGACCGGCGCCACCGTCGACCGGCTCTCGGGGTGCTGCGGCCTCGCCGGCAACTTCGGCGTCGAGATCGGGCACTACGACGTCTCGGTCGCGGTCGCCGGGCAGCAGCTCCTCCCGGCCCTGGACGCCGCCCCCGACGCCCTCGTGCTGGCCGACGGGTTCTCCTGCCGCACCCAGGTCGCCGACCTGCGCGACCGGCCCGCCGTCCACCTGGCCCAGCTGCTCGACCCCGCGGGCCCGCACGCCGGGGACGGGGCCTGAGGTAACTCCGCCGGGAGGCCGCGCTCCTCAGTCCTGCGACGCCTCGCGGGGTCGTGGCAGGGGGTCGCCGGCCAGGGCGGACAGGGCGGCCGCGACGACCTCGTCCGGCTCGACGGCCACGTCGACCAGGGCGCCGTCCTCGTCCTCCTCGAGGGGCTCCAGGGTCTCGAACTGCGACTGCAGCAGGGCCGGGGGCATGAAGTGGCCCTCCCGCTCCCGCATCCGCTGCGCGAGCAGGTTGAAGGTGCTGTGGAGGTGCACGAAGAAGGTGTCGGCCGCCGCGGTGCGCAGGACGTCGCGGTAGGACCGCTTGAGTGCTGAGCAGGTCACCACGGTCGACCGGCCGGTGGCGCCGATCTCACGGGTCCGCTCGGCGATCGTCTCCAGCCACGGCCACCGGTCCTCGTCGTCCAGCGGCGTGCCGGCGGCCATCTTGTCGATGTTGCTCTGCGGGTGCAGCTCGTCGCCCTCCACGAACTCCGCCCCCAGGGCCTGCGCCAGGCGGCGCCCGACCAGGGTCTTGCCGGTCGAGGAGACCCCCATGACGACGACGTGCACCGGCCCGGCGTCCGGGCCGGTGGCGCTCGTCCTCACCCGATCACCCAGATCGCGGTGGCGCAGGCGAACATCATCGAACCCAGCGTCGTCTCCATCACCGTCCACGTCTTCAGCGTGGTCCGCTCGTCCATCCCGAAGAAGCGGCTGACCAGCCAGAAGCCGGAGTCGTTGACGTGCGACAGGACCGTCGAGCCGCCGGCGATCGCGAAGACGAGGGCCGCGAGCTGGAGCGAGCCCAGGTCGGCGGTCTGGGAGGCGATCAGACCTGCGGTCGTGGTCAGCGCCACGGTGGCCGAGCCCTGCGCGACCCGCAGGGCGGTGGCGATCAGGAAGGCCTGCAGCAGCAGGGGGATGCCGACGTCGCCGAGCGAGCTGGTGAGCACCTCGCCGATGCCGCTGGTGCGCAGCACGCCGCCGAACATGCCGCCGGCCCCGGTGATGAGGATGATCGAGCAGATCGGGCCGAGGGCGTCGTCGATGGTGCTCCGGAGCTCGTCGCGGGTGCCCACCCGGGAGCCGAGCAGCGCGATGGCCGCCAGCAGCGTGATGAGGAGCGCGACCGGGGTGTTGCCCACCAGCATCAGCGCGTCGACCAGCGTCGACTGCTCGATGGTCTCCGCCTCCAGCAGCGTGCTCAGCACGGTGTTGAGCGAGATGAGCAGCATCGGGAGCAGGAGCAGCCCGAGCACCGTGCCGAAGGAGGGAGCGGTCCTGGTCCTGGTGCCGGTCGCCGACCCGCTGCTGTCGCCACCGTCGCCGCCCGGCGCACGGCCCTCGGCGTCGCGGGTCTCCCCGAAGAGCAGGTCGGAGGCCGAGACGTCGATCCGGGCACCCATGAGGCGCGAGAGCAGGTAGACGCCGACGTACCAGGAGAGCAGCGCGACCGGGATGCCGAGCAGCAGCAGCAGCCCGAGGTCCGCGCCGATGTCGGTGCCCGCGGCCACGGGACCCGGGTGCGGCGGGACGATCGCGTGCATCGCGGCGAACGCTCCCGCCGCCGGGAGGGCGTAGTACAGCAGCGAGCCACCGAAGCGGCGGGCCACGGTGAGGATGATCGGCAGGAAGACCACGAGGCCGGCGTCGAAGAAGATCGGGAAGCCGAAGATCAGCGCTGCCACACCGAGCGCGAACGGGGCCCGCTTCTCGCCGAAGCGGCCGACGAGGGTGTCGGCGAGCACCTGGGCGCCGCCGGTGGTCTCCAGGATGCGCCCCAGCATCACCCCCAGCGCCACCAGCAGCGCCACGGAACCGAGGGTGCTGCCGAAGAACTGGAGCATCACCGTGGGCACGTCGGCCACCGGGATCCCCGCAGCCAGCCCGGTCAGCAGGCTGACCAGGACCAGAGCGAGGAAGGCGTGCAGCCGCACGACGATGATGAGGGTGAGCAGCACCGCGACCGCTGCCAGTGCGATCAGCAGCATCACCGTGGTGCCGTAGGCCGGTTCGAGGGGATCCATGCGCCCACAGTGCCCGATTCGCACCGGGCCCACCACCGCGGCTCAGGGGGAGGGACGCCCGCCCCCGGTCAGGCGCCGGCCTCCACCGCCACGGTCGCGCGCTCACCCGTGCCGGCCGTCGCCCGGGTGTGCAGGTGCGGGACGAGTGCGGTGATGGCCACGCCGACGAAGGCGGCGATCGCGCCGATGAGGAAGCAGAGCTCGTAGGCCCCGCGGCTGGGGACACCCGCGGCGCCGACCGAGCCGGACAGCACCGTGGCCATCACGGCGGCCGCCGTGGTGGTGCCGACCGAGCGCATCAGCCCGTTGACGCCGACCGCCGAGCCGGCCTCGTTGCGGGGGACCGAGACCATGATCAGGGTCGGCATGGCGGCGTACCCGATGCCGACGCCGGCGCAGGCCACCATCGAGGCGATCAGCAGCTGCCACGGGGCGTTCATCAGGAAGAAGGCGACCAGGTAGCCCACGCCGAGGACGGCGGCGCCGACCATGAGGGTGCGCTTGGCGCCGAAGGCGGTCATCAGCCGGCTCGAGACCGGCGCGAAGGCCATCATGACCAGGCCGCCGGGCGCCATCCACAGCCCGGCCTGCAGCATCGTCTGGCCCAGCCCGTGGCCGGTGGACTCGGGCAGCTGGAGCAGCTGCGGGACCACGATCGACTGCGCCATCATGCCGAACCCGATCGCCACGGCGGCCAGGTTGGTGAGCAGCACCGGACGCCGCGCGCTGACGCGCAGGTCGACGAGGGGCGCGGCCTGGCGCAGCTCGAAGGCACCCCACAGGAGCAGGACGACGACGCCGCCGACCAGGGCGCCGACGGTGCGGGTGTCGGTCCAGCCCCACTCGTTGCCCTTCGAGACGCCCACCAGGACGGCGACCAGGCCGACCGCGAGGCCGAGCGCGCCGCCCAGGTCGAGCCGGCCGCCGGCGGCGCCCTGGACCTTCGGGACCAGCGTCAGCACCAGGACGAGCAGGAGGGCGGCCAGGATCGCCGACATCCAGAAGAGCGCGTGCCAGTCGAAGGTCTGCGCGACCCAGGCCGACAGCGGCAGGCCGATCGCGCCGCCGACCCCGAGGGTGGCGCTGATGGCGGCGATCGCGGTGTTGGCCATCTCGGCCGGCACGACCTCGCGCACCAGCGCGATGCTCACCGGGATGAAGCCCATCGCCAGGCCCTGGAGGGCCCGGCCGGCGAGCATCGGCGCCAGCGAGTCGGACATCGCGCAGACGACGGACCCGACGACCAGGACGCCGGCGCTGGTGATGATCACCCTCGGCTTCCCGAACATGTCGCCCAGGCGCCCGCTGATCGGCATCACGACCGCGGCGGCGAGCAGGGTGATCGTCACGACCCACCCGGCGTTGGCCACGGAGGTGCCGAGCAGCGAGGGCAGCTCTCCCTGGATCGGGATGACGAGGGTCTGGGTGAGGGAGACGCTCATGCCGCCGAAGCACAGGACGACGACGGTGAGGAGCGCGCGCGAAGACTTGGTTTCCACAATGTGTACCGTACACATCAAGGGGCGTTCTGCCACCATTCGTGACCATGACCCCCGAGCCGGACGCCGGCCCACCCCTGCGGAACGCCGACCTGGCCGCCCTCGGCGACGAGCTGGTCCGCCTCCAGCACCGCCGCACGGCGGTCTACGCGGGCGTCGTCCTCGAGGCGTCGGCCTGGCGCATCCTGCGGGTGCTCGCCGACGGCGAGCCCGCGCAGCCTGCGGATGCTCGCCGCCGACCTCGACCTCGAGCAGTCCACCGTCAACCGGCAGGTCAACGCCGCGATCGGCGCCGGCTACCTCGAGCGCTTCGAGGTGCCCGGCAGCGTGAGCCGGCTGGTGCGGCCCTCGGCGCGGGGCCGGGAGGCCTACGAGCACGACGGCCGGATCCGCGCGAGCCTCATCCAGACCGCGCTCGACGAGATGGGTCCCGAGCGGTCGGCCGGGCTGATCGCCGACCTGCGCGCCTTCAACGACGCGTGGGACCGCGCGATCGCCGCGCGTGCTGAAGGGTGAGTGCGGGCGGGTCCCCGCCCCGGACGGGCCGCCCCGCGGGATAACGTCGCCGAACCGCTCCCCCCGACCGAAACCGAGACCACGTGACCACGCCGGCCGCTGCCGCGCACACCCCGGCCTACGACGTCGCCACCCTCACGACGTGCGACGCCGAGCCGATCCACGTGCCGGGGGCCATCCAGCCGCACGGCGTCCTGCTGGCCCTGGACGCGTCCCACGTCGCGGTGATGGTGTCCGCGAACACCGCCGAGCTGCTCGGGGTGCCGGCCGAGGCCGCCGTCGGCCGGTCCCTGGTCGAGCTGGTCGGCGTCGACCTGGCCGCGCACGTCGAGCTGCGGGTCGCCGACGGCTACCCGACCGAGCCCCTGGTCGTGGTCCACGACGGCCGGGAGGTCGACGTCCGGGTGCACGCCTCGGGCGAGCGGACCGTCGTCGAGCTCGAGCCGCTGGTCCGCGACGAG
The DNA here is from genome assembly GCF_005954645.2 of Nocardioides sp. S-1144. NCBI lineage: Bacteria > Bacillati > Actinomycetota > Actinomycetes > Propionibacteriales > Nocardioidaceae > Nocardioides > Nocardioides dongxiaopingii. The sequence continues at coordinate 641,443 of NZ_CP040695.2, forward strand.
GGTGGCGCGGGCAGCTACCGCTCGGCGCGCAGCGCGATGACCCGGCTGGCGCAGACCTCGTCGCTCGAGCAGCTCACCGACCTGCTGGCCCGCGAGGTCCGCAACCTGTCGGGCTTCGACCGGGTGATGGTCTACCGCTTCGACGAGGAGTGGAACGGCGAGGTCATCGCCGAGACCAGGCGCGAGGACCTCAACCCCTTCCTCGGGCTGCACTACCCCGCGACCGACATCCCGGCCCAGGCCCGCCGGCTCTACACGCTCAACCCGATCCGGCTGATCGCCGACATCGGGTACGTCCCGGTGCCGCTGCACCCGGTCTTCGACCCCGCCACCGACCGGCCGCTGGACCTGTCGTTCGCGTCGCTGCGCAGCGTCTCGCCGATCCACGTGGAGTACCTGACCCACATGGGCGTCACCGCCTCGATGTCGATCTCGATCGTCGTCGACGACGAGCTCTGGGGGCTGATCGCCTGCCACCACTACTCCGGTGCCCACCGGCCGAGCCAGGACGCCCGCGCCGCCGCCGAGTTCGTCACCGAGGTGGCCTCCCACCTGGTCGCGCACCGGGAGCGGGCCGACGCCCGCGAGGCGGCGGTCGCGACCCAGACGCTGGTCGCCGGGCTGACGTCGCGGATGTCGGCCAGCGAGCAGCCGCCGCTGGACGCGATGATCTCCGACCCGTCGCTGCTGGCCCTGGTCGACGCGACCGGGCTCGCGCTCAACTTCGACGGCACGATCCGCACGGTCGGCGCGGTGCCACCGACCGAGCTGCTGGAGCGGATCGCCGACCTCACCGACGACCCGGACCACTACGTCAGCTCGACCCACCACCTCGCCGGCCTCGACCCCGAGCTGGCCGACCTCGCCGCGACCTGCTCCGGCGTCCTGCGCATCGGCAGCCAGCCCGACCGGTGGCTGATGTGGTTCCGGCCCGAGCAGCCCCAGGTCGTCGACTGGGGCGGCGACCCGTCCAACAAGCGGCTGGCGGAGCAGGAGGGGGCCCACGTGCGGCTCAGCCCGCGCCGCTCGTTCGAGAAGTGGCGCGAGGTCACCCACGGTCGCAGCGAGCCGTTCCGGCCCTGGCACCTGGACGCCGCCGACGAGCTCGGCCGGCACACCAACTCCCTGCTGCTGCTCCGGTCGCGCGAGCAGATCACGATGGCCGAGTCGATGCAGCGCTCGGTCGTGCTCGACCGGGCGCCGACCTTCGAGGGTGTCGAGCTGGTCGCGCGCTACCGGCCGGCGTCGTCGTACCAGCTGGGCGGTGACTGGTGGGACGCCTTCGAGCTGCCCGGACGCCGCCTGGTCCTCGTCGTCGGCGACGTCGCCGGCCACGGGGTGGCCGCCGCCACCGCGATGACCCAGCTCCGCACCGCCCTGCGCGCCTACCTCTACGAGGGCCACTCGCCGGCGCAGTGCCTGGACCGGCTCGACCGGCTGATGGACGGCCTGCTCGGGCTGGGCATCGCCACCGCGCTGGTCGCGGTGCTCGACCTCGGGAGCGGGGAGGTCGAGATCGCCAGCGCGGGGCACCCGGCGCCGCTCCTGGTCGGCACCGACTCCGCCCGCGAGCTCGACGTCGAGCGCCGCCCGCTCCTCGGCGTCGGCTCCGGCACGGCGCCGACGACCCGCGTGGTCCTCGAGGCCGACGTGATGCTCGCGATGTTCACCGACGGCCTCGTCGAGCGCCGCGGTGCCGACCTGGGCGAGCGGACCGAGCGGCTGCTCGAGCTGGCCGCCCGTCGTCCCCCGGGCGAGGGCATGGACGGCTGGGCCGACCGCGTCCTCGGCGCGCTCGACGGCACCGACGACGACACGACGCTGCTGGTGCTGCGGCGCTCGCCACCGACCTGATCAGTCGCACCCCTCAGCGGTGCGCCCCGGCCGCCGGCATGGTCGCGACCAGGGCGGTGACGCCGCGCTCGTCGTCGGTGACGGTCTGCGGCACCAGGCCGGCGGCGACGAGCAGCCCGGTGGCCGTGGCGACCTGCGCGGGCGCCACCTCGACCAGCAGCACCCCGGCCGGTGCCAGCCAGGCGGGCGCCCCCGCGGCCACGCGCCGGTGGACGTCGAGGCCGTCGCGTCCCCCGTCGAGGGCCAGCCGGTGCTCGTGGTCGCGCGCCTCGGGCGGCATCCGCGCGATCTCGGCGGTCGGCACGTAGGGCGCGTTCACGACGAGGACGTCGACCCGGCCGCGCAACGCCGGCGGGAGGGCGTCGTAGAGGTCGCCCTCGTGCACCCGCCCCGGGCCGGGACCCGCCAGGTTGGTCCGCGCGCAGGCGACGGCCGCCGGGTCGAGGTCGGCGGCGTGGCCGTCGAGGTCGGGACGGCGCGCGAGCACGGCCACGAGCAGCGCGCCGGTGCCGCAGCACAGGTCGACCACCGTCCCGCCCCGGGGAGCGCGCCCGGCGGCCAGGTCGACCAGGAGCAGGGTGCGCTGGCGCGGCACGAAGACGCCGTCGGCGACCGCGACGCGCCGTCCGTCGAGCTCGGCCCAGCCGAGCAGGTGCTCGAGCGGTCGGCCGGCGACGCGGTCGCGGACCATCCGCTCGAGGGCGTCCTGGTCGTCGGCGGCCTCCAGGAGGAGCGCGGCCTCCTCCTCGGCGAAGACGCAGCCGGCGGCGCGGAGCCGGGCGACGAGGGGGTCGGGGTCGGACACGCCGTCATCGTCGCGCACCGCACCGCGTAGGTTCCGGCGGGTGGCCCACGACCCCGGAACCCCCACCGCGCACGCCGTCTCCCCGGACTCTGGGGAGCACTGGACGGCGGAGGGGGCGTGGCCGGTGGCGCCGGGCATCCACCGGATCCCGCTGCCGCTGCCGATGGACGGGTTGCGGGCGATCAACGTCTACGTCATCGAGACCCCGGACGACGGCAGCCCGGGTGGCGGCGGCCTGACCCTCGTCGACGGCGGCTGGCACATCGACGTCGCGCGCGACCTCCTCGACCGGAGCCTGCGCTCGATGGGCGCCGGCTTCGGCGACATCCGGCGGTTCCTGGTCACCCACGCCCACCGCGACCACTACACGATGGCGCGGGTGCTCGCCGGGGAGCTCGGGGTCGACGTCGCCCTCGGCCGCGAGGAGCAGCCGGCGCTCGAGCTCATCACCAGCGGGACCTTCGACGAGAGCCCGTTCCGCGCGATCCTGCGCACCGCCGGCGCGCTCGAGGTCGCCGAGCACTGGACGAGCATGGGTGACGGCGAGCTCGCCGGCTGGCAGCTGCCGACGACGTGGATCGACGGCGACCAGGAGATCGCGGTCGGCGACCGCACCCTCGACGCGGTGCACACCCCCGGCCACACGCCCGGTCACTACGTCTTCGCCGACCGGGCGGCCGGCCTGCTCTTCGCCGGCGACCACGTGCTGCCGACGATCACCCCCTCGATCGGCTTCACGGTGCCCGCCGCCGCCCTCCCGCTCGGCGACTTCATGGCCTCCCTCACCAAGGTCCGCGGCCTGCCGGACCTCACCGTGCTGCCCGCCCACGGGCCGGTGGCGCCGTCGTCCCACGCCCGGGTCGGCGAGCTGCTCGCGCACCACGAGGAGCGGCTGGGCGACAGCCTGGCCGCGGTGCCGTCGTCCGCGGACGACGGCGCGGTCGCGGGCGCGACGGCCCTCGACGTCGCCCGCACCCTGGGCTGGACCCGGCACCTGCGCAGCTACGAGAGCCTCGACTGGTTCAACCGCGGGATGGCGGTGATGGAGACCAAGGCCCACCTCGACCTGCTCGTCGCCCGCGGTGACGCGACGGCGACCGACGACCCCGACGGCGTCCGCTACCTGCGCACGGTCTGAGCCCCGGCCGGTCCCGGGTCGCGACCGGTCAGGCCGGGCGGCGCGCCGGCCGCCGCATCGGCAGGTGCGGGATGCCGTCCTCGAGGAACTCCGGCCCGTCGACCTCGAACCCGAACCCGGCGTACCAGCCGGCGAGCGGCGACTGGGCGTCGAGCACGACGTCGCGCCCGGTGCAGAGCGTCAGCGCGGTGCGCACGAGGTCGTCGGCCAGGCCCCGGCCGCGCGCGTCCCGGGCCAGGACGACGCGCCCGACCCGCCAGACGTCGCCGTCGTCAAGGACCCGGGCGACGCCGAGGAGCGCGGGGGAGTCGGCCCGGTCGTCCTGCAGCAGCACGTGGTGGGTGCCGGCCTCGAGGTCGCGGCCGTCGAGGTCGGGGTAGGGGCAGGCCTGCTCGACGACGAAGACGTCCTGCCGCAGCCGGGCGACGGCGTAGAGCGTGCGCGCGTCGAGCCCCGCGAACGGGACGGCGACGCAGCGGGTGGTGGGAACCGTCACCGGAGGAACTCCTGCGTGCGGCGCCAGGCGCGGGCGGCCTCCGGCAGGCCCGGCAGGAGGGGGAAGACGTGGATGAGGTCGGGCGCCTCGAGGTAGGTCAGGGGCCAGTCGTCGTGCGCCGCCCGGTCGGCAAGCAACCGGCAGCCGGCGACGAGGAGGTCGCGGGTGCCGGCGAAGACGATCGTCGGCGGCAGCCCGCGGAGGTCGCCGAGCGCGGGGGAGACCTCGGGCCGCCCGAGGTCGGCCGGGTCGCCGGCCCACCACCCGGCGTAGGCGTCGAGCGTGCGGATCGACAGCCACGGGTCGGTCGCGTCGAGGGCGTAGGTGGTGGGCGTGCTGGAGGTGAGGTCGACCCACGGCGCGTGCAGCACCAGGTGGCTCGGCAGGTGCCCGCGCAGGTCGCGCAGCGAAGCCGTCAGCGCCAGGGCCAGGCCGCCGCCGGCCGAGTCGCCGGCCACGACCACCCGCTCCTGCCGGGCGGTGCGGACCGCGAGGTCGTCGACCAGGGCCCGGTGGCTGTCGCGCCAGGTGTGGGTCGGTGCCAGCGGGTAGTCGGGCAGCACGACCTCGGCGTCGAGGTGGCCGGCCAGCCGCAGGGCGTACCGGACGTGCGCGGCGTCGATCGGCGCGACGTACCCGCCGCCGTGCAGGTAGTAGACCGTCGTCCGCGGCCGCGATCCGCGGCGCCGGATCGTGTGGACGGGGAACGGCGTCGGGCCCGACGTCGTGCGCGTCTCGACCTCGAAGCGACGCGCGAAGCCCGGCACCGCCCGCGTCGGCAACCCGGGGACGCGCGCGGCGTCGCGCCGGGCGAGCCGGGCGCGCTCGGCGTCGAGGTCGAGCTCGTCCCCGGGGGCGGTGGCCCCCCGCAGCCGCGGGACCGTGTGGGCGAGGAGCTCGTGACGCAGGCTGGGCACGGGGGCAGCCTGCCAGGTGCGACCGGGCCGCGGCTCGGCCCGGCCCGTCGTGGGGCTACGGTGGGGGTTCAGACAGGGGAGCACGAGCGCGTGCTGAGAGTGCGGACTTCTCCGCAGACCCTTAGGAACCTGCCCCGGTTAGGACCGGCGAAGGGAGTCACGATGAGGTGTGCCATCAAGCGTGTCCGCACGACGGCGGTGCTGGCGACAGCGGTGCTGGCGACGGCGTCCTGCAGCCTGGTCGGGGGTGACGACGACGGCGGCGGCACCGACGCGGACGGCAACCCGACGGAGGTCGTGCTGCTGACCCACGGCTCGTTCAGCCTGCCCGACGACCTGGTCGCGGCGTTCGAGGAGGAGTCCGGACTCGAGCTGGTCATCCGCACCGGCGGCGACGCCGGGGAGGTGACCAACCGGCTGGTACTCACCAAGGACGACCCGGCCGGCGACGTCGTCTTCGGCATCGACAACGCGTTCGGGAGCCGCGCCCTCGACGAGGGTGTGCTCGCGCCGGCCGACGTCGCCTGGCCCGCCGGGGCCGAGCAGTTCGCGCTGCCCGGCGACGACGACCGCCTGCTCACCCCGGTCGACAACGGCAACGTGTGCGTCAACATCGACACCACCTACTTCGCCGAGAAGGGGCTCGCCGAGCCCGAGACGCTCGAGGACCTCACCGAGCCGGCCTACCGCGACCTCTTCGTGACGCCGTCGGCCGCGACCAGCAGCCCCGGCCTGGCCTTCCTGCTCGCCACGATCGCCGAGTACGGCGAGGAGTGGCCGGCCTACTGGGAGCGGCTGATGGGCAACGGTGCCGAGATCGCCAGCGGCTGGACCGACGCCTACCAGGTCGCCTTCACCCAGGGCGGCGGCGACGGCGACCGGCCGATCGTCACGTCCTACGACTCGAGCCCGGCCTTCACCGTCCCGGAGGACGGCACCGCGAGCACCACCCGCGCGCTGCTCGACACCTGCTTCCTCCAGGTCGAGTACGCCGGCGTGCTGGCCGGCGCGGCCAACCCCGACGGCGCGGCCCAGGTCGTCGAGTGGCTGGTCACCCCCGAGGTGCAGGCCGCGCTGCCCGACAACATGTACGTGTTCCCGGTCGCCGACGGCGTCGCGCTGCCCGAGGCCTGGGCGACGCTCGCCGAGCGCCCGGCCGACCCCGCCGAGGTCGACCCGGCCGAGGTGGCCGCGGAGCGCGACGCCTGGCTCGAGGAGTGGACCGAGATCACCACCCGCTGACGGGCCCCGCTGATGACCCGCACGTCGACCGGCCGCACCGCCGCCCTGCTGGGGCTGGCGGCGCTGCCGGTCGGCGTCCTGACGGTCTTCTTCGTGCTGCCGGTCGCCGGCATGCTCGAGCGCGGCTTCTGGCCCGACGGCGGCTTCGACCCCGGGGCGGTGCTCGACGTGCTGGCCCGGCCGCGGGTGCACCGGGTGCTGTGGTTCACCCTGTGGTCCTCGACGGTCGCGACGGTGCTCGCCGTCGTGCTGGGGCTGCCGGCGGCCTACGCGCTGTACCGGCCGAGGTTCCCGCTGCGGGGACTGGTGCGGGGGCTGCTGCTGGTGCCGTTCGTGCTGCCGACGGTCGTCGTCGGCGTCGCGTTCCGCCAGCTGCTGCGCGACGGCGGCCCGCTCGGCGTCCTGGGCCTCGACGGGACGCCTGCCGGCATCGTGACCGCCCTGGTCTTCTTCAACGTCGCCGTCGTGATCCGCACGGTCGGGTCGGCGTGGGAGGGCCTCGACCGACGTCCGGCCGAGGCGGCGGCCGCGCTGGGCGCGAGCCCGGTGACGGTGTTCCGCACCGTCACGCTGCCGGCGCTGCGCCCGGCGGTGGTGTCGGCGGCGAGCGTGGTGTTCCTGTTCTGCGCGACGGCGTTCGGCGTCGTCCTCACCCTGGGCGGCACCCGCTACTCCTCGGTGGAGACCGAGATCTACCTGCTCACGACCGACCTGCTCGACCTGCCGGCCGCGGCGGCGCTGTCGATCGTGCAGCTCGTCGTGGTGGTCGGCCTGCTGCTCGTCGCCGGCCGCGCGCGGCGGGTGCCCGACCCGACGGTGGCCCGCCACGCCTCCGCCGCCCGGCCGCGCGGGGTCCGTCGTGGCGACGTCCCGGCCCTCGTGGCGACGGGGCTGCTCCTGGTGGCCGTCGCGACGCCGATCGTCACCCTCGTGCTCGGCAGCCTGCGCGACGACCGCGGCTGGACGCTGCGCTTCTACCGCGCGCTCGCCGGCGACGGCGCCACGGACCCCGCGGGCGGCGGCGCGACCCTGGTCGCGCCGGTCACCGAGGCCCTGGGCAACTCCCTGCGGGTCGCGGTGGACGCGACCTGGATGTCGCTGCTGCTCGGGACGCTCGTCGCCGTGGTCGTCACCCGCCGCTCGCGGAGCCGGGCCGAGCGCCGGCTGCGCGGCGTCCTCGACGGTTTCTTCATGCTCCCGCTCGGGGTCTCGGCGGTCACCCTCGGCTTCGGGTTCCTCATCACCCTCGACGAGCCGCCGCTCGACCTGCGCGACTCGGCCCTGCTGGTGCCGATCGCCCAGGCCCTGGTCGCGCTGCCGCTCGTCGTCCGCACGCTGGTGCCGGTGCTCAACGGCATCGACGACCGGCAGCGGCAGGCCGCCGCCTCCCTCGGCGCCGGCGCGCTGCGGAGCCTGGCCACCGTCGACCTGCCGGTGGTGTGGAAGCCGCTGCTGGCGGCGGCGGGGTTCGCGTTCGCGGTCTCGCTGGGCGAGTTCGGCGCGACGTCGTTCCTCGCCCGCGAGGACCACCCCACGCTGCCGATCGTCATCTTCCGGCTGATCGGCCGGCCCGGCGAGCTCAGCTACGGCACGGCGCTGGCCGCCAGCGTCGTGCTGGCGGCCACCACGGCGCTGGTGCTGCTCGCCGTCGAGCGGCTCCGCGTCCCCGCCCTCGGATCCTGGTAGGAGAGCCCGTGCTCACCCTCGACCACCTCACCGTCGCCTACGACGGCACCGACGCCGTCCGCGACGCCAGCCTCGTCGTCCCCGACGGGAGCGTCGTGGCCGTGCTCGGTCCGTCCGGGTGCGGCAAGTCGACGCTGCTGCGCGCCGTCGCCGGGCTCGAGCCGCCGACGTCCGGCACGATCGCGTGGGACGGCGTCGACCTCGCCGGCGTCCCGACGCACAGGCGGCGCTTCGCGATGATGTTCCAGGACGGCCAGCTCTTCGGCCACCTCACCGTGGCGCGCAACGTGGGCTACGCCCTGCGGTTGCGCCGCAGCCCGGACACCGCCGCGCGGGTCGCCGAGCTCCTCGGCCTCGTCGGGCTCGAGGGGTACGCCGACCGGTTGCCCGGCACCCTCTCCGGCGGGGAGCGGCAGCGGGTCGCGCTGGCCCGCTCGCTCGCCGCCGACCCCCGGCTGCTGCTGCTCGACGAGCCGCTCTCGGCCCTCGACGCCGGGCTGCGCGAGCGGCTCGCCGGCGACCTCGACCGGATCCTGCGCGCCGCCGGCACCACGACCCTCGTGGTCACCCACGACCAGGAGGAGGCCTTCGCGCTGGCCGACCGCCTCGTGGTGATGCGCGACGGGGTGATCGTGCAGCAGGGCGACATCGCCGACGTCTGGGCCGCCCCGGCCGACGCCGGGACGGCGCTGTTCCTCGGCTACGCCCGGGTGCTCGACGGCGCCGCCGCGGCGACGGTGCTGCGGGCCGCCGGGCTGCCGGCGTCGCCGTCCGTCGCGGTGCGTCGCTCGGCGCTGACGGTGGCCGGCCCGGGCGGGGGGCTCGTGGGCGTCGTCCGCTCCACGCGGGCCACGCCCGACCAGGTGCGCCTCGTCGTCGACGTCGACGGGGTCGGCGAGGTCGACGCGGTCGCGACGCCGGGTGCCCCGACGGCGCCGGGGGACCGGGTGGCCCTGGCGGTCGAGCCGGCCCGGCTGGCGCCGATCGGCGGATGAGGACCGACTTTCCCTAGGATGCTGGGGTGTATCGCGCCTACGTCGTCCTGGTCGGCATCGCCGCGACCATGGGCACGCTGGCGCTGGTCGTCTCGCTGCGCTACGACCAGCCGCTGCTCGACCCCGAGGGGTCCTTCCTCGGGCCCTCGTGGATCCGGCTCCCGCTGCTGCTCAGCATCACCGTCGTGCTCGACCTCGTGCCGCGGATGCTGTGGCACTCCCGGCTGCGGCGCTCGGCGATGCTGCCCGTCGTCCGCGAGCGCTGGCGCACGCACTGGACGCGCGAGCGGGGACTGCTGGTCTTCCTCGGCGTCGTCTGCTTCTACGTGACCTACGTCAGCTACCGCAACCTGAAGTCGGCGCTGCCGTTCGTCCGCTCCTTCGACAACCCCGACGACATGTTCGACCGCGAGCTGAACGCCGTCGACCGGGCGCTGTTCTTCGGCCACCAGCCCGGGCCGGTGCTGCACGACCTGCTCGGCACCACCGTCACCGCCCACGTGCTGTCGACGATCTACCTGCTCTTCGTGGCCATGGTGCCGCTGGCGGTGATGGCGTGGATCGTGTGGTCGCGCAACCTGGCCTTCGGCTACTGGTTCGTGACCTCGCAGTGCCTGGCCTGGTCGATCGGCACCGCGACGTACTACGCGCTGCCCACCCTCGGCCCGGTCTTCCACTACGTGCCGGGCTACACCGACCTGGCCCACACCGGCACCACCGACCTGATCCGCTCGCTCGACCGGTCCCGCGACCTCTTCCTCTACGGCGGCTACGACGGGCAGGGCGTGGAGGGCATCGTGAACTCGGTCGCCGGGTTCGCCAGCCTGCACTGCGGCATCACCCTGCTGTGGGCGCTGATGGTCCAGTACACGGTGCGCAGCGTCGTCATCAAGCGGATCTTCTGGGTCAACTTCGGTCTCACCGTGATCGCCACCGTCTACTTCGGCTGGCACTACCTCGCCGACGACGTCGCCGGCATCACGCTCGCGATGGTCTCGTTCTACCTCGGCGGCCTCGCGACCGGCCAGCGCTTCGACCGCCACCTCCGCCGTCGCGACGACGACGCCACCCCCGCCACCCCCGCCGCCGTCGTCCCCTCCGAGGACGCCGCCCGCTGACCCGGGCCTCGGGTCCGGGGCCGAGGTTTCCCCGGTCGACCGGGGATCCCTGAACTTGTCGGCCGGGATATCGCCCGACAAGTTCAGACTTCCCCGGCCGGCCGGGGAAATCCCGGCGCCCCGGCGCGCCCGGACGAATTACAAGGGTGTAGTTTGTCAAGCCGACACGCCGTAACTCTTGTGACTTTCGGAGACTTCTGTTGAAGTTGTGACTCGTGAGACTCGAGTTGCTCCCCCGAGCCCGTTCCGTTGCTGCCTGTGCCGTCATCGGCGTCCTCGTCTGCGGGGGCCTGGCCGGGACGTCGGCCGCCGCCGACGACGTGCCGGTCCCGACCCGGCAGCAGGTGCAGGAGGCGCAGGACGCCGCCGCAGCGGGAGCACGCGACGTCGCCGCGGTGCAGGCCGACCTGGCCGCCGCGAACGCCGAGGTCGAGCGCGCGTCGGTGCGGGCCGCGCAGGCCGCCGAGGCCTTTAACGGGGCGCGCTACGAGGCCGGTCTGGCCCGCGACGCCGCGGACGCCGCCCGCACCGCCCAGGTCGCCGCGGACGCCGAGGTCGAGCGGCTGCGGGTGGTCTACGGCCGCGCCGTCGTCTCGCGCTACACGAACGGCTCCGACCTCGCCGCCCTGTCGGCCGTCACCGAGGCCGAGGGGGTCGAGAGCCTGCTCGATCGGCTCAGCACCGCCCGGCTCGGCGCGCAGGCCCTGCAGGCCCAGCAGGACGGCCTGCTGGCGGCCCAGGACGACGCCGCGCTCGCCGCCGACGACGCCGAGCAGGCCGAGCAGGACGCCGAGGCCGCGCTGACCAGGTCGCGCGAGGCCCAGGCCGAGGCGCAGGCGGCCCAGGACGACGCCGCCGCGCAGGCCCAGGCGGTCGCCGTGCGCAAGGCCGCCCTGCTCGACGAGCTCGCCCGCCTGCAGGGCGTCAGCGTCGCCATCGCCGAACGCCGCCAGGCCGGCCTCGAGCAGCGGGCCGCCGAGGCGGCTGCCGCAGAGGCCGAGCGGGAGCGTCGCGAGGAGCGTCGCGCCCAGCAGGCCGCGGCGGCTGCGGCCGCGGCGGCCGAGCCCGAGGAGGCTGCACCGCCGGCGTCCCCGGACCCCGAGCCCGCCGCCGACCCCGAGCCCGCCGCCGACCCCGAGCCCGCCCCCGCGCCCGACCCGGCGCCCGACCCGGAGCCCGCGCCCGACCCGGCGCCCGCCCCTGCACCCGCTCCCGCTCCCGCCCCGAACGGCGGCGCCCAGGCGGCCATCGCCTTCGCCCGCGCCCAGCTCGGCGAGCCCTACGTGTGGGCCGCCGCCGGGCCCGGCGCCTGGGACTGCTCCGGGCTGACCATGCAGGCCTGGGCCGCCGGTGGCGTCTCGCTGCCGCACTACTCCGTCGCGCAGTACGAGCAGGCGACCCCGGTGGCGTCGTCCGACCTGCGGCCCGGTGACCTGCTGTTCTGGGGCTCCTCCAGCAGCCCCTCCTCGATCTACCACGTCGCGCTGTACGTCGGCGACGGGATGATGATCCACGCCCCTCGCGCCGGGCGCCCGGTCGTGGAGGAGTCGATGTACTACTGGATCACCCCGAACTTCCGCGCCCGACCGTGAGTCGCCAGGCCGGCCCGTCGACCCGTTGGTGAGCAGGGCCCGACCGCCCGTCAGGAGGCTGACGGCTTCCCCTACTGGTCGGTAGCCTGGCGCCATGGCGACGACCGATGCTGCTGCTCCTCCCGCGAACGACGACCGGCCCGGCTATCGGCAGCCGCACGTCGACGTCCCCGCGCTCACCGCGCTCCTGGACGGTCGCCACGCCGGGGTCCGGGCGCTGGTGCGCTCCCAGCTCGTCGAGCACGCCCAGGTGCTCGTCGACGCCGAGGAGATGACGACCGAGGCCTTCCGTGAGCGGGTCCGCGACGTCGTCGTCGAGATGGCCGCGACCGGCCAGACCGCGATGGGCTTCCCGACCGAGTACGGCGGCGGCGGCGACATCGGCGCGTCGCTGGCGGCGTTCGAGACGCTGGCGCTCGGCGACCTGTCGGTGCTGGTCAAGGTGGGGGTGCAGTTCGGCCTCTTCGGGGGCGCGGTGCTGCAGCTCGGCACCGCCCGGCACCACGAGCGCTACCTCGCCGACATCGTCTCGGGTCGCCTGATGGGCTGCTTCGCGATGACCGAGACCGGGCACGGCTCGAACGTCCAGGCGCTCGGCACCGTGGCCACCTACGACGCCGGCACCGAGGAGTTCGTGATCACCACGACCCGCGACGACGCCAGCAAGGACTACATCGGCAACGCCGCCGTCCACGGCGAGCTGGCCGTGGTCTTCGCCCAGCTCGTGGTCGGGGGCGAGTCGCGCGGGGTGCACGCGTTCGTCGTCCCCATCCGGGTCGACGGCCGCCCGGCGCCCGGGGTGCGGATCGAGGACGACGGGCTCAAGATGGGCCTCAACGGCGTCGACAACGGCAGGCTCTGGTTCTCCGAGGTGCGGGTGCCGCGCGAGGCGCTGCTCAACCGGTTCGCCGACGTCACCGCGGACGGCGACTACGTGAGCGAGATCGAGAACCCCAACAAGCGCTTCTTCACCATGCTCGGCACCCTCGTGCAGGGGCGGGTCTGCGTCGGCGGCGCCGGGATCAACGCCTCGAAGGTGGCGATCGCGATCGCGGTCAGGTACGCCCTGCGACGTCGTCAGTTCGAGGCCGGCAGCGAGGCCGAGGAGGAGCTGCTCCTCGACTACGGCCTGCACCAGCGCCGGCTCCTCCCGCTGCTCGCGCGCACCTACGCGCTGCACTTCGCCCAGGAGGTCGTGGCCGGCCAGGTGCACGACGTCTTCTCCGGCGTCCTGGACGCCGACGCCGGTCCGGGCGAGGTCGACCTGGCGCGACGCCGCCTCGAGTCGCGCGCCGCCGGTACCAAGGCGCTCGGCACCTGGCACGCCACCCGCACCATCCAGGAGTGCCGGGAGGCGTGCGGCGGCGCCGGCTACCTGGCGGTCAACCGGTTCGCGGCCCTCAAGGCCGACACCGACGTGTTCACCACGTTCGAGGGCGACAACCACGTCCTGCTGCAGCTGGTCGCCAAGGGGCTGCTGACCGACTACGCCAGCGAGTTCGAGGAGATGGACCAGTTCGGGATGGTCCGGTTCGTCGCGGCGCTGTCGGTCGGGACCGTGATCGAGCGGACCGGGGTCCACGCCTGGCTGGAGCGCATCAGGGACGTCCTGCCCGGCGACGAGTGGGACCAGGACGCCGGCCTGCTCGACCCCGACTACCAGCTCGCCATGTACCGCTACCGCGAGGAGCACACCCTGGCCGCCGTCGCGCGCCGGCTCAAGCGCGGCATCGACCGCGGGATGAACCCGGGCGCGGTCTTCTCCCGGGTCCAGGACCACGTCATCGCCGCCGCCCGCGCCCACATGGAGCGGCTGGTGCTCGAGGCCTACGTCGAGAAGATGCGCGCCCTGCCCGAGGGGGACCTCAAGGTCGCCCTCAACCTGCTCTGCGACCTGCACGCGCTCACCGGCATCGAGGCCGACCGCGCCTGGTTCCTCGAGCACGGCCGCCTCTCCGCCCAGCGCAGCAAGGCGATCACCCGCGAGATCTCGTCGCTGTGCCGCAAGCTCCGTCCGCTCGCCGGCGACCTGGTCGACGGGCTGGGGGTGCCGCCCGAGATGCTGCGGGCGCCGGCGCTGGTCGGCGAGGCCTGATGTCGGCCGTCGTCCTGCCCGGGCGCGCGTACCCCGCGACGATGCCGCTGCTCGCGCTCGCCACCACCGTGCTCGAGCGCCACGGGCACGACGTCCGCGCCGTCTCGTGGTCGCTGCCCGACGGCGTCCCCGACGACGCCGACGCGTGGGTCGAGGCCCGGCTCGTGGAGGCGCTGGACGGCGAGGTGCCGCACGTGCCCGACGTCGTCGTCGCCAAGTCGCTCGGGACCCGCTCCGCCCCGTACGTCGCCCGGCGCGGCTGGCCCGCCGTCTGGTTCACCCCGCTCCTGCGCGACGCGGCGTGTGCCGCGGGGATCCGCGCGAACCCGGCGCCGCAGCTCGTCGTCGCGGGTCTGGCCGACGGCCTCCACGACACCGAGGTCGCCGCCGGGCTAGGTGACGCGGTGACCGTCCTCGAGGTCGAGGGTGCCGACCACGGGCTGAGCCGCGGCGACGGCGCCCCCGACGACGACGTCCTGGCCGACGTCGAGCGGGCGCTCGACGCCTTCGTCGGCGCCCTGCCGCGCACCCGGGGGAGGGCCTCGTGAGGCTGCCCGGTCTGCGTCCGTGGAGCGACGACCCGCTGTGGGCGAGCGTCTACGACTGGTCGGTCGAGCACCCGATCGCCGGGGGCGCGCTGTGGCGGGTCGGCATCCACAGCGACCTGCGCCGGCTGCACGACGCCGCCGGCGAGCTCAGCCTGCTGCCGGCCGGGACCCGCGTGCTCGACGTCCCGTGCGGGGGCGGGGTCGCGCTGCGCGGCGTCACCGTCGGCCAGGGCCTCGACTACGTCGCCGCCGACATCGCCCCGGCGATGCTCGAGCGCACCATGGACTCCGCCCGGCGCCGCGGCCTGGAGGACCAGGTGGAGCCCCGGCTCGCCGACGTCGGCAACCTGCCCTTCGACGACGCGTCCTTCGACCGGGTCGTCTCCTTCATCGGCCTGCACTGCTTCCCCGACCCGGCCCGCGCCGTCGTCGAGATGGTCCGCGTGCTGCGGCCCGGCGGCGTCCTCACCGGCAGCGCCGTGCTCAACGACACCGGGATCGTGCACGAGCCGCTGCGACGGGTCGGCCGGCTGGCCGGCCTGATCGGCCCGTCCTGCACCGGCCCCGAGCTGCTCGGCTGGCTCCGCGCCGAGGGCGTCCGCGACCCGGTGCTCGAGCTGTCCGGTGCGATCGGGTACTTCCGCGGCGTCAAGGGGTGAGGCCCGCGAGGAGTTTCACCGCTGAGGCGGTGAAACTCCCGCTCCTGTCATGAAGTTTTGTGCAGTGAGCGTGAGTTCCGTCCGTTCGTGAGGCCCGTCAGGCGGTCAGCGCCAGGGCGAAGGCCCGGCGGATGCGACGAGCAAGCTCGATCGGGCGGGAGAGGTCGGACCACGTGATGCGGATGACGGTCCACCCGGTCAGCTCGCGGACCAGGTCCTCGCGGTTCTTCTCCCGGATCACCATCTGTTCGATGCTCTCGCCCGGCCGGCGGTAGCGGTGGTACTTCTCCGCGCCGTCGAACTCCACGACGACCCTGTGCTCCGGCCAGGCGAAGTCGACCCGCGCCGCAAGGGTGCCGTTCGGCCGGAAGATCTCGTACTGGGGCGTCGGCCTCGGCAAGCCCTGCTGCCAGAAGGCGTAGTGCGCCCGGGTCTCCCCGACAGACTCGATCCGGCCGTCGGCCAGGAGCGCGACGGGGTGGTGCAGCAGCGAGCCCGGCCACCGGGTCTGCGCCTCGTACGCCGCGGCGATCTCGTCCGGGGTGGTCAGGCCCGCGTTGAGGAAGTGGTTGGCCTGCACCAGGGCCGCCTCGACCCCGTCGGTGCAGGCCGTCTCGAACACGGCGCGTGCGGGAACGGTGAGCCAGTGACCGTCCTGCCGGCGTAGGTCGCCGACGAGGCACGAGCCGGCGTGGTGCACCACACGGCTCTGACGGCGGCCACCACCGGCGAGGTGGGTCAGGTGGACGTTCGCGAGGTCGAGGCCCCACGCAGGCCCGCCTTGGACGATGCACGAGCTCGCGTGCGACAGCGCGACGTGGTCGGCGTACAGGCGCATGACGGCCCGGCACAGGAGGCGGTGCCGTTCACGGGCGTCCGCCTCGCGCCAGACATCGCGACTGCAGTAGGCGCCGTGCCTGATCCGCACGAGCACACCGCCCCGGACGAGTCGTGCCAACGCGTTGTCGTCGATCCCGGAGACCACGGCGTCGCGGCGCAGGAGGAGGCCGTCGTTGTCCCAGAGATGGGCAGCCGGGCTCGGCGGGCGGATCATGCGACCGACTGTGCGCCGAACGGGACGTCGCCGAAAGCCGTCGCGCAGCCCCTGTGGACAACCGCGCTGGCGACGTCACGAACCGGGCAGCGACGCGCTGATGAAACCCACGCTCCCGGTGTGAAGCTTCACGACAGGAGCGTGAGTTTCACCGCTGAGGCGGTGAAACTCCCGCGGGCGGGACCGCCGGAGGTCAGTGGGGGAGCGGGTTGGCCTTGAGCCGCTCGAAGGAGGCGAGGACCTCGGCCTCGGCCTCGGTGCGACCGACCCAGTCGGCGCCCTCGACGGACTTGCCGGGCTCGAGGTCCTTGTAGACCTCGAAGAAGTGCTGGATCTCGAGCCGGTCGAACTTCGGCACGTGGTTGATGTCGCGGATGTGCTCCTGGCGCGGGTCGGACGCCGGCACGCACAGCACCTTGTCGTCGCCGCCGGCCTCGTCGGTCATGCGGAACATGCCGATCGCGCGGCACTTGATCAGGCAGCCCGGGAACGTCGGCGCCTGGAGCAGCACCATCGCGTCGAGTGGGTCGCCGTCGAGGCCGAGGGTGTGCTCGATGTACCCGTAGTCGGTCGGGTACTGCGTCGAGGTGAAGAGCATCCGGTCGAGCCGCATGCGGCCGGACTCGTGGTCCACCTCGTACTTGTTGCGCTCACCCTTGGGGATCTCCACCAGTACGTCGAACTCCAGCACGTGCATCCTCCGGTCCAGTCGTGATCGGCCCGTCGATGGCCGCCGCCGGGTCAGTCTCGCGCACAATGGCCCGGTTCGCGCAGCGGAGGGGGCCTCGATGGTCGGGAGTGACGTACGACACGGTCGGCCGGCGACCCCTCTACGGGGCCGCGGAGCCGACCGGGGCGCCGTCCGCGGGACCCTCGCGCTCGTGCTGGTCCTGGCCCTGGTGGCCGGCGGTCTCGCCGCCTGGCACTACGACGTCCTCGACCGCTTCCGCGGCACCGACGACGCGGTCGCCGGTCCGGCCGACCCTGCGACCGTCGCCCCGCCGACGGGCGTCGAGGTGCCCGAGGTCGGCGCGCCCGCCCCGGTCGCCGCGAGGTCCCCGCGCGGCGGGGTCGACGCCGCCGCCGTCGAGGCAGCGCTCGCGCCCTACCTCCGCGACCGCGACCTCGGTCGCCACCTGCTGGTCGAGGTGGCACCCCTGACCGGCGCTCGCGCGGCCTTCACCTCCGGCCGCGGGACGGCGATGCCGGCGTCCACCACGAAGGTCGTCACCACGACGGCGGCGCTGCTCGCGCTGGGCCCGGACCACGTGTTCACCACCGAGGTCCGCGCCTCCGGCAACCGGGTCGCGCTGGTCGGCGGCGGCGACCCCTACCTGGAGCGCGGCCCCGCCGAGCTCGACGGCAGCCCCTGGCCCTACCCGGTGCGCGCCGACCTCGAGACCCTCGCGCAGGCGACCGCCGAGGCGCTGAGGGCCGAGGGACGCCGGCGGGTGCGGCTGGTCGTCGACGACTCGGCGTTCACCGGTCCCGCCGAGAACCCGACCTGGGAGGACGGCTACGTCTCCTCCGGCGAGGCCGCCCCGACGTCGGCGCTCTGGGTCGACCAGGGCCGCGTGCGCAGCGGCCTGGGCCGGGTCGCCGACCCGGCGCTCGAGGCCGGGACGTCGTTCGCCCAGGCCCTGGCCGCGGCCGGCGTCACCGTCGTCGGGGCACCGACGCGCGGCGTCCTCGCCGGTGCCCCCGTGGTCGCGTCGATCGACAGCCCGCCGCTGCGCCAGATCGTCGAGCGGGCCCTCGAGGTCAGCGACAACGACGCCAGCGAGGTGCTGCTGCGCCACGTCGGGGTCGCCGTCGGCGGGGAGGGGTCGATCGAGGCCGGGCGGGCCGGCGTCCGCACGGTCCTGCGCCGCGCCGGCGTCGACCTGGGCGCCTCCGAGCTGTACGACGGCAGCGGCCTGTCCCGGCAGAACCGGCTCGACCCCTCGGTGCTCGTCGACGTGCTGCGGCTTGCCGCCTCCGACGACCACCCCGGCCTGAGGCCGGTCGTCACCGGGCTCCCGGTCGCCGGCTTCACCGGGTCGCTCACCGACCGGATGACCGAGGGGCCCTCCGCCGGCCTCGGCCGGGTCCGGGCCAAGACCGGCACCCTGAGCTCGGTGAGCTCGCTGGCCGGCCTGGCGACCGACGTGGACGGCACGGTGCTCGTCTTCGCGCTGATGGCCGACCGGGTGTCGCTGGAGAAGGGGCTCGACGCCCGGGTGGTCATGGACGCCGCGGCCGCCGCCCTCGGCGCGTGCGCCTGCGCCTCCTGACCCTCCCTCTGACCCACCCTCCGACCCCGTCCCCGACCCTGCCCCACGGCGTCGGGACCGGCGTCGGGACCGGCGTCGGGACCGGTGCCCGTCGGGGCCCGAGGAGGGGCTCCGAGACCCCGGTCCAGACCACCTCGTGGCCGCCTAGCGGCAAGTCCCGGCAACTGTCCAGGCAAATCTGACTCTGTTACTGAACGTTGGAGAACTTGTGGACTCAGTGGGAACGAGTCGAGAGGTCCACTTCGTAGGGTCGTGAGCGGTGGTGGCGCCGCGCACCTGGGGGGATCGCGGCACACGCCAGGTACGTGAAGGACCCGCTCGGCTGTCTCTGGGGGGAGATCAGGCCGCCAGCGGGTCCTTCCGATTTTTCGGGCCCCGCAGGTCCGCGCCGCCGGCCGGCCGTCTCCTGGCCGCTCGGGTGCCCGGGTAGGTTCGGCGCATGACGAAGCCCGGCGGCCCGGACCCGCGCGCCATGGTCGACTGGGACCTCGCCGTCCGCGTCGCGAGCCGGATCGCCGGCGACGGCCCCGAGGTCAGCCGCACCGAGGCCGAGGACGCCGTGGTCGAGCTCCGCGACGGCGCGAACGCCTCGACGGCCTACGTCCGCGACTTCACCGGCCTCGAGACGCCGGTCCACGACGACCCCGAGCGGGGCGCCCCGGTCCTCGTGGTCGACCGGCCCGGCTGGATCCAGGCCAACGCCGACGCCTTCGGTCACCTCCTGGGCCCGCTCGTCGACCGGCTCACCGAGCGCAAGGCGCCGTCGGGGCTCGCGGTCGCCGTCGGCTCCCGCGTCACCGGCGTCGAGGTCGGCGGCCTGCTCGGCTTCCTGGCCGGCAAGGTGCTGGGCCAGTTCGACCCGTTCCACGCCCCCGACGGGCGGCTGCTGCTCGTCGCGCCCAACATCGTCCACGTCGAGCGCGAGCTCGACGTCGACCCGCACGACTTCCGGCTGTGGGTCTGCCTGCACGAGGAGACCCACCGGGTGCAGTTCACCGCCGTCCCGTGGATGCGCGAGCACCTCTTCTCCGAGGTGCAGGCGCTGGCCGCGACGGTGAGCCCCAGCGGCGTCGACGAGACGTTCAAGCGGGTCACCGAGACCATCCGGGGCGGTCCGCAGCGGCTCGGCAGCGCGAGCATCGTCGACCTGATGAGCACCCCCGAGCAGCGCGACATCCTCGACCGCGTCACCGGGATGATGTCGCTGCTCGAGGGCCACGCCGACGTCGTCATGGACGGCGTCGGCCCCACCGTCATCCCCTCGGTCGGCACCATCCGGCGCCGCTTCAACCAGCGCCGCAAGGGCGCGGGCAGCCTCGACCGGCTGCTGCGCCGGCTGCTCGGCCTGGACGCCAAGATGGCGCAGTACCGCGACGGCGCCGAGTTCGTCCGGGCGATCGTCGACAAGGTCGGCATGGCCGAGTTCAACGCCGTGTGGGACCGCGCCGAGAACCTCCCGTCCAAGGCCGAGCTCTCCGACCCGGAGGCCTGGGTGAGCCGCGTCCTGTGAGCCACCCCGAGGGCGGTGCGGTGTGAGCCTCGACCCGGCCGTCGCGGCGGTCCGCCTGGCCGTGCGACGCAGCCTCGGGCAGGCCGACGGCGACGTCGTCGTGGTCGCCTGCTCCGGCGGCGCCGACAGCCTCGCCCTGCTGGCCGCGGCCGCCTTCGAGTGCCCCCGGCTCGGACGCCGGGTGGTCGGCGCCGTCGTCGACCACGGGCTCCAGGACGGGTCCGCGGAGCACGCCGACCGGGTGGTCGCGCAGATGGCCGCGCTCGGCGCGGACGAGACGTTGAGCGCCCGCGTACGGGTCGAGGGCACCGGCCGCGGCATCGAGGCGGCCGCGCGGGAGGCGCGCTACGCCGTCCTCGAGCAGGTCGCCGAGCGCGTCGGCAGCACCACGGTGCTGCTCGGCCACACCCTGGACGACCAGGCCGAGACCGTGCTGCTCGGGCTCGCCCGTGGCAGCGGGGGACGCTCGATGGCCGGCATGCGCCCCGCCTTCGACGTCTTCCGGCGTCCGCTGCTCGGGATCACCCGCGCCCGGACCGAGCAGGCCTGCGCCGCCGAGGGCATCGAGTTCTGGCGCGACCCGCACAACGACGACCCGCGCTTCACCCGGTCCCGGGTGCGTCACACGGTGCTGCCCATGTTGGAGCGCGAGCTGGGTCCCGGCGTCGCCGAGACGCTCGCCCGCACCGCGGAGCAGCTGCGCCCCGACATGGAGGCCCTCGACGACCTCGCCGACCTCGCCTTCCTCGAGGCCCGCGTCGACGACGGCCTCGACGTGCCGACCCTCGCCGAGCAGCCGCTGGCGATCCGCTCGCGGGTGGTCCGGCTGGCCGCGCTGGCGGCCGGCAGCCCGGCGTCGGAGCTGTTCCACGTGCACGTGACCGCGCTGCTCGCGCTGGTCGCGGGCGACGTGCGCGGGCAGGTCCAGCTGCCCGGGCACGTCACGGCGTTCCGCGACCGCACCCGGCTCGGCTTCCGACCCACCTGACCCCTAGGGTCGGAGCATGGACGCAGCCCACGTCGACGACGAACTCGTCAACGTCCTCTTCACCGAGGCCCAGATCCACGAGAAGGTGGGCGAGCTGGCCGCCGCCATCGAGCGCGACTACGAGGGCGAGGAGCTCCTCATCGTCGGCATCCTCCGGGGTGCGGTGATGGTGATGGCCGACATGGCGCGGGCCTTCACCCGGCACGTCGAGATGGACTGGATGGCGGTGTCGTCCTACGGGTCGGGCACCAAGTCCAGCGGCGTCGTCCGGATCCTCAAGGACCTCGACACCGACATCTCTGGACGCCACGTCGTCATCGTCGACGAGATCATCGACACCGGCCTGACGCTGAGCTGGCTGACCTCCAACCTCACCTCGCGCAACCCCGCGAGCGTCGAGATCTGCACCCTGCTGCGCAAGCCCGAGGCGCTCCAGATGCCCGTCGACGTGAAGTACGTCGGCTGGGACATCCCCAACGAGTTCGTCGTCGGCTACGGCCTCGACTACCAGGAGCGCTACCGCAACCTGCGCGACATCGGCACCCTGGCGCCGCACGTCTACTCCTGAGCGGCCGCCCCGCTGCGCACCCACCGGCGCGGCCCGCGACCAGGTACCTGAGAGGATGAACCTGACTCGGCGGCCCCTGTACCGTCGACGGTTCGGTCGTGTGTTCGGCGTGCTAGCTGCGAAAGAGTTGTCGTGAAGCGGATTTTCAAGGGCCCGTGGGTCTGGATCGCGGTCGCCGTCCTCGGCGTCATCCTCGCCCTGCAGTTCCTGGCGCCCGGGGGCGGGTACGACGAGGTCCCGACCTCCCAGATGCAGAAGTACCTCGCCGAGGACCAGGTGAAGGAGATCTCCTTCATCGACGGTGAGCAGAAGATCCAGGCCACCCTGCAGAGCGGGGTGCGCGACTCCGGCGCCAAGGTCGAGTCCCACTACGTCCTGGGCCAGCAGCAAGGCATCATCGCGCTGGCCGACTCCAAGCTCGAGAGCGCCGGTGGCAAGCTGGAGAAGTCCTCCTCGGAGAACCCGCAGCCGAGCCTGCTCACCAGCATCTTCGCCACGCTGATCCCGTTCGTCCTCATCATCATCTTGTTCCTGTGGCTGATGAACAGCGTGCAGGGCGGCGGCGGCCGCGGCGTCATGCAGTTCGGCAAGTCCAAGGCCAAGCTCATCTCCAAGGACATGCCGAAGACGACCTTCGCCGACGTCGCGGGCTGCGACGAGGCGATCGAGGAGCTCGGCGAGATCAAGGAGTTCCTCCAGGAGCCGGCCAAGTTCCAGGCCGTCGGCGCCAAGATCCCCAAGGGCGTCCTGCTCTACGGACAGCCCGGCACCGGCAAGACGCTGCTGGCCCGCGCCGTCGCCGGTGAGGCCGGCGTGCCGTTCTACTCCATCTCCGGCTCCGACTTCGTCGAGATGTTCGTGGGTGTCGGCGCCAGCCGCGTCCGCGACCTGTTCGAGCAGGCCAAGGAGAACGCCCCGGCGATCGTCTTCATCGACGAGATCGACGCCGTCGGCCGGCACCGCGGCACCGGCATGGGCGGCGGCCACGACGAGCGCGAGCAGACCCTCAACCAGCTCCTGGTCGAGATGGACGGCTTCGACGTCCGCGGCGGCGTCATCCTGATCGCGGCCACCAACCGCCCCGACGTGCTCGACCCCGCGCTGCTGCGCCCGGGCCGCTTCGACCGGCAGATCCAGGTCGACGCCCCCGACCTCGCCGGCCGCACCAAGATCCTCCAGGTCCACTCCCGCGGCAAGCCGCTCGCGCCCGACATCGACCTCCAGAACGTCGCGCGCCGCACTCCCGGCTTCAGCGGTGCCGACCTGGCCAACGTGCTCAACGAGGCCGCGCTGCTGACGGCCCGCAACTCGGCCAAGATGATCGACGCCGCCGCGCTCGACGAGGCGATCGACCGCGTCATCGCCGGCCCGCAGCGCCGCACCCGCCTGATGAGCGAGAAGGAGAAGCTCGTCACGGCCTACCACGAGGGCGGCCACGCCCTCGTCGCCGCGGCGATGCCCGGCACCGACCCGGTGCACAAGATCACGATCCTGCCGCGCGGGCGCGCCCTCGGCTACACGATGGTGCTGCCCGACGAGGACAAGTACTCCCAGACCCGCTCCGAGCTGCTCGACAAGCTGGCCTACATGCTCGGCGGGCGCGCGGCGGAGGAGATGATCTTCCACGACCCCACCACCGGCGCCGGCAACGACATCGAGAAGGCCACCGGCCTGGCCCGCGCGATGGTCACCCAGTACGGCATGACCGAGCGGCTCGGCGCGATCAAGCTCGGTAGCGACAACAGCCAGCCGTTCCTGGGCCGCGACCTCGGCCACTCCCGCGACTACAGCGAGGACGTCGCCGCGATCGTCGACGACGAGGTCACCAAGCTGCTGACCACCGCCCACCAGGAGGCCTTCGACGCGCTCGAGGAGAACCGCGACGTGCTCGACGCCCTGGTGCTCGCGCTGCTCGACAAGGAGACCCTCGACAAGGCGCAGGTCGCGGAGATCTTCACCGCGCTGCGGCGCCGTCCCGAGCGGCCGGCCTGGACCGGCTCCCCGACGCGCAACCCGTCGGCCCTGCCCCCGGTCGAGATCCCGCAGGCCATCCGTGACCGCGTCGCGGCCAACGGGCTGCTCGCCAAGCCGGAGAGCGGCGGCGTCGTCGTGACGCCCCCGGGCCCCGGCGGTGACGTCCACGACCCGACGCTCGGCGGCGGGCAGCCGCCCACCCCGCCGGTCTGAGGCCGGACGACGCCGGGGCGGTCGCCAGCCGGCGACCGCCCCGGCGTCGCGCTCAGAGCAGGCGGGCGCTCGGCCACAGGTCGTGCAGGTCGACCTCCGGGCAGGCTCGTGCGACGGCGTCGTACGTCGCGGAGTAGTGCCGCGCCACCCGCCGCACGGTGCTCTCCGCGAGGGGGGCCGACCGGGGCGAGACATTCGCCGGGACGTCGAAGGCCCCCGCGGTCGCCTCGATGCCGCACAGCGCGCCGATCGAGGCCATCGACCGCTGCGTGAACAGCGACTCGTAGAAGCCGACGTGCCGCTCGCTGGCGGGGAACGCCGCCGCCAGCTCGGCGAGCGTGCGCTCGTAGCGGGTGCGGCCCTCGTAGGTGGGGTGGTCGAAGAGCTCGAGGAGGTGCTGCTCGCTGGAGCGCGGGTAGCTCTCGGGCGCGCGCCCCTGCACCATCCGCACGTGGGACCAGATGCGGTCGACCGGGTCCCGCATGAGGAACGCCGCCACGGCCCGCACGCCGAGCCCGGCGAACGACGAGCGCACCCAGGCGAGCCGGGTGCGGTCGAGCAGGGCGTAGGACGGGGTGATGTCGAGGGTGAGCGCGGCCCCGCCGGCGAGCAGCCCGGCGAAGTAGCCCGGGTACAGCGACACGTCGGCCACCATCGCGGCCTGGTGCAGCGCGGCCGCGTCGGCCCGGCCGGTCTCGGCCAGGGAGCGACCGGCGCGCTGGGCGCGCTGCACGATCCGGGCACGCATCCAGGCCTCGGAGGGCAGGTCGACCACGTCGAGGACGTGGAGCTCCTTGCGGTGGCCCGTCACGACCTGGTCGGAGGCGGCGAGCTGGTCGTGCAGCCAGGTGGTGCCCGCCTTCATCGCGCCGAGGCCGAGCAGGAAGGTCGGGCGTGCGGTCACGAGGCCCGACCCTAGCGGGGGCCGCTGGTAGGTTCGCGGCCGTGACCGACCCGATCGACCGCGCCGTGCGCGACCCCGCGGACATCCCCGACTTCGACCACGTCCGTGCCGAGGCCGCCGTCCGCGAGCTCCTGATCGCGATCGGCGAGGACCCCGACCGGGAGGGCCTGCACGAGACCCCGGCGCGGGTGGCCCGGGCCTACGCCGAGCTCACCGCCGGGCTGCGGCAGAGCGCCGAGGACGTCCTCAGCACGACCTTCGACCTCGGGCACGACGAGATGGTGCTGGTGCGCGACATCGAGCTCTGGTCGATGTGCGAGCACCACCTGGTGCCGTTCACCGGGGTCGCCCACGTCGGCTACATCCCGGCCGCGTCCGGCAAGATCACCGGCCTGTCGAAGCTGGCCCGCCTCGTCGACGTCTACGCGAAGCGTCCCCAGGTGCAGGAGCGGCTGACCACCCAGATCTCCGACGCGCTGATGGACATCCTCGACGCGCGCGGGGTCATCGTGGTGATCGAGGCCGAGCACCTCTGCATGACGATGCGGGGTGTCCGCAAGGCCGGTGCCCGCACGATCACCTCGGCGGTCCGCGGCGCGATGCGCACCGACCCGGCCACCCGGGCCGAGGCGATGGCCCTGATCCAGCGGGGCTGAGTCGTGCAGCAGGACTGAGGCCGACCGATGCTGGTGGTCGTGACGACGGCGAAGGACACCCTCGCCAACCTGGAGCGCTTCGTGCGCCGCAACCTGCTCGCCGGCGTCGACCACCTCGTCGTCTTCCTCGACGCCGAGCAGCCCGAGGTCGTCGAGCGGTTCGCCGCCGACCCGCACGTGACGTGCGTCGAGGCGTGGGACGACGGCTGGTGGGGTCCCGAGGAGCGGCCCGGGCTCAACGGGCGGCAGAACCGCAACGCCGGCGTCGTGAACGTCGTCCTCACCCTGTTCCCGTGGGCGACGTGGCTGTTCCACGTGGACGCCGACGAGGTCGTGCACGCCAACCGGCGCCGGCTCGAACGGCTCGACCCCTCCCACGAGGTCGTGCTGCTGCGCGTGCTCGAGTCGGTCAGCCACGAGGACGCCGAGGCCGAGGGCGGCTGGTTCAAGCGTCGGCTCGGGCCGTCCGAGCGGGCCCTGCTCGTCGAGCGCGGGCACGCACGGGCCCGGACCAACGCGCTCTACTTCCGCGGTCACCTCACCGGCAAGTCCGGCTGGCGGCCCTCCCTCGACCTCCGGGCCGCCGTCCACAAGCCGCTCGGGCCGGACGGCGTGGCCATCGACGGGCTGGAGGCCGGGTGGCTGCGGGTGCTGCACCTCGAGTCGCCCTCGCCGCAGGAGTTCGCGCGCAAGTGGGTCAACCTGGTCGAGGCCGGGCTCGACACGATGGCGATCCGGCCCGGGCGTCGCCACGTCGCCACCGAGGTGCGCGCGCTGCTCGACCGCGGCGCCCCGCCCGACGTCGTCGAGGAGACGCTCGCCCGGGTCTACGACGAGACCGTCCGCGACCCCTTCCCCGAGCTGCGCGACCTGGGCCTGCTGGTCCGGGTCGACCTCGACGCGCCGCGGTACCGGCCGCGGGAGGTTCCCGCCGCCGACCTCGACCGGTTCCGCGCCCTGGTGCGGGGCGCGGGCGGCCTCGACAAGTCCGGTCTGCTCCGTGCCGGCCGCGCCGACGTCCTGGCCCGGATCGTCGGGGCGGTCGACGGCTGACGACGGCTGACGACGGCTGACGACGGCTGACGACGGCGCGGGCGGGTGCGTCGGTATCGTCGCCGCATGCGTCCGGTGGTGATGGGAGTCGTGAACGTCACCCCCGACTCGTTCTCCGACGGCGGCCGGTACGCCGACGGGCCGGCCGCGGTCGCCCACGGGCGCCGGCTGCTGGCCGACGGCGCCGACGTCCTCGACATCGGCGGGGAGTCCACCCGCCCCGGCGCGACCCGCCCGCTGGTGTCCGAGGAGCTCGACCGGGTGGTCCCGGTGATCGAGGCCCTCGCCGGCGACGGGGCGACGGTGTCGGTCGACACGATGCGCTCCGAGGTCGCCGAGGCGGCGCTCGCGGCGGGCGCGCGGATCGTCAACGACGTCTCGGGCGGCCTCGCCGACCCGCGGATCCTCGACGTCGTGGCGGCCTCGACCGCGACGTACGTCGCGATGCACTGGCGTGCCCACAGCGACCGGATGCAGGACCTGGCGGTCTACGACGAGCCCGGCGGCGTCGTGGTCGCCGTGGCCCGCGAGCTCGCCGAGCGGGTGGCCGGGATCCGCGCCGCCGGCATCCCGGCCGACCGGATCGTGCTCGACCCCGGCCTGGGCTTCGCCAAGCGCGGCGACCACAACTGGGAGCTCGTCGACGGCCTCGACCGGCCCGACGGGCCGGCCGGCCTCGGCCTCCCGCTGCTGGTCGGCGCCAGCCGCAAGTCGTTCCTCGGCACCCTGCTCGCCGCACCCGACGGGACGCCGCGACCGGTCGACGAGCGCGACGTCGCGAGCCACGCGCTCACCCTCGTGCTGGCCCGCAAGGGGGTCTGGGGGATCCGGGTGCACGACGTCCGGGGCACCCGTGATGTGCTGAGCGTGTGGGAACGGACCGGATGAGCAACCCGACGCGACCGCTCGACGAGATCGCCGTCCTCGGGCTCGAGTGCTGGGGGCACCACGGTGTCTTCGAGTTCGAGCGACGCGACGGACAGTCCTTCGTGATCGACCTCGTGCTCGGCGTCGACACCCGGGCCGCGGCGGCCTCGGACGACTTGCGTGACACCGTCGACTACGGAAGTCTCGGGGCCTCGGTGCAAGCCGCCGTGGAGAAAGATCCGGTCGACCTGATCGAGACCCTCGCCCAGCGGATAGCGGACGTCTGCCTCTTGGACGACCGTGTTCAATGGGCGCGAGTGACCGTACACAAGCCGGATGCCCCCCTCGACGCGACGTTCCGCGACGTCACGTTGACGATCACCCGAGAGCGCGAGGTCCACCGTGACTGAGACCCCCAACCCGCACATCATCGACGCCGACACCCTCACCGGGGAGATGCGTCCGATCCGGCGGGTCGTCATCGCGCTGGGGTCCAACCTGGGTGAGTCGCTGGCCAGCCTCCAGGGCGCCGTCGACGCGATCGCCGACACCCCCGACGTCTGGGTCACCGGCGTCTCGCCGGTCTACGAGACCGAGCCGGTCGACTCCCCGCCCGAGGCCCAGAACTACCTCAACGCCGTCCTCCTGGCCGACACCACCCTGGCCGCGAACCGTCTGATGGACCGGGCGCTCGCCGTCGAGGACGCCTACGACCGCGAGCGCAGCGACGTCCACAACGCCCCGCGGACCCTCGACGTCGACCTCATCGTCGTCGGCGACCGGCGCAGCGACACCGACGCCCTGCGCCTGCCGCACCCGCGCGCCCACGAGCGGGCCTTCGTCCTCAAGCCGTGGTACGACCTCGAGCCCGACGCCGAGCTGCCCGGTCACGGGCCGATCGCCGAGCTGCTCGCCAAGACCGGGGTCGAGGGACTCACGCTGCGCGAGGACCTCACGCTCGACGTCGAGTAGCGCCGCGTTGTACGACGGCCCCGACGAGCCCGACCGCGACACCGGTCGCGCGGGCGACGACCCCGGTGCGGACCGCGGCCTGGGCCCGACCCCGCCGTACGTGCCCGCGACCTGGGCGGTCGTCGGGTTCGCCCTGGGGTGGCTGGTCCACTCCGTCACCGAGCGCTGGGGCACCCCGCCCCTCGTCTCGTGGGCCCAGCCGCTCGCACTGCTGCTGGTCGCCGCGATCCTCGCCGGGACCGCGTGGTCGACCCACCGCGCCGTGCACGTGCGCCGGGAGCGGCTCGCCCCGCACCGCGCCGTGAACCGGCTCGTGCTGGCGCGCGCCTGCGCCCTGGTCGGCGGTCTCGTCGGCGGCGGTTACCTCGGCTACGCCGCCAGCTGGGTCGGCGACCCCTCCGAGCTCGCCGACGAGCGGATCCTCCGGTCGGGCCTGGCGGGCCTGGCCGGCGTCCTGGTCGTCGTCACGTCGCTGCTGCTCGAGCGTGCGTGTCGCGTCCGATCCGGGGCCGACGACAACTAGCCTGCGAACCATGACTTCCCCGGCTGCCCGTCCCGGACCGACCCCGACGGCTGGTGCGACGGCTGGTGCGACGACCGGTCCCGCCGCGCCGTCGCGGCGCCGGCAGCGCTCCACCCGGCTCGTGGTGGCCGCCGTCCTGGTCGCCGTCGCCCTGGCCTGTGCCGTCGCGGCGATCGCGAGCGGCACGTGGGCCGTCGCCGCCATGGGCGCCGGCGTCGCCGCCGTCCTCGGTGCCGTCGCCACCCGCATCACCCACACCGAGGTCGCCGACACCCGCCGGGCGTGGGCCCGCGACCGTGCCGAGCAGGCCCGCGGCTACGCCGCGCTCACCGAGACCCGCACCGCCGAGCAGGCCCTGTACGTCGCCGACACCCGCGGCCGGATCACCCGCCACGAGGCCACCATCGCCCGCCTCGAGACCCGCCTGGCCGACGCCGCCGCCGAGGCCACCGCCACCCGCGACGAGCTCGCCGCCGAGCAGGCCAAGGTGCTGGCCGTCGAGAAGGCCTCCGCCGACCAGGTCGCCCGGCTCTCCTCGCGCCTCGCCGAGGCCGAGGAGCGCGCCGCCATGGCGATCGTCCGCGTCGCCGAGCTCGAGCAGGAGCTCGACGTCGTCCGCTCCGAGCTCGTCGCCTGGGAGACCACCGGGCACGGCGAGGACCGCAAGCACGCCTGACGCCCGACGTCTGAGGTCTGGCGCCCGCGAGCAGTGGGGCGCCGTACGCGGACGGGCAGTGCGTGGTCGTCCAGGCCGGCCACTCCGGACTGGACGGCCGATCCCTGAACTTGTCGCCCGGGATCCCGGCCCCCCAGTTCAGACTTCCCCGGCCGACCGGGGAAATCCCGCCCCGGCTCGACCTCCACCGTCGGGGCCGGCGGCGCGCTCCGGCACAATGGCTTGTCGTGATCCCCGAGGACTCCCGGTTCGAGACCGACCCCGACGCCCTGGTCGGTGAGCTCGTCGACGAGCTGCCGGCGCTGCCCGCGGGGTGGGAGGTCGGGCAGCCCGACCCGGCGGACCGCTTCGACCTCGCGCGCCTGACCCAGCTGCTGCGCGCCCACGAGCGCGACGGGCGGGGGTGGGCCGGCGCGAGCGTCGACGACGTCCTGGTCGAGGTGTCCGAGGCCGGGCTGCGCACGCGGGAGAACGTCGTGGTCCGCGACGACGCCGGCGTGATCCGGGCCTGGGGGAGCGTGCACGACCGCGCCGGGGGACGGATGCTGCTCCTGCACGTCGTCGAGCGCGGCCTCGCCGACGGCGTCGCCCGGGCCTGCTCGGACCTGCTCGTCGAGTGGGCCGTGGGCCAGGCCCGCGCGGTCGGCGCGGCCCGCGGGCTCGAGGTGCAGCAGATCGACACGGGCACCTACTCCGGCGACGAGCGGCAGACGGCGTGGCTCGCGGCGTCCGGCTTCACCAAGGTGCGCACCTGGTGGCAGATGAGCCGGCCGGTGACCCCCGACGAGCGCGACCTGGTGCCGTCGGCCGACGACTGGGAGGGCCGCGGCGTCCGGTTCCGGCTGGTGCGCCGCGCCGGCGACGGCATGCCCGACGAGGGCGACCTGCGCGAGGTCCACGACGTGCTCGAGGAGGCCTTCCGCGACCACTTCAACTCGTGGGAGGAGACCTTCGAGGAGTTCCTGCACCGCCTGCGCGAGGACCCCGGGCACCGCTGGGACCACTGGTGGCTCGCCGAGCTCGTCGACGACGGCGACCGGCCCGACGGCATGGGGGCCGAGCCGGTCGGCGCGCTGGTCGGCACCGTCTCGGAGAGCGCCTCCGGCCCGGACGGCTCCTACGTGTCCTACATCGGCGTCCGCGAGGCCGCCCGCGGCCGGGGTGTCGCCAAGGGACTGCTCCGCACGATCATCGCCGACGCCGCCGGCCGCGGCCGCGACCGCGTCGGCCTCGAGGTCGACGCCGACTCCTCCACCGGCGCCGACGGGCTCTACACCTCGATGGGTTGGACGACGTCCTACGTCACCGAGTCCTGGCACCGCGACGTCACCGTCGCCGACTGACGCAGTCGAGCGGGCCCGGACGCACACCGGGGGCCCCACGTCGTGCGACGCAGGACCCCCGGGTGGCAGCTCGGCCGGCCGTCGATCAGCCGGACCGTGGAGCCGGGCTCAGAGCAGGCCCTTCTCCTCCAGCCAGTCGGTGGCCGCGGTGGCGGCCGAGGCGGCCTCGTCGCCCTCGACCCGCTCGCGCAGCGCGATCAGGTCCTCGGTGGTGAGCTGGGCCGAGATCTCGTTGAGCGTGTCGGCGATCTCCTCGGAGAAGGCGTCGTCGGAGATCAGCGGGATGATGTTCTGCGAGGAGATCATGTTCTCCGGGTCCTCGAGCACGACGAGGTCCTCGGCGACCAAGGCCGGCGACGTGGTGTAGATGTCGGCCACCTGCACCGAGTCGTCGACCAGCGCCTTCACGGTGTCGGGGCCGCCGTAGTCCTCGATCGGGACGAACTCGGCGCCGGTGACGCCGTAGACGTCCTCGAGGCCGGGGATGCCGTAGCCCAGCTCGCCGAACTGCGGGTTGGCGCCGAGCTTGAACGGGGCGAGGGCGCCCAGGTCGCCGATGCTGGTGAGGTCGTTGGCCTCGGCGGTCTCGCGGGTGACGACGTAGGCGTCCTTGTCCTCGGCCGCGGCCGAGTCCAGGACCTGCAGCTCGTCGGCGGCGACGGCGTCGACCAGGGCGCCGTCGACCTCCTCGGTCGTCCGCTCGGTGTACTCGGGGTCGTAGGCGGCGAGCAGGTTGCCGTTGTACTCGGGGATCAGGTCGATCGAGCCGTCCTTCAGGGCCGGGAGCGTCTGCTGGCGCGGGCCGATGTTGAACTGCTTCTCCACCTCGACCCCGTCGGCGTCGAGCGCCTGGTAGTAGATCTCCGCGAGGATCTCGCTCTCGGGGAAGTTGAAGGAGCCGACGACGACCTTGCTGCTGTCGTCGTCACCTCCGCAGGCGGTCAGGCCCGTCATCAGGCACGCCGCGGCGGCGATGGCTCCGGTCAGGCGGAGGCGGGAGTTGCTGGTCATCAAGGGTGTCCCTTCGTGTGACGCGTTCTCAGGCGCGCGCGGCCGTGTCGGCCGACTTGGTGGTGCGGCGTCGTGCTGGGCGGTGCTCGGCGAGGCCGCGGGTCGCGGTGGCTCGCTGGAGGAGGGCGAAGAGGGCGTCGACGGACAGGGCCAGTGCGGTCACGAGCAGGGCGCCGCCGAGGATCCGATCGTAGTCGTAGAGACCGATGCCGCTGGTGATGATGCGGCCGAGGCCGCCGAGGCCGACGTAGGAGGCGATGGTCGCCGTGGCGATCACCTGCAGCACCGCCGAGCGGATCCCGCCGACGATCAGCGGCAGGGCCAGGG
This sequence comes from Nocardioides sp. S-1144, assembly GCF_005954645.2. Taxonomy (NCBI): domain Bacteria; kingdom Bacillati; phylum Actinomycetota; class Actinomycetes; order Propionibacteriales; family Nocardioidaceae; genus Nocardioides; species Nocardioides dongxiaopingii. Next base: position 673,500 of record NZ_CP040695.2, read on the forward strand.
GGATCTCGACCAGGCGCAGGACCTGCCACTCGGTCATCCCGTTGGCGCGGGCGGCGTCGATCGTGGTGCGGTCGACCGCCTCGAGGCCGGCGTAGCACCCGGCCAGCATCGAGGGGATGGCCAGGATGACCAGGGCGATCACCGAGCCGATCAGGGGCGCGCGGTCGAAGCTCACGTGGTCGTCGAGCACCATCAGCAGGAAGAACAGCAGCCCGAGCGTCGGCAGGGCCCGCATCGCCCCGGTGAAGGAGATCACCAGCTGGCGACCCCGGCCGGTGTGACCGATGTAGAAGCCGAGCGGCAGCGCGATCAGCGCCGCGAGCAGCACCGCGATGCCGGTGTAGGTCAGGTGCTCGACCAGCCGGTCCTGGATGGGCAGCGGGCTGCGGCTCCCGGACTGGTAGTTCTCGGAGTCGAAGAGCCAGCGCAGGGCGCTCTCGAAGAGGTCCATCAGTCGGCCCCGCCCCTCGTGACGACGACCGGGTCCTGGCCACCGGCAGCGGGACCGTCGGGACTCGTGAGTCCTCCACGGCTGGGCACGCCCTGGTCACCCGGGCCGCCGGGCTCGACCAGCGCGACCCTGGCGGAACGACGACCGACCCGGTCGGGGCTGTTCCACGGCATCAGGACCCGCCCGAGGGCGAGGATGACGACGTCGAAGACGAGCGCGATCAGCAGGCTCATCACGATGCCGACGGCGACCTCCTCGAGGATGTCGCGCTGCTTGCCGTTGTTGAACAGGTAGCCGAGGTTGCGCGAGCCGATGATCACGCCGACCGAGGTGAGCGCGATCGTGCTCACCGAGACCACCCGGATGCCGGCCAGCAGCACCGGGCCGGACAGCGGCAGCTCGACGCGGAAGAAACGGGCCGCCGCGCCGTACCCGACCGCGCTCGAGGCGTCGAGCACGGTGCGGTCGACCGAGGCGAGCGCGTCGGCGGCGGAGCGGGCCATGATCGCGACGCCGTAGATCGACAGGGCCACGACCAGGTTGGTGGAGTCGAGGACCTGGGTACCGATCAGCGGCGGCAGGATCACGAACAGGGGCAGCGAGGGGATCGTGTAGAGCAGGCTGCCGGCGGTGATCACGACCGTGCGCAGGGCGCGGTTGCGGTTGGCCAGCCAGCCCAGCGGGATCGACAGCACGAAGCTCAGCACGATCGGCACGATCGCGAGCTGCACGTGCGCGAGCGTCAGCTCCCAGACGAGGGGCAGGTTGTCGCGGGTCCAGGTCACGACCGCGGCGCCTGCTTCTCGAGAGCCCCGTCCGGGCGCAGGACGCCGATCGGCCGCCCGTCGCCGTCGACGACGAGCGTGAGCCCCTCGTCGTCGGGACGCTGCTGGAGGTGCAGGGTCCGCTTGCCCTTGTCGGCCCCGACGAAGCTCGCCACGAAGTCGTCGGCCGGCGCGGCCAGGATCTCCGCGGGCGTGCCGGCCTGGGCGATCACCCCGCCCTTGCGGAAGATCACCACCTGGTCGGCGAGCAGGAACGCCTCGTCGATGTCGTGGGTGACGAACACGATGGTCTTGCCGAGCTCGCGCTGGAGGCGGTTGAGCTCGGCCTGGAGGTCGGCTCGCACGATCGGGTCGACGGCACCGAACGGCTCGTCCATCAGCAGCACGTTGGGGTCGCTGGCCAGGGCACGGGCCACGCCGACCCGCTGCTGCTGGCCGCCCGAGAGCTGGCGCGGGTAGCGGCGGGCCAGGCCCCGGTCGAGACCGACCTTGTCGAGCAGGTCCAGGGCCTCGGCCCGCGCCTGCGACTTCTTCACGCCGTGCAGGAGCGGCACGGTCGCGACGTTGTCGACGACCCTGCGGTGCGGCAGGAGGCCGGAGGACTGGAGCACGTAGCCGATGCTGCGGCGCAGCTCGACCTTGTTGCGCCCGGCGATGTCGACGCCGTCGATCGTGATCCGGCCGGAGGTCGGCTCGATCATCCGGTTGATCATCCGCAGCAGCGTCGTCTTGCCGCAGCCGGAGGAGCCGACGAAGACGGTCGTCTTGCGCGAGGGGAGCGTGAAGCTGAAGTCCTCCACCGCGACGGTCCCGTCCGGGAACTGCTTGGTCACCGACTCGAACTCGATCATGGAATCGCTCTATCCGCTGGAGGAGACTGTCGAGGCGGGACAACAGTGCCACAGTCGTAGTTGATCGATCGGATCCCACCACTTCGCGGCGAGGCGGGGACCACCCCTCCGGTGACTGTGCGGCCGGCTCAGGTCTCGTGGTCGTGCAGCCGCAGGGCCGCGACGTCGACGGTCGCGGCGTCCAGCCCGGGGACGTCGATCCGCCAGCCGCGGGGGTCGTCGACCCGCGGCACGCGCTCACCCGGCGCGAGCCCGGCCAGGTAGGTCATCACGTGCGCGGCGTCCGCGCGCCGGCCCTGCTCGACCAGCCACCCCGTCAGGCGGTGCACCGGCGGGAGGCCGCTGTGCACCAGCGACCGCCCGGCGAAGAGCTCCTGGACCCCGGCCTCGAGCAGGGCGTACCAGGCGTCGTCGGCGGTCGGGATCTGCACGAAGTAGCGGTGGAGGTCGCCGGGCAGGACCTTGTCGCGGAACACCTTCGACACCTTCGGCGAACCGTGGTCGGCGACGCTGCTCGCGGTGAGGCGCTTGGTGAGCCAGCGGTCCTCGAGGTCGGCGAGCGAGCCGCGCTGCTGGGTGATGGAGGTGCCGTCGGACCGGATCCGCCAGTGGTAGACGACGTCCGGCACGATCCCGAACCGCCGGGCGCGCAGGAACGCCCGGGTGGTGGTCGGCTGGTCCTCGTAGCGGTGGCCCTCGAGCCACGAGAGGCCGGCGCCGTCCCAGAACGCGCGGGTGAAGAGCTTGTTCCACGCGAACACGTCGCCGAGGATCTCGGGCTCCTGCTCGAGGACCAGCGCGGCGCGGGTCCGGTGCAGGCGCCGCATCCACGGCGGCTGCACGAGCACCTGCCGCGGGTCCTCGGCGTCGGGGCGCCACCAGGCGATCGAGCCGGTCACGAAGTCGCAGCCCGAGCCGGTCAGCTGGCGCTGCAGGACGGCGTGGGCCGTGGGCGGGACGACGTCGTCGGAGTCGGCGAAGGTCACCAGCTCGCCGGTCGTGTGCCGCAGCCCCTCGTTGCGGGCCGCGCCGAGCCCGCGGTTGGTGGTGTGGACGACGCGCACCCGGGCGTCGCGGGCGGCGCGCTCGTCGGCGATCGCGCCGGAGCCGTCGGTCGAGCCGTCGTCGACCACCACGACCTCGACGTCGGGGTAGGTGCTGGCGAGCAGGCTGTCGAGGCACTCGTCGAGGTAGGCCTCGACGTCGAAGACCGGGACGACGACGCTGATCCGCCGCGGGGGTCGGCGGCCGATCCTCATGGCGCAACGGTAGTGCCCGTTAGGCTCTCGCCTCGTGAGTGACCCCAGCAGCGTCGACCCGGCCGACTACCCGCGCAAGGTCCTCCTCGTCGCCGGAGCCGGGCGGAGCGGGACCAGCACGATGGCCGGGCTGATGAAGATCCTCGGCCTGCACGTGCCCCAGCCGGAGGTCGCCGCCGACGAGAGCAACCCGAAGGGCTTCGGGGAGCCGCAGTGGGTCGTCGACCACCACGACCGGCTGCTGAAGGAGGCGCTGGTCCAGGTCTCCGACTCCCGGCCCGAGGCGTGGTTCGAGACCGGCCGGGTGAGCACCCGCGAGCCCGAGCGGATCGCCACCGCCGAGTGGCTCGAGGGGCACTTCACCGCCGATGAGGGGCACAGCGAGCTCGTCGTCAAGGACCCCCGGCTCGCCTGGTTCCTCGGGCTGTGGCGCGTCGCGGCGATCCGCACCGGCGCCGAGCCGGTCTTCGCGACCATGCTGCGCCCGCCCGCCGAGGTGGTCGGCAGCAAGCAGACCTACTACGCCAACAAGCTCGGCTCGGCGCACCTCGCGGCGTCCTGGCTGAACATGCTGCTCCACACCGAGCGCGGCACGCGTGTCGGGACCGGCGCGGACGCCGGCGCCCGCGTCTTCGTCCGCTACGGCGACCTCCTCGACGACTGGACCCGCACCACGATGCACGTGGGGGAGACCCTCGGCCTGCAGCACGTCCTGCACGCCAACAGCGAGCAGATCCGCGACGGCCACCGCTTCGTCGACCCGTCGCTGCGCCGGATGCAGCAGACCCTCGCCGACCTCGGCCTCCCGCCCCGCCTGCACGAGCTCGTCGGCCAGACCTGGGAGGAGCTCAACCGGCTCGCCGAGCCCGGCGGCGACACCCCCGAGGTGCACGCGACCCTCGACGAGCTCCGCGAGGCCTACACCGACCTCTACGCCGAGGCCGAGGCCATCTCGCGCTCCTCGGTGGTCCACGCCGAGCAGCGCACCCGCCGGCAGGGTCCGCCGCCGCGCCCGGACACAGCCCCGGCCCGCCCGGCCCGCCCGGCCGGCACCCCGGTCGGCGCCGACCGGCTCCCGCACGGCCTGCGCGCCGCCGTCCCCGCCCCGGTGCGGCGCGGCCTGCGCAGGCTGGCCGGGCGCGAGCGCTCCTGATGGCGCTCCCCGGTGCGGCCGGACTCACGAACCTCGAGGGCCACGCCGACTTCGACATCACCTGGCCGTGGGCCCGCGCCGAGGGCCTGCGCAGCGGCAGCACCGCCGTGCTGCGCATCAAGGACGAGGCGCCGTCGCTGCCGTTCGTGCTGCCGCCGCTGCTGCGCGCGATGGACCACGTCCTGGTCGTCGACAACGGCTCAACCGACGGCAGCCCCGACGTCGTCGCCGAGACCGCCGCGCGGGCCGGCCTCGCGCACCGGCTGACCCAGGCGTCCTACCCGTTCGCGGTGGCCCGCGCCGGCGCCGAGCACCGCGCCGTCCCCGAGCGGTCGGTGCACTCGCTGGCCTACTTCTACAACTGGTGCTTCGCCCAGGTCGGGACCCGCTACTCCTTCAAGTGGGACGGCGACATGGTGCTCACCGCGGAGGGCGAGGCGTCGCTGGCCGACCTCGCCTGGCAGGTGGGTGACGTCCAGTCGATCATCCGGGTGCCGCGGCACGGGCTCTACCTCGACGGTCCCTCGCACGCCTACCTCGACCTCGGCCTGCGCAACGCCGAGGAGTGGGGCTTCCCGGTCGGGCCCGACTTCGTGTTCGCCAAGGCCTTCGAGTGGGAGGTGCGCACCACCCCGAAGCCGGTCCGGTCGATCGGGCTGCCGCACGGGCTGTGCGTGGAGCTGAAGTACCTCGACGGCGACGAGTTCGCGCACTGGACCGACCCGGCGTCCTTCGCCACCAGCCACCGCAACAAGCGCAAGCGCCGCGAGTGGGCGGTCTTCAACGCCCTCAACGCCGGTGAGGTGCCCGAGGGCGTGCACGAGATCCACGCCCCGGACGGCGTCCACGTCGTCGACCACGTGACCCGCACCTGGCTCCCGCACGCGCCGCGGCCCCTCGAGGTCGGCACCGTCGTGACCTCCGACGACGCCGAGCGAGCTCGACGGTCCGGCTGAGCGTCGCGCCGGTCGATCGGCCATCTCGACGCAATTGCCGAGGTGTGGCCAGTTCTCGGCGGCAGGATCGAGCCAGCGTGGGCAATTGCGCGCTGCTGGCAGGGTCGCGGGAGGTGGCGTGCGTCACGCCGCCGCCCGTTCCCAGCGCGGAAGCAACCCGCGTACATTCGGCGTTGCACTGCTGACAGCACACGAGCACTACGTCCGGTACCCACCCCGGCCCGCGCGAGCGGGTGGTCGGAGGGACTGGAACGAGAGGTTCCCCCATGTCACACGAGTCGTCCCTGCCCCTCCCGCGGCTGCGCATCGGTGTCGTCGGCGCCGGCCGGGTCGGCGCCGTCCTCGCCGCCGCCCTGCGGGCCGCCGGCCACGACGTCGTCGCCGCCGCCGGTGAGTCCGACGCCTCCCGCGGCCGCATCGACGCGCTGCTGCCGGGTGTCGCCGTCGACAAGCCCAGCGCCGTCGCCCGGGCGTGCGACCTGCTGCTGCTCACCGTGCCCGACGACATGCTCGGCAACGTGGTCTCCGTGCTCGCCCACAGCGGTGCCCTGCGCGAGGGCCAGGTGGTCGTGCACACGTCCGGGCGGCACGGGCTCGACGTGCTGGCGCCGGCGGTCGCGCTCGGCGCGCGGGCGATCGCGCTGCACCCGGCGATGACGTTCACCGGCACCGAGGTCGACCTCGACCGGCTCGCCGGCTGCGTCTTCGGCCTCACCGCCGCCGACGCCGAGCGGGAGCTCGCCGCGTCGCTGGTCGACGACCTCGGCGGCCGCCCGATGTGGGTGCCGGAGTCGCGGCGTGCGCTCTACCACGCCGGGCTGGCCCACGGAGCCAACCACCTCGTCACCCTCGTGACCGAGGCGATGGAGCTGCTCGCCGCCGCCGGCGCCGACGACCCGGCCGCGACGCTGCGGCCGCTGCTCACCGCCGCGCTCGACAACGCCCTCGAGCACGGGGACGCCGCCCTCACCGGCCCGATCGTGCGCGGCGACGTCAACACCGTGCGGGCCCACCTCGACAGCATCCGCGCCGAGGCCCCGACCACGATGCCGAGCTACCTCGCGCTCGCCCGGGCCACCCTGAGCCGGGCCGTGACCGACGGCCGGCTCACCGCGCTGCGGGCGCTGACGATCAACGACGTCCTCGACCACGCCGCCGCGACCGAGGACCGGTCGGTCCGCCGGACCACGTGAGGCCCGCCGTCGCCCGGACCCGCGCCGAGCTCGCCGACCTGCTCTCGGCCCGCCGGGCGGCCGGCGAGCGCGTCGCGCTGGTCCCGACGATGGGCGCCCTGCACGCCGGCCACGCGAGCCTGATGACGGTGGCGCGCGAGGCGGTGGCTGCGGGCGGGCCCGCGGGCGGGCCGCTGGTCGTCTCGATCTTCGTCAACCCGCTCCAGTTCGGGCCCGGCGAGGACCTCGACCGCTACCCGCGCACCTTCGACGCCGACCTCGAGGTGTGCGCGCGGGCCGGCGTCGACGTCGTGTTCGCCCCGAGCGTCGACGAGGTCTACCCCGGCGGCCTGCCGCAGGTGACCGTGCACCCCGGCCCGCTCGGCGACGTCCTGGAGGGCCGCACCCGCCCCGGCCACTTCGCCGGCGTGCTCACCGTCGTCGCGAAGCTCTTCGGCCTGGTCCGCCCCGACGTCGCGGTCTTCGGGCAGAAGGACTACCAGCAGCTGGTGCTGATCGCCCGGATGGCCGCCGACCTGTGCCTCGGCGTCGAGGTGCTCGGCGCCGAGACCCGCCGCGAGGACGACGGCCTCGCCCTCTCCAGCCGCAACGTCTACCTCGACCCCGCCCAGCGCCGCGACGCCGTCGCGCTCAGCCGGGCGCTGCGCGCTGCCGGGGAGGCGGGCGCCGCCCGGGGCGGCCCGGCCGCGCTGGACGCCGCCCGCGCCGTGCTCGACGCCGCCGACGGCGTCGACCTCGACTACCTCGAGCTCGCGCTGCCGGACCTGTCGCCGCTGCCGGCCGACGTCGCCGCGGACACCGAGGCGCGCCTCCTGGTCGCGGCCCGGGTGGGCGCGACGCGGCTGATCGACAACCTCCCGCTCACCCTCGCGGCGGTGGACGGCGCGCACCCGCGCGACCCCGACCACTAGCCTGGCCCGATGCCCAACGCCGTACGCCGCGTGCCCGGTCGGCTGACCGCCCCCGAGCCCGGGTGGACCACCCGGGCCGACGTCGTCATCATCGGCTCCGGCATCGCCGGCCTGACCGCCGCGCTCCGCCTCAAGGACGCCGACAACGGGATCGACAAGCTCCTCGTCGTCACCAAGGACCAGATCGCCGCGGGCTCGACCCAGTGGGCGCAGGGCGGCATCGCCGCCGCCCTCGGGCCGGGCGACACCCCCGAGGAGCACGCCGTCGACACGCTGGTCGCCGGGGCCGGCGCCTGCGACGCGGACGCCGTCCGGGTGCTCGTCGACGAGGGCCCGGAGGCCGTGCGCGAGCTGATCGCGCTCGGGGCGATGTTCGACCACGACCCGGACGGCGTCCTGTCGCTGACCCGCGAGGGCGGCCACCACCGCGACCGGATCGCCCACGCCGGCGGCGACGCCACCGGCGCGGAGATCCAGCGCGCCCTCGTCGCGGCCGTCGAGGCCGCCCCCGAGATCGAGGTGGTGCAGCACGCGCTGGCCGTCGACCTGCTCCTCACCGACCCCGACGACCCCGACGGCCCCGACGGCCGGCCCGGTGTCGCCGGCATCACCCTCCACGTGATGGGCGAGGGCCAGCGCGACGGCGTCGGCGCCGTCCACTGCCGCGCCGTGGTGCTGGCCAGCGGCGGGCTCGGCCAGGTCTTCAGCCAGACGACCAACCCCGCGGTCTCCACCGGCGACGGGATGGCGCTGGCCCTGCGGGCCGGGGCGACCCTGCGCGACCTCGAGTTCGTGCAGTTCCACCCGACGGTGATGTACCTCGGCCCCGACTCGCACGGCCAGCAGCCGCTGATCTCCGAGGCGGTGCGCGGCGAGGGCGCCTTCCTGGTCGACGGGCTCCCCGAGGAGGGCGGCCGGCGCCTCATGGAGGGCGTCCACCCGCTCGCCGACCTCGCCCCGCGCGACGTCGTCGCCAAGGCGATCATGCGCCGGATGCTCGACACCGGGCAGGCGCACATGTGGCTCGACGCCCGGCACCTGGGCGCGGAGTTCTGGGAGCGCCGCTTCCCGACCATCCTGGCCACCGCGCGCTCCCACGGCGTCGACCCGGTCACCGAGCTGATCCCGGTAGCGCCGGCCTGCCACTACGCCTCCGGCGGCGTCCGGACCGACCTCCACGGCCGCACCGACGTCCCCGGCCTCTACGCGACCGGCGAGGTCGCCTGCTCCGGCGTCCACGGCGCCAACCGGCTCGCCTCGAACTCGCTGCTCGAGGGCCTGGTCTTCTCCCGCCGGATCGCCCACGTGCTGCCCCAGGAGCTGCGGGACTGGCGCGAGCCGGCGCTCGACACCCGCACCGCCGGGCTGGTCAGCGGCGACGTCCGGGGCGAGCTGCAGGAGGTGATGACCTCGAGGGTGGGCGTGCTGCGCAACGCGCCCGGGCTGGCCGAGGCCACCGTCGTCCTCGACGAGCTGGGCGGCCGGTCCTCGCAGACCGTGGACCTCGACGCCTGGGAGACCACCAACCTGCTCACCATCTCCACGGCCCTGGCCGAGGCCGCCGCGCTGCGCCAGGAGACCCGCGGGTCGCACTGGCGCGACGACTTCCCCGACCGCGACGACGCCGCCTGGGCCGGCCACGTCGACACCGCGATGACCGACGGCGTCGCCGAGGTCGTCTTCCGCCCCGCGCCCGCCACCGACGGAGGAACCGCATGAAGCAGCACCTGCCACCGCCGAGCGAGCTCCTCGACGAGCTCCGGGCCGCCGGGATCGAGGAGGGCCTGGTCGACCACGTGCTCACCGCCCTGCGCGAGGACCTGCCCGACGGCGCCGTCGACGTGACCTCCGAGTCCACGATCGCCGCCGACGCCAGCGCCGAGGGCGTCCTGGCCGCCCGGGAGGACGGCGTCGTGGCCGGTCTCGGGGTCGCGGAGCTGGTCTTCCGGATCGTGCTGGGCGACGACGTCGAGGTCACCGACCGGCTGCCCGACGGCACCCGGGTCGCCGCCGGCGACGTCGTCATGCGGGTCGCCGGTCCCACCCGGGGCCTGCTGACCGCCGAGCGCACCGCCCTCAACTTCGCCAGCCACCTCTCCGGGGTCGCGACGGCCACCTCGCGCTGGGTCGCCGCCCTCGAGGGCACCCGGGCCCGGGTGCTCGACACCCGCAAGACGCTGCCGGGCTGGCGCGCCCTGCAGAAGTACGCCGTGCGCTGCGGCGGCGGCGTCAACCACCGGTTCGGGCTCTCGGACAAGGCGATGGTCAAGGACAACCACGTGATCGCGGCCGGCGGCGCGGTGCCGGCCTACCGGGCGGTGCGGGCGGCCCACCCCGACCTGCCGCTCGAGGTGGAGGTCACCGACCTCGACCAGCTGCGCGACCTGCTCGACGTGGGCTGCACCGAGATCCTGCTCGACAACATGAGCACCGCGACGATGGCCGAGGCCGTGCGGGTCAACGACGAGCGGGGCGCGGCCCGGGCCACGCTCGAGGCCTCCGGCGGGCTCACCCTCGCCCGCGCCGCCGAGGTGGCCGCCACCGGCGTCGACTTCATCTCCGTGGGCGCCCTGACGCACTCCGTGGTCGTCTTCGACCTCGGGCTCGACCTCCAGGACGTGTGATGCCCCTGCTCGCCATCGACGTGGGCAACGCCCACACGGTCCTGGCGCTGGTGCAGGACGGCGTGGTGTCGCGCGACTGGCGGGTCTCCACCGACCTGCACCGCACCGCCGACGAGTGGGCGGTGCTGCTGCGCGGCCTGCTCGGGCGCCACCTCGGCGAGGTCGACGGCGTCGCGGTGTGCTCGACGGTCCCGGCGGTGACGCAATCGGCGCGCGAGATGCTCGCTCGGCATTTCCCCGACGTCGCCCACGTCGTGGTCGAACCCGGTGTCCGGACCGGCCTTCCCGTGCTCACCGACAATCCGCGCGAGGTCGGCACCGACCGGATCGTGAATTCCCTCGCGGCCCTCACCTCGTACGGCTCGCCGGCCATCGTCGTCGACTTCGGCGGCACCGCCACCACCTTCGACGTGGTCAACGCCCAGGGCCAGTACGTCGGCGGCGCGATCACGCCCGGGATCGAGCTCTCGCTCGAGGCGCTGGGCCGGCGGGGCGCGCAGCTGCGCCAGGTGGAGATCGTGCGGCCGCGCTCGGTGATCGCCCGCAACACCGTCGAGGCGCTGCAGTCGGGGGTGGTGTTCGGCACCGCCGCGCAGGTCGAGGGGATCGTCGAGCGCATGCTCGCCGACCTCGGTCACGCGGTCGGGGAGGTCGCGGTCATCTCGACCGGTTACCTCGCCGACCTGGTGCGCGAGGAATGCGGCTGTTTCACCCACCACGACCCGTGGCTGACCCACATAGGCCTGGAGATGGTCTTTCGGCGAAACTCCTGACTTGTGCCACACTGCAATTCGACCGAATAGATTCTCCGTATTCTCGGGCTGCACGAAAAGGAATTCGAAATGGCACAGAAGGTCAACATCATTCTCGTCGACGACATCGACGGTTCCGAGGCGACCGAGACCGTGACGTTCGGCCTCGACGGCGCCAGCTACGAGATCGACCTCAACGACGACCACGCCCAGGAGCTGCGCGAGGCGCTCGCCGGCTACGTCGGCAACGCCCGCCGGGTCGCCGGCTCGCGCCGTGGCCCCCGCAAGTCCTCGGCGCCGGCCGACACCGGCGGCACCAGCGCCGCCGAGGTCCGCGACTGGGCCCGCTCCAACGGCTTCGACGTCCCCGAGCGCGGCCGGATCCCGGGCGCGGTGCGCGAGGCCTTCGACGCCGCCAACTGACCGCAGCCGCCCGACCGGCCTCAGGCGCCCGCCCGGCCGTGCAGCCGGGCGGCCTGGCGCACCAGGTGCCCCCGCTCGGCCAGGTCCGACGCCCTGCGCGCGGCCTCGGCGTACAACCCGGCAGCGATCGCGAGGTCCCCGGCCCGCTCGTGCAGGTACGCCGCGGCGGCGGTGTGCCGGGGCAGCGTCTCGTCGAGGGCGGCCAGGGCCGCCAGGCCGGCCCGCGGTCCGTCGGCGTGCCCGACCGCGACGGCGCGGTTGAGCCGGACGACCGGGCTCTCCGCCAGGCGCAGCAGCTCGTCGTACCACTCGACGACCTGCACCCAGTCGGTCTCCTCGGTGGAGGGGGCATCGGCGTGCAGCGCGGCGACGGCGGCCTGGGCCTGCAGCTCGCCGAGCCGGTCGCGAGCGAGCGCGGCCTGCAGGATCTCCACCCCCTCGGCGATCGCCGCGGTGTCCCACCGCCGGCGGTCCTGCTCGGCGAGCGGCACCCGGGCGCCGTCGGGCGCGGTGCGCGCCGGACGCCGCGCGTGGTGCAGCAGCATCAGCGCGAGCAGCCCGGCGACCTCCGGCCACCCCGGGTGGTCGGGCGCGACCCCGGCCGCGAGCTGCCGGGTCAGCCGGATCGCCTCGACGGCGAGGTCGACGTCGCCGGAGTGGCCCTCGTTGAAGACGAGGTAGAGCACCCGCAGGACCGTCGCGACGTCACCGGGCTGGTCGAGTCGGACGTCGGCGACGGTGCGCTTGGCCCGACTGATCCGCTGGGCCATCGTCGCCTCCGGCACCAGGTAGGCCTCGGCGATCTGCCGGGTGGTGAGCCCGCCGACGGCCCGCAGGGTGAGCGCGACCGCCGAGGACGGCGTCAGCGAGGGGTGCGCGCACAGGAAGTACAGCCGGAGCGTGTCGTCGACGGCCGGGCCCGGTCCGGGTGCCGGCTCCTCCTCGACCGCCTCCTCGCGACGCCGGCGGGCCGCCTCCGAGCGGGTCGCGTCGAGGAACCGGCGCCAGGCCACGGTGATGAGCCACGCCCTCGGCTCCCGCGGTGGGTCGTCGGGCCAGACGCGCACGGCCTCGAGCAGCGCCTCCTGGACGGCGTCCTCGGCGGCCGCGAAGTCGGCCCCGCGGCGGACGAGGACGGCGAGCACCCCCGGCGTGAGGCTCCGGAGAGCGACCTCGTCCACCCGCCGTCAGTCCTCGACGTTGGCCGGCGCCTGGAGCAGCGGGCGCAGCTCGAGCCACTCGTGGATCGGCTTGCCGCCGGCACCCGGTGCCGCCGACAGCTCGGCGGCCAGCTCGAGCGCCCGGTCGTGGGAGTCGACGTCGATGATCATCCAGCCGGCGATCAGGTCCTTGGTCTCGAGGAACGGGCCGTCGGTCACCGGCGGCCGGCCCTCGCCGTCGTAGCGGACGAAGGTGCCCTCCGCGGCGAGCGCCTGGCCGTCGACGTACTCGCCGGACTCCTCGAGCCGCGAGGCGTAGTCGGCCATGTACTGCAGGTGGGCCGAGATCTCCTCGGGCGTCCAGCGGTCCATCGGGACGTCGTTCACCGCGGCCGGCGCGCCGCGGTAGTGCTTGAGCAGCAGGTACTTCGTCATGAGGGTCTCCTGGGTGTGTGGTGCGACCCATCCTGGTCGCTTCACCACGGGGACGGAGCCGACCGCGGGTTCTCGACATCGGCCCGGCGCCTGTTCGCTGAGAGCGGACGGGCTTTCGGGGTGAGAGGGAACGCGTAGGCTGGGAGCGGGGTTAGAACACCCGTACCTCTCCCTCCACCCAGGAGCGGGCGGGACCCACGTACTTGAGGAGCGATGCGCATGTTCGAGCGGTTCACAGACCGAGCTCGCCGGGTGGTCGTGCTGGCCCAGGAAGAGGCCCGCATGCTCTCCCACAACTACATCGGCACCGAGCACATCCTGCTCGGGCTGATCCACGAGGGCGAGGGTGTCGCTGCCAAGGCCCTCGAGAGCCTCGACATCTCCCTGGAGGCCGTGCGTGCGCAGGTCGAGGAGATCATCGGCCAGGGCCAGCAGGCCCCCAGCGGTCACATCCCCTTCACCCCGCGCGCCAAGAAGGTGCTCGAGCTGTCCCTGCGCGAGGCGCTGCAGCTCGGCCACTCCTACATCGGCACCGAGCACATCCTGCTCGGCCTGATCCGCGAGGGCGAGGGCGTCGCCGCCCAGGTCCTCCAGAAGCTCGGCGCCGACCTGAACCGCGTCCGCCAGCAGGTCATCCAGCTGCTCTCCGGCTTCCAGGGCAAGGAGTCGACGGCCGCGGCGGCCGCCCAGTCCGGCGGCGGCGACGCGCCGTCGTCCTCGCTGGTGCTCGACCAGTTCGGGCGCAACCTGACCCAGGACGCCCGCGAGAGCAAGCTCGACCCGGTCATCGGTCGCGAGACCGAGATCGAGCGCGTCATGCAGATCCTGTCGCGGCGCACGAAGAACAACCCGGTCCTGATCGGTGAGCCCGGCGTCGGCAAGACGACGATCGTCGAGGGCCTCGCCCAGGACATCGTCCGCGGCAACGTGCCCGAGACGCTGAAGGACAAGCAGATCTACACCCTCGACCTCGGCGCGCTGGTGGCCGGCAGCCGCTACCGCGGTGACTTCGAGGAGCGCCTGAAGAAGGTGCTCAAGGAGATCCGCACCCGCGGCGACATCGTGCTGTTCATCGACGAGATCCACACCCTCGTCGGTGCCGGTGCGGCCGAGGGCGCCATCGACGCCGCCAGCATCCTCAAGCCGATGCTGGCCCGGGGTGAGCTCCAGACGATCGGCGCGACCACCCTCGACGAGTACCGCAAGTACCTCGAGAAGGACGCCGCGCTCGAGCGTCGCTTCCAGCCGATCCAGGTCGCCGAGCCCTCGATCGCGCACACCATCGAGATGCTCAAGGGCCTGCGCGACCGCTACGAGGCGCACCACCGGGTCACGATCACCGACGAGGCGCTCGTGAGCGCCGCGACGCTGGCCGACCGCTACATCTCCGACCGGTTCCTGCCCGACAAGGCCATCGACCTGATCGACGAGGCCGGCTCGCGGCTGCGGATCCGCCGGATGACGGCGCCCGCCGACCTGCGCGAGTACGACGACAAGATCGCCGAGGTCCGCTCCCGCAAGGAGGGCGCCATCGACGGCCAGGACTTCGAGGCCGCCGCCCGCCTGCGCGACGAGGAGAAGCAGCTCATGCTGCGCAAGTCCGAGCGCGAGAAGCAGTGGCGCGCCGGCGACATGGACGAGGTGGCCGAGGTCGACGAGGAGCTCATCGCCGAGGTCCTCGCCGTCGCCACCGGCATCCCGATCGTCAAGCTCTCCGAGGAGGAGTCGACCCGGCTGCTCAACATGGAGGACGAGCTGCACAAGCGCGTCATCGGCCAGGACGAGGCCGTCAAGGCGATCTCCCGGGCGATCCGGCGCACCCGTGCCGGGCTCAAGGACCCGAAGCGCCCCGGCGGCTCGTTCATCTTCGCCGGGCCCTCGGGCGTCGGCAAGACGTGGCTCTCCAAGACGCTGGCCGACTTCCTGTTCGGCGACGAGGACTCCCTCATCCAGCTCGACATGTCGGAGTTCTCCGAGAAGCACACCGTCTCGCGGCTCTTCGGCTCGCCTCCGGGCTACGTCGGCTACGAGGAGGGCGGGCAGCTCACCGAGAAGGTGCGGCGCAAGCCGTTCTCCGTCGTGCTCTTCGACGAGGTCGAGAAGGCCCACCCCGACATTTTCAACAGCCTGTTGCAGATCCTCGAGGAAGGTCGCCTGACCGACTCGCAGGGCCGGGTGGTCGACTTCAAGAACACCGTCATCATCATGACCACCAACCTCGGTACCCGCGACATCAACAAGTCGATCCACCTGGGCTTCAACCAGGCCGGCGACGCGGCCGGCTCCTACGAGCGGATGAAGGCGAAGGTCCAGGACGAGCTCAAGCAGCACTTCCGGCCCGAGTTCCTCAACCGGGTCGACGAGATCGTCGTCTTCCCGCCGCTCAGCCGCGAGCAGATCGTCCAGATGGTCGACAACATGATCGCCTCCGTCGAGCTGCGGATGCGCGACCGCGACATGCGGATCGAGCTCACGCAGGCCGCCAAGGACCTGCTGGCCGAGCGGGGCTTCGACCCCGTGCTCGGTGCTCGCCCGCTGCGGCGCACGGTGCAGCGCGAGATCGAGGACACGATGGCCGAGAAGATGCTTTTCGGCGAGGTCGGCCCCGGTCAGATCGTGCTGGTCGACGTCGAGGGCGAGGGCCCGACGGCGAAGTTCACCTTCGTCGGGCAGAAGATGGGCGAGATGCCCGACCTGCCGCCGTTCGAGACCGTCGAGGTCGGCGCGGGGGAGACCCCCGTCAGCGAGGACGGTCCCGTCGACATCAAGAAGGCCCCTCCGGCCGAGACCGAGGGCGGCGCAGCCGGCGCCCTCTGACCCAGCTCGACCGCCGACCCGTCACTGATCAGTGACGGGTCGGCGTCATTTCAGGGCAGGGCGTAGGTGTCCGGGCCGGTGCGGGCCACGAGGGCGTCGTCGAGCAGGGAGGCCAGGCACCGCTCGCGCTGCGGGACGTCGGACCAGGTGGCCTCGAGCACGCTGCGGTGCACCGGTCCCTCGGCGTCCCGGAGCACGGCGAGCAGGCGGCCGCGGCACTGCCGGTCGGTGCCGGCCCAGGCCTGCGCCCGGCGGGGCGGGCCGTCGTGGGCCGGTCGGCCGGCCGCGAGCCACGCGCACCGGTCGGCGAGCGGGCAGGACCCGCAGCGCGGGTTCGCCGCCGTGCAGACCAGGGCGCCCAGCTCCATCGTCGCCACCGCCCAGGTCGCCGCCGTCGCCTCGTCGTCGGGCAGCAGGGCCGTCGCCACGTCCCGCTCCGCGCGGGTGATCGAGGTGCCGGGGAACTCGGTCCCGCCGACCGCGCGGGCCAGGACCCGCCGCACGTTGGTGTCCAGGACGACGTGGCGCCGGCCGTGGGCGAAGCTCGCGATCGCCGAGGCGGTGTAGTCGCCGACGCCGGGCAGCGCCAGCAGGTCGGCGTACTCGGCCGGGACGACGCCGTCGTGGCGCTCGGTGATGGCCGTGGCCGCCGCGTGCAACCGCAGGGCGCGGCGCGGGTAGCCGAGCCGGCCCCAGGCCCGCACGGCGTCGCCGGTGCTCGCCGCCGCCAGGTCGCCCGGGGTGGGCCACCGCTCCATCCAGGCCTCGTGCACCGGCAGCACCCGGTTCACCGGCGTCTGCTGCAGCATCAGCTCCGAGACCATCACCGACCAGGCCGAGGTCCCCGGACGCCGCCACGGCAGGTCCCGGGCGTGCTCGGCGTACCACCCCAGCACCGGCAGGTGGAGGTCGGAGTCGGGCACCGCACCATTGTGGCGCCCGGCCGCCGGCGGTCCCGGTCCGGGTGCGTGGCCCTCGCGGCGGTTGGGGCGGTTGGGGCGGGGGAGGTCGGTGTGGCGTCACCGATCGGGCCGGGGAGGTGACTAGCGTTCGTGGTCATGCCCACCACGCGCGGACCGCTGCCCCCTGCGGTGTACTGGCGACGCCGCGCGCTCGTCCTCGGGACCGTGCTCGCGCTGGTGCTGGTCGTGGTCAACCTGGTGCGCGGTGACGACGACCCGCCGCCGGCCCGCGACGCCGCGGTGCAGGCCAGCGGCCAGCCGAGCGAGGCGCCCGCCGGGAGGAAGGGCAAGGGCCGCAAGAACCGGCCCGCAGCCGGGCAGCCGACGACGGTGCCCCTGCCCGACAGCGGGTACACGCCCGCGCCCCAGCCGAGCGCCGAGCCGGCGCCGCCCGACCCCGAGGGTGACTGCGTCGACGCCGACGTGCAGGTCATGCCGTCGGTGCCGGGCGCGGTCGCCCGGCGGTCCACGACGATCCGGCTCAGCCTGGAGACGCTCGTGGCCGAGGCCTGCACCTGGCGGCTGAGCAGCGACAGCCTGGCCGTCACGATCCTCGACGACGACGGCGACGAGGTGTGGTCCAGCCGCGAGTGCCCGCGGATGGTGCCGACCGCCGAGGTCGTCGTCCGTCGCGACTCCACTGCCACCTTCGACCTGACCTGGAACGGCCGGATGTCGACGCCCGAGTGTCCCGCCGGCCAGCCCTGGGCCGAGCCCGCGGCCTACGACGTCCAGGTGGCCGCCTACGGTGCCGAGCCCGCCGACCCCCTCACGTTCACGCTGACCGACCCGGCCGACGTCGCGGTCGCGGACGGGCCGGTCGGGCCCGCGGTGCCCGGCGCCGACCAGTCCGACCAGTCCGACCAGGGCGAGAAGAAGAAGACCAAGAAGAAGAAGAAGGACCGGGCCGGCACGAACCGGGCCGGGACGAACGGGGACCGGACGAACGGGGACCGGGCTCGCGGCTGAGGCTCGGTCAGACGTACCGCTCGAGGATGGTCGACTCCGCCAGGCGGGAGAGACCCTCGCGGACGCTGCGGGCGCGCAGCTCGCCGACGCCGTCGACGGTCTGGAGGTCGTCGATGCCGGCGGAGAGCAGCTTCTGCAGCGTGCCGAAGTGGTCGACCAGGCGGTCGACGACGGGCGCGGGCAGCCGCGGCACCTTGGCGAGCAGGCGGTAGCCGCGCGGGGCGACGGCGCCGTCGAGGTGCTCGGCGGTGCCGAGCCCGAGGACGCGGGCCGCGGCGGCGGGGTCGACGAGCTCGGTGGCCGAGAGCGCCTCGAGCCGGCCCAGGAGGACCTCGGGGCTCTTGCTGCGGCGTCCGGCCGGGACGTAGTCGCGGATCACCAGCTCGCGCTCGGCGTCGACGCCGGTGATCAGCTCCTCGAGCTGCAGCGAGAGCAGCCGGCCGTCGCTGCCGAGCTCGAGGACGTAGTCCTCGATCTCGCGGGCGATCCGGGTGACCATCTCGAGGCGCTGGGCCACGACGGCGACGTCGCGGACGGTGACGAGGTCCTCGATCTCCAGCGCGGACAGGGTGCTCGAGACCTCGTCGAGGCGCAGCTTGTAGCGCTCGAGGGTGGCCAGCGCCTGGTTGGCACGGGACAGGATCTGGCCGGAGTCCTCGAGGACGTGACGGGTGGCGCCGACGTAGGCGGCGATGATCTGCATCGACTGCGACACCGAGATCACCGGGAACCCGGTCTGCTTGGCCACCCGGTCGGCCGTGCGGTGCCGGGTGCCGGTCTCCTCGGAGGGGATCGTGTGGTCGGGCATCAGGTGGACCGCGGCCCGGATGATCCGGGTGATGTCCTTGTCGACGATGATCCCGCCGTCCATCTTGGCCAGCTCGCGCAAGCCGGTGGCGGTGAACGGGACGTCGAGGGCGAACCCGCCGGTGGCGATCGACTCGACCGTGCGGTCGTGACCGATGACGATGAGCGCACCGGTGCGCCCGCGCAGGATCCGCTCCAACCCGTCGCGCAGGGCCGTGCCCGGGGCGGTCTGGGCGAGGGTCGCCCGTAGCCGCAGCTGCTCGTCGCTGCGTGCGTCGGTCATCGGCACCCCTTCACCCGTGGTGGCGTCGCGAGCGACGCCTCGCGCGAATCCTAACCGTCGTCGACCACGCTCAACGACTGCTTGGACCGCGTGGTGAGGTTGAGCAGGAGCAGGGCCGAGAGGACGTCGCGGACCTCGACGACCCGCATGCCCTCGACCATCCGGTCGGTGCGGTGCGACCGGGGAGCGTCGGGCAGGTGCAGCTCGGCCGGGACGACGGCCATCTTGAAGCCCAGCCGGGAGGCCTCGGCGAGCCGCTGCGGCAGGTCGCGCACCCGGCGCAGCTCGCCCGAGAGCCCGATCTCGCCCATCGCGACCACGCCGACCGGCGGCGGGGTGAGGTGGGTGGCCGAGGCGAGCGCCACGGCCACGGCCAGGTCGCTGGCGGGCTCGGAGAGCCGCGCGCCCCCGACGGTGGAGGCGAAGACGTCGTGCCCGTGCAGCCGGATGCCGCAGTGCTGCTGGAGCACCGCGAGGACCATCGCGATCCTCGAGCCGTCGAGGCCGGAGGTGGTGCGGCGCGGTCGCTCGAGCGGGGACGGCGTCACCAGGGCCTGGACCTCGGCCAGCAGCGGGCGGCGGCCCTCCATGGTGACGGCGACGCAGGTGCCCGCGACCCGCCCGTGCAGGTGCTCGACGAAGAGCCCGGTCGGGTCGGCCACGGCGGTGATGCCGTCGGCGCCGAGGTCGAAGCAGCCGACCTCGTCGACCGGGCCGAACCGGTTCTTCACCGCCCGCACCATCCGAAACCGGCTGTTGCGGTCGCCCTCGAAGTGCAGCACCACGTCGACCAGGTGCTCCAGCACGCGCGGACCGGCGATGCCGCCGTCCTTGGTGACGTGGCCGACGAGCACGGTGGCGATGTCGCGGGTCTTGGCGACGCGCACCAGCGCGGCCGATACCTCCTTGACCTGCGTGACGCCCCCGGGGACGCCCTCGATGCCGGCGGCCCCGATCGTCTGCACCGAGTCGACGACCACCAGGTCGGGACGCACCTGCTCGATGTGGGTGAGGACGGCGCCGAGGTCGGTCTCGGCGGCGAGGTAGAGCTGGTCGTGCACGCCGCCGGTGCGGTCGGCGCGCATGCGGACCTGGCCGGCCGACTCCTCGCCGGTCACGTAGAGCACCCGGCGGCCCTCGCGGGCGGTCTGCGCGGCCACCTCGAGCAGCAGCGTGCTCTTGCCGACGCCCGGCTCGCCGGCGAGCAGGATGGCGGCCCCGGGAACCAGGCCGCCGCCGAGCACCCGGTCGAGCTCGGGGACGCCGGTGCCGCGGAAGGCCGACTCCGAGACCTGGACCTGCCCGATCGGGACGGCGGCGGTGGTGACCGGGCCGGAGGCCGCCCGCACCGTGGGGGTGCCGGCCTCGGCGACCGAGCCCCAGGCCTGGCACTCCCCGCAGCGGCCGACCCACTTGCCGGTCTCCCACCCGCACTCGGCACAGCGGTACTGCGGGCGGGGTGGCTTGGTGGTGGACCGGGGCATGGCGAGAACGCTAGACGAGCCCACCGACAGCCTCCCGGCACCGCGTCGACGCGCGGGGACCGGTCACCCGGCAGGACGACGCACACTGCGGCGCGCCGCGGCTACACTCCGGGTTGGATCGTTCAAGGGCTCGGACGGGGGCGAGGGTGAGGGGTAGCAGGATGACGACGCGGATGCCCGTGGCCGCACCCACCCTCGCCGACGTCGCCGAGAGCGCCGGGGTGTCGCGCCAGACCGTCTCGAACGCCGTCAACAACCCCGACCTGCTGCGCCCCGACACGCTGCTGCGGGTGCAGGAGGCAATCGCCGAGCTCGGCTACGTGCCGAACCGGGCCGCCCGCAACCTGCGCACCCGCGCCTCGCACCTGGTCGGGCTGCGGCTCAGCCCGGTGCTGGAGGGCAACGCCACCGCCGTCGGCGACCGGTTCGTCCACTCCCTGGTGTGGACCTCGCGCGAGGCCGGCTACCACGTGCTGCTCTTCTCGGGTGAGGGTCACGCCGCGATCGACGGCTACGAGGACCTGCTGCGCTCGACCGCCGTCGACGCCTTCGTCGTCACCGACACCTACCTGGGCAACCCGCAGGCCACCTGGCTGCGGGAGCGCCGCGCGCCCTTCGTCGCCTTCGGCCGCCCCTGGGACGACCCCGACGCGCGCCACCCCTGGGTCGACGTCGACGGCGCGGCCGGCACGGAGATGGCCACCCGGCACCTGCTCGACAAGGGCCACACGCGCGTGGCCTGGATCGGCTGGCGCAAGGACTCCTTCATCGGCGAGGACCGCCGCTCCGGCTGGAGCCGGGCCCTGCACGAGCGTGGCCTGTCGACCACCGGCATGGCCTCGCGGGTCGAGGACACCGTCAGCAGCGGCCGCGAGGCCAGCGCGGTACTCCTCGACGAGGCCCGCCCCTCGGCCTTCGTCTGCGCCTCCGACACCCTCGCGATGGGCGTCCTGCACACCCTCGCCGAGCGCGGCCTGCAGCCGGGTCGCGACATCGCCGTCGCCGGCTTCGACGACTCCCAGGTCGCCCAGGTCGTGCACCCCGGCCTCACCTCGGTGCGCCAGCCGCTCGAGGAGGTCGCCGTCGCCGTCGTCCGCTCGCTGGAGGACCTGCTGGCCACGCCGTCCTACGTCGGCGAGGGCCTGCTGTTGACGCCGTCGCTGACCGTCCGCCCGTCCACCGGCTGACCCAAACGGCGCGATCGCGTGGTTTGGGCAGGTCGGGCCCGGTGGAGGCGACCCAAACGGCGCGATTGCGCGGTTTGGGTAGCTGGGGCCCGGTGGAGGCGACCCAAACGGCGCGATTGCGCGGTTTGGGTAGGTCGGGCCCCGTGAAGGCGACCCAAACGGCGCGATCGCGCGGATTGGGTAGGTCGGGCCCCGTGAAGGCGACCCAAACGGCGCGATCGCGCGGATTGGGTAGGTGAGGCCCGGTCGGTCAGAACGACCGGGACCACACGTTGACGGCGTAGTCGACCTCGAGGCCGTCGTGGTGGCGCAGCGCCTCGGTGGCGACGGCGGGGGGCAGCTCGATGCGGACCACCGCCTCCAGGTCGGCGCGCGAGGCGAAGCGCCAGCCCATGTCGACCGGGGTGCGGGTCCAGCCGCGGGTCGACCAGAACCGCTCGACCTCCGCGGGGGCGGGCAGGTGCGGGTAGCCGCGACGGAACCAGGCCCCGAACGTCGACCGGGAGCCGTCGTTGTCGACGACGACTGCGGTGCCCCCGGGGCGGACGACGCGGTCGAGCTCGGCCAGGCCGGGCTCGCAGCCGGGACCGAAGAAGTAGGCCCAGCGGGCGTGGACGACGTCGACCGAGGACGGCGGCAGCGGCACCGCCTGGGCGGTGCCGGCCAGGACGCTCACGTGGTCGAGGCGCGCGGTGCGCCGCCGCGCCAGCGCGAGCAGGTCGGGGTGCGGCTCGACGCCGACGACGCGGCCGGCGTCCGCGGCGAACGCCGGCAGGTGGAAGCCGGTGCCGCAGCCGAGGTCGAGCACGGTGCGCCCGGTCCAGGGCGCCAGCGAGCGCAGGGTCGACCACAGGACGCCGTCCGGGTCGACGGCGCGGTTCTCGGTCTCGTAGGTCGCCGTGTGCTTCCAGATGTTGGGGCTGGGCACGGCCCCCCGGAGCGGGCGGGCGCGCCCGGGCGACCCCGTCGGGCGCGGGGTCAGATGCGGACCAGGCCGGACGGCGTCTGCACCTGCACCGCGAGGATGCCGGGCGTGCCGTGCGGGGCGACCCACTCGACCTTGACGTCCTCGAGCGGCGCCTCGACGGTCTCGCCGAGCCACTCGCTGACGCGCTGGGGGTCACCGGCGATCTCGAGGCAGGCCAGCGACCAGCCGGCGTCGGCGCCGGCCGAGGGGTGCATCGCGGCCGGGCTGTCCCACTGCACGAAGAACGGCAGCTGCGGGTCGGAGAGCAGGCCGTTGACGCCGATCTGCTTCCACAGCAGCTCGGTGCCGTCGGGGCGGTGCCGGTTGCCGGCCACCGCGGCGCGGCCGAGGCGCTCCTCGACGACCGCGATGTCGTCGACCGCGACGACCCAGCCGAGCCAGCCGCCCCCGGCGTTGGAGCGGGCCTTGACGGCCTGGCCGAACGGGGCCTTGTCGGAGGCCGGGTGGTCGAGTGCCTCGACCACCTCGAGGTAGGTGTTGCCGGCCATCGGCAGGGTCATGTTGCGGGTGCCGAAGCGGGGGTGGATCCCGCCGTCGTCGAATTCTCGCCCGAGAAGGCCACCGAGGTTTGCGGCGGTGGCAGCGAGACCATCGGGACCGGCGGCGAACGAGAGATGGTCGAGGCGCATGCCCAACAGTGTGGGTAAACCCTCGTACGGACCGGACGCCGGGGTCGGGGTGTCTTGACATCGAGATACGACGCCGTGCGTCCCGCCGCCGGTGGTGCGGGGTGGTGCGGGGTGGTCGACGGTCTCGACCGGGTTCCCGACCGGTCGAACCGAGTTCGCCGGGCAGGGGCGGTCAGCAGGTCAGCGGGGGTCGGCCGGGTGCAGGGCGAGCGCGGAGCGGGAGCGGAGGTGGGCCTCGCAGTGGCGGACCAGCTCGGCGTAGGCCGCCGCGCCCATCAGCTCGGTGAGCTCGGGCTCGTGGGTGACGTAGACGGGCTCGAGGGCCACGTGGGCCTCGGTGTTGCCCGAGCAGTACCAGTCGAGGTCGTGGCCGCCGGGTCCCCAGCCGCGGCGGTCGTACTCGCCGATCGAGACCTCGGTGTAGGACGTCTGGTCGGTGCGCTCGACCTCGCGGAAGGTGCGCCGGATCGGCAGCTGCCAGCAGACGTCCGGCTTGGTCTCGAGGGGGTTGCGCCCCTGCTGCAGCGCCAGGCCGTGCAGCGCGCAGCCCGCGCCGCCGGAGCCAGGGGCGCCGCCGGCGGGCGCGAAGTCGGTGCGGTTGTGGAACACGCAGGCCTGCTGGCCGTCGACGACGACGGCGAGCGTCTTGCGGTCGCCCTCGGCGTCGGTCTCCACCCAGTCCTCCCGCACCACCGGCCGGCCGGGGTGGAACTGCCACTGGGTCGGGTCGAGCTGCTCCACGAATCCCGCGACCCGCTCCTCGTCGTCGGCGTCGGCGAAGTGCGCGCCGAGGGTGCAGCAGCCGGTGTCGGGGGCGTCGGCGTAGATGCCCTGGCAGCCCTGGCCGAAGATGCACGTGTAGCTGCTGGTCAGCCAGGTCAGGTCGCAGCGCATCACCTCGGTGTCGTCGGCCGGGTTGGCGAACTCCACGTAGGCGCGCGGAAAGACCAGGTCGACCTCGGGCATGCGGTCGAGCCTACGGCCGGTCCCGCGGCTCGTCCTCGTCGCGGCCCCCGCCGTCTCGACCCGGGCCGTCCGCGGAGCCTGCGACCGGGCCACGCCCCTCGTCCTGGACCCGCCGGCGCCGGATCTCGCGGCGGGCCAGCACGTAGGCGAGCACGACCGGCCAGACGTACCTCGCCCGGTCGAGCAGCCACGCCAGCCACCCCGGCAGGGTCCAGTCGGGCCAGGGGACCGAGGGCAGGTCGGGCCAGGGGACTCCCGGCAGGTCGGGCGAGGGGAGCGAGGGCAGGTCGGGCCACGGGATCGAGGGCAGGTCGGGCCACGGGACCCGCACCGCGAGCCGGACGGCGAGGAGCCCGAGCAGGATCGGCAGCACGATCGCGGCGACGGCGGCGAGCGTGCGCTGCGCGGCGTACCGGTTCGGGTGCAGCCGGACCTGGTCCTCGTGGGCGGCGGCGGGGGGAGCCCGGCTCGGGCTCGAGGTCGGTGCCCCCCAGCCCGAGCGCCGCCCCGCCGCGCTCGCCCGGCGGGTGCCACGTCGCCCGACGCGGCCGGCCGAGCGAGCTGAAGCGGAGGGCGACCCGACCGAGGGTGTCGGCCCGGTCGGCGTCGTCGGGCCCCAGCTCGACCTTGTCGTCGGCGGTGCGCACGTCGGCGACGAGCACGTCGTCGACCCACCAGCGCAGGTGCTTGCGCCACCCGCCGGTGTCGGCCTCGACGCGGTGGCGCGCCTCGGGGGTCACGAGGTCCCACCGCTGCACCACCACGTCGTCGACGCTACGGCGGGGGACGGGGGCGCCGGATCGTGCCGGAGTCTCGCCCGGGCGTGACTTTGGTCGGTCGTCGTCCACCGACCCCGACGGGACCCGGGGCCGCCGGGAGTAGCGTTGGCGCCATGCGTCTGGGCGTCCTCGACATCGGCTCCAACACCGGCCACCTCCTGGTGGTCGACGCCCACGGCGGAGCGGCCCCGCTGCCGGCCTACTCCTACAAGCAACCGCTGCGGCTCGCCGAGCACCTCGACGGCGACGGCGCGGTGACCCGGACCGGGATCGACCTGCTCACGACGTTCACGGCCGAGGCCATCGGGGTGGCCGACGACAAGGGGTGCGAGGACATGCTGTCCTTCGCGACCTCCGCGGTGCGCGACAGCGTCAACAGCGACGACGTCCTGGCCCACGTGCGCGACCGGACCGGCGTCGACATCAAGGTGCTCTCCGGTGAGGACGAGGCGCGGCTGACGTTCCTCGCCGTGCGCCGGTGGTTCGGGTGGTCGGCCGGACGGCTCGCCGTCTTCGACATCGGCGGCGGCTCCCTCGAGATCGCCTCCGGCGGCGACGAGCGCCCGGACGTCGCCTGGTCGCTCCCGCTCGGCGCGGCCCGGCTGGCCCGCACCCACTTCGCCGAGCGGCCCGACGAGGACGCGCTGAAGTCGATCCGCAAGACGATCCGTGCCGAGATCGCCCGCGACGCCGGCAACCTGCTGCGCACCGGCCGGCCGCACAAGGCGGCCGCGACGTCCAAGACCTTCCGGTCCCTGGGCCGCATCTGCGGCGCCGCCCCGTCGGCCGAGGGCAGCCTCGTGCCCCGCACCCTGCCGCTGGCCGCCCTGCGCACCTGGATCCCCAAGCTCGTGGCGATGACGCCCCAGGAGCTGGCCGACCTGCCCGGCGTCTCGCCGAGCCGCACCCACCAGATCGTCGCCGGCGCGCTCGTCGCCGAGGCGTGCATGGACATCTTCGACCTCGCCGAGCTCGAGGTCTGCCCGTGGGCGCTGCGCGAGGGCGTCATCCTGGAGCGCATCGACCGCTTCAGCGTCGTCTGAGCCCGTGACCCGCATCGGACTCTCGTCGTCCTCGGTGTACCCCGAGTCGACCGCGCACGCCTTCACCTACGCCGCCTCGCTCGGGTACGACGCCGTCGAGGTGATGGTGGGCATCGACGCGCTCAGCCAGCAGACCTCGGCGGTCGCGCAGCTCGCCGAGCACCACGGGATCCCGGTCTGTGCCGTGCACGCGCCGTGCCTGCTGTTCACCCAGCGGGTCTGGGGCACCGAGCCGTGGGGCAAGCTGCAGCGCTCGGCCGAGATGGCCGCGGCGGTCGGCGCCGAGGTGGTGGTCGTGCACCCCCCGTTCCGCTGGCAGAAGGAGTACGCCCGCGACTTCGTCGACGGCATCGCTGCCCTCGAGAACTCCACCGGGATCCGGTTCGCCGTCGAGAACATGTACCCGTGGCGGGCGACGAGGAAGCGCGGCGCCGAGATGTACCTGCCCGGCTGGGACCCCTCCGAGGAGCCCTACGAGAACACCACGATCGACCTGTCGCACGCGGCGATCGCGGGCTCGGACGTCGTCGAGATGGCCGAGCGCCTCGGGGACCGGCTGCGGCACGTGCACCTCACCGACGGCAGCGGCTCGGCCAAGGACGAGCACCTGGTGCCCGGCCGCGGCGCGATGGGCGCGGCCCGCTTCCTGCGCCACGTCGCCTCCTCCGGGTTCGAGGGCGACGTCGTGGTCGAGATCAACACCCGTCGCTGCTCGACCCGGGAGGAGCGCGAGGCGGACCTGCGCGAGTCGCTGGAGTTCGCGCGCGAGCACCTCGTCGTCGCGACGCCGGACGCCGGGTCGTAGCCGGCCCGACCCATCGGGCCCGGCCCGGCCCGGCCACGCTCCACCCCAGGCGTCGGTGGACGAGATGGCCCGGTCGGTGGGGGGCGGGTGGCCGATCGGGTGGACTTCAGCGGTTCGCCGGACAGCGTGGGGTGGCGCGGCCACGATGTCGCTCGTGCTGAAAACCCCGCTCGTCTCCCTGTCCCTGCTCGCCGCGGTCGCCGCGGCGACCCTCACCGGGCTGCCCTCCACCGCTGCGGCCGAGACGGCCCCGGCCGCTGCCCCGAAGCGAGTGCAGGTCACCAACCTCACGACCTCCTACGCCCCGACGGCCCTGGGTACCGAGGTCACCGTCGGCTACACGCTGAAGAACCGCACCGCCTTCCCGCGCTCGGCGCAGTTCGTGCGCTTCTACCTGCTCCCGCAGGACGGCAGCAAGCGTGCGCTGTTCGGCCGTGCGGCGGTGCGCCGGCTGCCGGCCGGGGACTCGCTCACCGCGAAGGCGACCCGCCGGGTCGGTCAGCGGTTCGTGGAGGGCGACTACCGGGTGCGGGTGTGCTACTCGCGTCGTCCGCAGGCGGTGTGCACCTCGACCGCGGTGACCCCGCGCGCGGCCGTCACCATCACCCCCGCCCGGCTCACCCCGGCCGACGACGTCGTCCCCGTCCCGCTGCCCGACGAGTTCCTGCCGGAGGGCCGGTCGTTCCGCGACGTCGCCGGGCTGCGCGCCGAGGCCCCGGCCGAGTCCGCCCGGGTCGTGCTCACCAACACCGGCCAGGCCCGCACCGGCGCGCTGCGCCTCGCCATCGAGGCCGGCGAGTCGAACCTCCCGCCCCTGCTCGCGCGCCGGGCCGCTGACCCGTCGACCAACTTCGAGGTGGCGGCCACCACCTGCACCGGCTCCCTCGCGCCCGGTCGCAGCTGCACCGTCGACGTCGTCCGCACCGAGGGCAGCAACCCCTTCGCCTCCGACCGGCTCGTCGCCACGGGTGCCCGTGGCGCCGTCGCCGGCGTCGACCTGGTCGCGCCGGTGCGCTTCGCCCCGAGCAGCCAGGACTTCGGCGACGTCGAGGTGTCGGACGAGGCGCTGCGGACCTTCGTGCTCCACAACGACAGCGACGAGGACGTGGCGGTCGTCGACGGCCTGCTGAGCGACACCGACAGCTTCTACTTCGCCTTCGACGACGACTTCACCTGCGACGACTACAACCTCGAGACGGGCGCGCCGCGGCCGATCCCGGCCGGCGGATCCTGCACCGTGAGCGTGGTCTTCGAGCCCGGGACGGTCGGCGACCACCTGGCCTTCATGGCGCTGCTGACGTCCGGTGGACCCGCGCTGGCGTCCATGACGGGGAACGGCACCCCCGGTGACGCCCCGGTCGAGGTCCGCCCGGGTGCCCGGAGCTTCCACCTCGCGCGCTGACGCTCCTCCGCCAGAACCTCACGCAGCCCCGACCGGGCGCGCTCGCGCGCACCCGGCTCGGGGCTGCGTCGTCGCGCCGTCGTTCGGGCCCGGTCCGTCGGGTCCCGTCCGGTCCGTCCGGGCACCCGGACGTTCGGCGTCACGCGTCGAGGATCCCCGTCTCGTAGGCGGTCACCACGAGCTGGGCGCGGTCGCGCGCGCCCAGCTTGGTGAACAGCCGTGACACGTGGGTCTTCGCCGTCAGCGGCGACAGCACCAGGTGCGCGGCGATCTCGTGGTTCGAGAGGCCTCGCCCGACCAGGGCGAGGACCTCTCGCTCCCGGGGCGTGAGGTCGGCCAGGCGCGAGGTGTCCGGAGCCGGTGCGGGTACCGGTTCCGGGACGCCGGTCGCCACGTAGGCCTCGATCAGACGCCGCGTGACCTGCGGCGCGAGCAGCGCCTGACCGTCGTGCACCAGGCGAACGGCGTCGATCAGCGCCACCGGCTCGATGTCCTTGAGCAGGAACCCCGACGCGCCGGCCCGCAGCGCCCCGAACACGTACTCGTCGAGCTCGAACGTCGTCAGGACGACGACCCGGGTGCCGCGCAGGCGCGCGTCGCCGGTGATCCGGGCCGTGGCCTGGAGCCCGTCGACCCGCGGCATCCTGATGTCCATCAGCACGACGTCCGGCGTCGTGGCGAGGGCGAGCGCCACGGCCTGCTCGCCGTCGACGGCCTCCCCGACGACCTCGATGTCGGGCTCGGAGTCGAGCAGGGCACGGAACCCGGCGCGCACCAGCGTCTGGTCGTCGACGAGCAGCACCCGGACGGCGCCGGTCACGGTGCGCCCGCCGGCAGCGACGCGCGGACGCGCCACCCGCCCTCGTCCCGCGGGCCCGCCTCGAGGGTGCCGCCGACGGCGGCCGCCCGCTCGTGCATGCCGCGCAGCCCGTTGCCCGAGCCGGTGCCGTCGAGGGCGGCCGGGGCCGCGCCGCCGTCGTCCTCTACCTCGATGAGGACGACGTCGCCGGTGCGGCTGACGTGGACCCGCGCGGCCGTCGGGCCGGCGTGGCGCATCACGTTGGTCAGCGCCTCCTGCACGATCCGGTAGCCGGTCGCCCCCACGCTCGCCGGGACGTGGGTGACCTCCGGGTCGATCCGGACGTCGAGGTCGACGCCGGCCGAGTCGAGCCCGTCGCGCAGGTCGTCGATCTCCGCCAGGCCCTGCACCGGACGGACGGGGCTGTCGTGGTCGTCGTCGCGGAGCAGCCCCAGCATGGCGCGCAGGTCGCCGAGCGCCTCACCGCTGACCCGCTTGATGTCGCGCAGCGCGGCGCGGGCCCGCTCGGGGTCGCGCTCGAGGAGGTGGGCCCCCACACCGGCCTGCACGTTGATCGCCACCATCGCGTGCGCCACGACGTCGTGGACGTCGCGCGCGATCCGCAGCCGCTCCTCGCCGACCCGGCGCTGCGCCTCCTCCTCGCGGCTGCGCTCGGCCGACTCGGCGCGCTCGACCAGGACGGCGGTGTAGCACCGGCGGTCGTGGGCGGCGACGCCGAGCGCGAGCGGGAGCGCGACCAGGCCCAGGTTCTTCGCGGTGTCCCAGCCCAGGAGCGGGTGCGGGCTGTAGGTGAGCAGGATCGCGACCACCGCCGGGGCGGTGAGGACGCCGGTCCACAGGGCGGCGCGCCGCCCCAGGCGGTCGGCGACGGCGTAGCCGCAGACCATCGCCGGGGCCGGGATCGTCTGGTAGATGTCGGAGGTGCTGGTGACCGCGACGAGCGCGACCACCGCGGCGACCATCGCCGGCACCGGTCGGTCGCGGCGCAGGAGCACCGGCAGCGACGCCAGCACGATCGCCACGACGCCCGGGACGCTCGGCTCGGACTTCGTGCTGCGGGCGAGCTCGACGCTCATCGCGGCCACGCACGCCGCTGCCGCCACGACGTCCAGGACGCGTGGCGGCAGCGGCGGGAGGCGGGTCACGCCCCGACCGTAGCGGCGGTGGACCCGGTCGGTCGTCGTCCTCAGGGAGTACCTGCCAGGACCCGGACCAGTTCCACGGGCACCGGCTCGCCCTCGGAGAGGCCGATCCGGTCGTGCAGGCGGCGCAGCGGCATCGGCGACCACCAGTTCCACTTGCCGAGCAGGCCCATCAGGGCCGGCACCAGGAACGAGCGGACGACGAAGGCGTCGACCAGGACGCCGACCGCGGTCGCCATCCCGATCTGCTGGATGAAGGAGATCGAGCTGGTGCTGAACGCCCCGATCGCGACCGCGAGCAGGATGGCGGCGGCGGTGACGACGCTCCCGGTGCGGCCCAGCCCGGTCGCGACGGCCTCGCGCTCGGTGAGCCCCGACTCCCGGGCCTCCTTGATCCGGCCGAGCAGGAAGACGCCGTAGTCGGTCGACAGGGCGAAGACAACGGCCGCGGCCACCAGGAAGTTGGTGGGCTCGACGCCGCCGTTCGGCGTGTAGCCGAGCAGCCCGGTGAGCCGGCCGTCCTGGTAGACGAAGGTGAGCGCGCCGAGGGCGACCCCGGCGGTGAGGGTGTTCATCACCACGGCCTTGACCGGCAGCACGACCGAACCGGTCATCAGCCAGAGCACCAGGACGGTGAGGAGCACGAGCAGCCCCGCGGCCAGCGGCAGGGCGTCGCCGATCGCGGCCTGCTGGTCGACGAACTCCGCGGCCGGACCGCCGACCAGGACGTCGGTGCCCGTGTCGCCGGCGAGCCCCCGCACCTCGGCGACGACCCGCTGGGCGGCGTCGCCCTCGGGGTCGCCGTCGACGGTGAGGTCGACCTGCCAGGTGCCCGGCCCGACCTCGACGGCCTCGGCCGGGGTGAGGACGCCGGGCAGCTGCGACGCGGCGCCGGCGAACGACGCGGCCTCGTCGGCCCCGTCGGCCCGGACGGCGGCCAGCACGGGGGTGGTGCCGGCGCCGTCGTACTCGTTCTCGAGGGTGTCGGCGACGGTGCGCGCGCTCAGGTCGGTCGGCACGGCGCTGCTGTCGACCGGTGTCCACTCGGCCCGCAGCGCGGGCGCCGCGAGCACGACCATGACGACGGCGGTGACGGCCGCGACCGCGCCCGGCCGGGCCATCACGGCGTGCGAGAGGCGGTACCAGCGGCCCTCCGACGAGCCGGCGGCGGCGCCGCGGCGCCGGCGGGCCAGCTTCGGGCCCCACAGCCCGAAGATCGCGGGGGAGACGACCAGGGCGGCCGCGGCGGCGACCACGGCGACGACGGCACCGGCCAGGCCCATCGACTTCAGGAAGCCCATCGGGAAGACGGTGAGCGTCGCGAGGGCGACCGCCACGGTGGCGGCGGAGTAGACGACGGTGCGCCCGGCCGTGCGCATCGTCGTCAGCACCGCGCCGAGGCCCGGGCCCTGCCGGTCGAGCTCCTCGCGGTAGCGGCTGAGCAGGAACAGCGTGTAGTCGATGGCCAGGCCGAGCCCGAGGCCGATGACGAGGTTGAGGGCGAAGACGCTCAGCCCGTAGACCTGGTTGACGCCGGCCAGCGCGAGGAAGGTGCCGAGCACGGTGGTCGCCCCCACCACCAGGGGCAGCACGGCGGCCCGGCCACCGAAGAACAGCAGCGACAGCAGCACCAGGACCGGGAAGGCCAGCAGCTCGGCGCGGCCGAGGTCCTCGCCCACCCGCTCGCCGATCTGGAGTCCGGTCACGGCCGGGCCGCCCAGCGTCACCGCGTCGTCGTCCTCGAACGCCGCGAGCGCGGCCTCGGCGACGGCCTCCTCGTCGGCGGTCGCGTCGAGCACGGCGACGACCAGCGCCGACGTGCCGTCGCGCGACGCCCCGGCCGGCAGCGCCTCGGCGACGCCGTCGAGGCCGGCCAGGGTGCGGGCGGCTGCCTCGACGTCGTCCGGCGTGCCGGTGGGGGTGCCGGTGTCGACGAGGGCGACGATGCCGGCGGACGGCGACCGTCCGGAGGCCTCCTCGAGCCGCTCGACGGCGAGCGCGGAGTCGGAGTCGGCCGGGGCGAAGCCGCCGTCCGAGTCCAGCGTCCCGGCGACCGGGCCGCCGAGCACGCCGGCGACGACCAGGAAGAGGAGGACGGCCAGCAGGGACCGTCGGGGGTGGGTGTGCAGGAGCCGCGTCAGGCGGGAGCGGGTGCGGCCGGGCGACGCGTCGGGCCGGGGTGGGGTGGTGGTGTCCATGCCACGACCCTCGCGGCCGGGGCGGGGTCGGCGCGTCGTCCTGGGGGTGTGGCTGCGGCTGTGGCCCCGGACAGAGGTACTCCTCCCGGTGTACGCCCCCGGGGGGCGCCGCGGCGGGCTAGCCGGGCGCGTCCAGCATCAGCGTGATCCGGCCGATCTCGCCGTCGGGGTCGGTGGCCAGGTGCAGGTAGCGGCCGCGGACGACGAACCGGAGCCAGCCGTCCGAGCGGCGCTCGGGCTCCCCGAGCAGCGCCAGGACGTCGTCGGCCCGCGCCCCCGGCGGGAGGCCCGCGACCAGCCGTTCGACCGGGGTCTCGCCGAGGAACAGCACCGTCAGTGCGCCGCGCTCGAAGCGGACCTCCGCGTCGCGCGCCCGCAGAGCTCGCCCGGCCCGGCGCAGCCCCCCGTCGACCGGCTCGACGCCGAGGACGTCGGCCAGCGCCCGGACCTCCGGGGACCCGTCGGGGGTGCCGAGGGCGGCGAGGACGACCTCGATGTCGCCACTGACGTCGCTGCCCGAACCGCTGCCCGAGCCGCCGCCCGGGGCGGGGACCGCTGCGGGTCCCGGGTCGGGCCGGCCGAGCTGGCGGCGCACCCAGGCCGAGAAGTCGTCGTCCTCGGAAGCCGGCCACTCCGGGGGCACCTCGACGCCGAACGTCGCGCCGACCCACGCGCGGAAGTCGGCGACCGCCTCGACCGCGTCCTCGTCGTCCGGGGGGAGCCCGAGCTCGTGCCCGGTGACCTCGACGTAGCCGATCGCGAGCAGGGTGAGCAGCTCGACCGCCGACCCGGCGACCTGGTGCGCGTCGCCGTCGGAGCCCAGGACGACGGCGCGGGTGAGCCCCTCGTCGTCCGACCAGAGGGCGAGCAGCGAGCCGTCGCCGCCGGCCTCCGCGACCGGGCGCACCCGGGCGGCGGCGGCGCTGTCGGGGGCGAACCAGCCCGCGAGCGTGCCGGGGGTGAACACGGGACCGAGGACGCGGGTGCCGGCGTACGCGGTCAGGTGGGGGCGTTCGTCGGGGCCGCCCCCGTGGCCGCGGGCCTCCATCCATCTCCAGGCCGCCTCGAGCTCGTCGGGGACGGCGACGGGGTGGGCGGGCAGGGCGTCGTGCAGTCGCGACATGGGGTGCAGCGTAGGAGGGGCGCCGTGGGTCCGGTACCCCGGCGGACGGGTCCGGCATAGCCTGGGTCCATGTCCCTGCTCCGCCAGCCGATCCTGCTCCTCTCCCGCAGCAGCGGGGTCAAGAAGGTCGTCAGCACGCTCCCGGTCACGTCCGGGATCGTCACCGGCTACGTCCCGGGCGAGACGACCGACGCGGTCGTCGAGGCCGCCGCGACGCTCGTCGACGACGGGCTGGCCGTGACCCTCGACTTCCTCGGCGAGGACACCCTCGACGTCGCCCGGGCCGACGCCACCGTGGCGGCCTACGTCGAGGTGCTCCAGGCGCTCGCCCAGCGCGGGCTGGCGCGGCACGCGGAGGTCTCGGTCAAGCTCTCCGCGATCGGTCAGGCGCTGCCCGACGTCGGCGACCGGGTCGCCCTCGAGAACGCCCGCGTGATCTGCCGGGCCGCCCGCAACGCCGGCACGACGGTCACCCTCGACATGGAGGACCACACCACGACCGACCGGACCCTCGCCGTCCTGCGCGACCTGCGCAAGGACTTCCCCGAGACCGGCGCCGTCCTCCAGGCCTACCTGCACCGCACCGAGGCCGACTGCCGCTCGCTGGCGCACGAGGGGTCGCGGGTGCGGCTGTGCAAGGGCGCCTACAACGAGCCCGAGGACGTCGCCTTCACCGACCGTATCGACGTCGACAAGTCCTACGTGCGGTGCCTCAAGGTCCTGCTCGCGGGCGAGGGCTACCCGATGATCGCGACCCACGACCCACGGATGATCGCGATCGCCGGGTCGCTCGCCAGCCGCTACGGCCGGCCGCAGGGCAGCTACGAGTTCCAGATGCTCTACGGCATCCGTCCCGACGAGCAGCGCCGGCTCGCGGGCTCGGGGGAGCGGGTGCGCGTCTACGTGCCCTACGGCGGGGAGTGGTACGGCTACCTCGTGCGCCGCCTCGCCGAGCGCCCCCAGAACCTGACCTTCTTCCTCCGGTCGCTGATCTCGAAGAAGTGACGGGCCGTAGGTTCTCCCCATGAGCGAGAGCAACGCGACGGCCATCATCGGCGCCGGCGTCATGGGCGAGACCCTCCTGTCCGGCCTGGTCCGTGCCGGGCGCCGCGTCGACCGGCTGATGGTGGGGGAGAAGCGGGCCGAGCGGGCCCGCGAGCTCGAGGAGCGCTACGGCGTCGCCGTCGTCTCCAACGTCGACGCCGCCGCGCGCGCCGACACCGTCGCGCTCGTCGTCAAGCCGCAGGACATGGGCGACGTCCTCGCCGAGATCGCGCCGTCGCTGCGCGCCGGGCAGCTGCTCGTGTCGCTGGCCGCGGGCATCACCACCTCCTTCATCGAGTCGCGGGTGCCCGACGGTGTCGCCGTCGTCCGGGTGATGCCCAACACGCCGGCCCTGGTCGACGAGGGCATGTCGGCGATCTCGCCCGGCTCGCACTGCTCCGAGGCGCAGCTCGCCGAGGCCGAGGCGCTGCTCGACTCGGTCGGCCGGGTGCTGCGGATCCCCGAGCGCCAGCAGGACGCCGTCACCGCGATCTCCGGGTCGGGCCCGGCCTACATCTTCTTCGTCGTCGAGTCGATGATCGAGGCCGGCGTCCACCTCGGGCTGCCCCGCGCGACCGCCAGCGAGCTGGTGATCCAGACCCTGGTGGGCTCGGCCAAGATGCTCCGCGAGACCGGCACCCACCCGACCGTGCTGCGCGAGCAGGTCACCTCGCCCGGCGGCACGACCGCCTCGGCGCTGCGCGAGCTGGAGATCCACAGGGTGCGCGCGGCGTTCCTGGCCGCCATGGAGGCCGCCCGCAACCGCTCGCGCGAGCTGGCCGAGGGCACGCCGTGACCCGCGGCCCCGCCCGGTGAGCCGGCTCCCGCTCGTCTGGGGCGCGACCGCGGCCGAGGTGACCCGCGCCTACCCGGCCGACCGGGCCGTCGACGGGCCGGTCGTGCTGATGACGCGGGCCGCGCCCGTCGATGCGCCGGTCGCCGTGGTCTGGCGCTGGCTGTGCCAGATGGCGGTCGCGCCGTACTCCTACGACTGGGTCGACAACCTCGGACGCCGCTCGCCGCGCGAGCTCACGCCCGGGGCCGACCGGCTCGAGCCCGGGCAGACGATGGCCACGGTGCTGGCCTTGGTCGACGTGGTCGACGGGCACCACTGGACCGGGGTGACGCGGACCTCGCGACCGTTCGGCCGCATCGCGATGACCTACGCCGCCGAGCCGGGACCGGTGCCCGGCAGCAGCCGGATCGTGTGCCGGATCGCCGTCGGCGCCGGGAGCCGACCGGGCCGGGTGGCCGCGCACGCGCTCGCGTGGGGCGACCTGGTGATGATCCGCAAGCAGCTCCGCACCCTGGGTGGGCTGGCCGAGCGGGACGCCGCCGCGCGCTGACGCGGGCCCGCGCGGCGTCCGTCAGGCGGGGTCGACCGCGGCGACGGCGGTCCCGGTGACCGCGGCGGTCTCGCGGGCCGCGGCGGCCCGGCGGGCCCGCCGCTTGTCGACCTGGAGGGCGGCGAGGTTGAGCGCGCCCCACGACAGGGTGGTGGCCAGCACCTTGGTGCGCACCGCGTCGTCGTCGGCGCGGGCGGCCAGCACGACGCCGTCGCCGACGTCGCACAGGATGCGGATCCACATCGCGGTGCGGACCGTGCGCTCCGAGCGGCCCAGGATGCCGAACGTGCTGATCGCGAGGTCGCGGACGCCGAACACCTCGGCGAGCAGGTCGTAGCCGGCCTGCTCGTCCTTGTCGGCCTCCAGCGCCACGCCGAGGTGCTCGGGGCGGACGAAGCAGAACCCGGCGTAGGAGGCGGTGGCGGTGCTCATCAGGCGACTCAGCGCGTAGCTCATGGGCACGACGCTACGGGGGTGGCCGCGCTCGCGGATCCCCACCAGGGGTGGCCCGGGCTGCCAGACTCGCCGGATGGACGCCTTCCGCACGCCCGAGGACCGCTTCGCCGCCGTCGACTGGCCCGAGCCGGCCTACGCCGAGGTCGGCGACGGGCTGCGGATGGCCTACGTCGACACCGGCAGCCCCGGCGACCTCGCGGCGCCGGTGGCGCTGCTGCTGCACGGTGAGCCGACGTGGGGCTACCTCTACCGGCACGTCGTCGCCGAGCTCGACGCCGTGGGCGTGCGGTGCGTCGTGCCCGACCTGATCGGCTTCGGGCGCTCCGACAAGCCGCTGGCGGTCGCCGACCACTCCTACGCGCGCCACGTCGAGTGGGTCCGCCGCCTGGTGGTCGACCACCTGGCGCTCACCGACGTCACCCTGGTCGGCCAGGACTGGGGCGGGCTGATCGGGCTGCGGCTCGTGGCCGAGCACCCCGACCGCTTCGCCCGCGTCGTGGCCGCCAACACCGGGCTGCCGACCGGCGACGTCGACATGCCGGAGGTCTGGTGGCAGTTCCGGCGGGCCGTGGAGTCGGCGCCGACGCTCGACGTGGGCCGGCTGGTCGCCTCGGGCTGTCGGCACGGGCTCGCCGACGCCGACCGGGCGGCCTACGACGCCCCGTTCCCCGACGAGGCGAGCAAGGCCGGCCCGCGGGCGATGCCGCTCCTGGTGCCGACCCGGCCCGACGACCCGGCCACCGAGGCCAACCGCGCCGCGTGGCGCAGCCTCGGGGAGTGGGACCGGCCGTTCCTGGTGGCCTTCTCCGACTCCGACCCGATCACCGGGGCGATGGCGCCGATCCTGCGCGGGCACGTGCCCGGTGCCGCCCTGCTCGACCACCCCACGCTCCTCGACGCCGGTCACTTCCTGCAGGAGGACGCCGGCAACGAGCTCGGCCGCGTGGTCGCGGCGTTCATGGCCTGAGCCCGGCCGGGGCCGTGCCGGGCCCCGCCGGGACCCTGCGGGGATCAGTCGGTGCGCAGGTCGGCGACCAGGGCGACGACGTCGTCGACGACGCCGCGGACCACCGGCAGGCGGGAGAGTCGCAGCAGCCGGTCGACGATCGGCACCGACCGGGCGACCAGCGCCCGGGTGCGCGCCTGCTGGGGCGACCGGTCGTGCACCCAGAACAGCACGTAGCCCATCTGCAGCAGCCACAGCAGGTCGGGCAGCTCGGCCCGCACGGCCGGGGCCAGCTTGAGGTCGGAGCCCTCCACGACCCGCCGGTAGAGCTCGGTGCTGGCCTGGCGGGCCGCGGTGGACTCGGCGCTGAACGGCGACAGCGGGCTGTCGGGGTCGGCGGCGTTCTTGAAGAACTGGGCCGCGAACTCGTGGTGCGGGGCCGCGACGTCGAGCCAGGCGTCGAGGACCCCGCGCAGGCGGACGTCGAAGCCGCGGTCGCGCTGGAGGACGGCGCCGGCCGCCTCGGCGTGCTCGACCTGGATGCTGTCGTAGAACGCCTGGATCAGGTGTTCCTTCGAGCCGAAGTAGTAGTAGGCGTTGCCCACCGCGACGCCGGCCTCGCCGGCGATGGCGCGCATGGTGGTGCGGTCGTAGCCGTCGCGACGGAACAGCCGCAGCGCGGCGTCCGCGATGGTGGCGCGGGTCTGCTCAGCCTTGCTGGTGAGCGACGCGCGGGGAGCAGGATCCGGCACAGTCGTCAGGGTAGTCACCCCCCGTGCCGCCGCCCGGCGCCATCAGGTGGCGCAGCCCGGCCGCGGTACCCGCGGCACCGCGCGCGAGCGGGAGCCAGGCCGGGCGGGCCAGCCGCTCGGCGAGCCCTCGGTGCGCCCCGGTCGCCCAGAGGCACATCACCCACGCCCGCTCGTGGGTCCACATGGACCCGTCGTCGCCGACGACCGTGACCTCCGCGAGCGTGCGGGCGTGGTCGAGCGTCGGGAACAGGGCCCGGGCCTCGGGTGACCCGGCCGGCACGAGTCGCACCGGCACGAGCAGGGGCTGCGCGGCCAGCCACGCCCGGAACCGGGAGCAGAGCGGGCACGCGGCGTCGTACAGGACGGTGAGGCGCACTTGTCAGGACGCCGGGAAGGCGGGCATCGGCGGGACGTAGCTCTGGGGCGCGACGGGCGCGGCGCGGTAGGCGTCGATCCGCTGACGGCGGCGCATCGAGCTGAACACCCAGACGTTGAGGAAGTGCAGGACGCCGAGCACGAGCGTCACGACGCCGATCTTCACGCTGAGCTGCTCGACCAGGCCGCGCAGGTCGGCGACCTCGCCGCCGTTGCGCAGGTAGAGGCTGACGAAGCCGAGGTTCAGCAGGTAGAAGCCGACGACGAGGAGCCGGTTGACGGCCTCGGCGACGTCCTCGTGCTCGCCGAAGACCTCCTCGAGGAAGACCCCGCCGTGACGCGACAGCGTCGTCGCCACCCACACGGTGAGCGGGATGGCGATGAGCAGGTAGGCGAGGTAGGTCGCGACGGTCCAGTCCATGACAGGTCTCCTTGAGAGTGATTTGAACGCGTTCAGAACCTAGCACGAATTGAACGTGTTCAAACGTCGCCCCGTCGTCGGGGATCCCGGACGCCCGCGGCCCGGGTCCCCGACGTGGCGGATCCCGGTCGGCTCAGAGCCCGATGGCGGCCGCCGCCGCGGCCAGGACCGGCTCCGTCACGGCGCACGCTCGTGCGGTGCCCCGGTCGACGACGTCGCTGACGTGGGTCCGGTCCGCGACGAGCTCGGCACAGCGCCGGCGAACCGGCTCCAGCTCGGCCACGACCGCGTCCGTCACGGCGGCCTTGAGCGCTCCGTAGGTCGTGATCCCGGCGGCCGACCCCCCGCACGCGGCGAGGACGTCGAGCAGGTTGGTGATGCCCGGCTTGGCGTCGCGGTCGGGGCGGACGGCGTCCGGCCCGACGTCGCTGTCGGTGACGGCCCGGGCGACCTTGCGCCGGATGGTGTCCGGGTCGTCGAGGATCCCGATGCTGCCGGGGGTGCTCGACTTGCTCATCTTCGTGGTGGGGTCGGCCAGGTCCATGACGCGGGCACCGACCGGCGGCGTGGTCATCTCCGGCACGGTGAAGACCGGCCCGTAGGTCGCGTTGAACCGCGCGGCGAGGTCGCGCGTCAGCTCGACGTGCTGGCGCTGGTCCTCGCCGACCGGCACCTGCTCGGCCCGGTAGAGCAGGATGTCGGCGGCCATCAGCACGGGGTAGGTGAGCAGCGAGGTCCGGGTCGAGGCGACGCCGCGACCCTTCGTCCGGAACTGGATCATCCGGCCCAGCTCGCCGGTCGTCACGACGCACTCGAGCAGCTGGGCGAGCCGCGCGTGGGCCGGCACCCGGCTCTGCACGAACACCGTGCTCCGGTCGAGCCCGACGGCGACCATGACGGCCGCCTGCTCGGCGACCGTGGCCCGCAGGGTGGCGGGGTCGTGGGCGACGGTGAGGGCGTGCAGGTCCGAGATGCCGTAGAAGCAGTCGGCCCGAGCCTGCTGCTCGGCCATCGGGCGCAGCGCGCCGAGGTAGTTGCCGAGGGTCAGGCGACCGCTCGGGGTGAGCAGGGAGAGGCGACGGGATCGATCCATGGTGGGCTCCTGGTGAGGTGGGCCCACGGGTGGCGTCCCGGGCCACGACCGGTCCGCGGACAGGTCGGGACGTGCAGAACGGCCGCCCGTGGGCGGCCGTTTCTGGGTGGTGCGTCAGAACAGTGGTCCGCCGGTCAGGCGGGCCACCACTGCGACAGGTGGGTCGGCAGGTTCGTCAGCACCGGCTCATCGTGTCACGGGAGCCGGGCCGCGACCACCCGGTCGAGCACGTCGAGCGGCAGCGAGCCGGAGTCGAGCACGGCGGAGTGGAACGCCCGGACGTCGAACGAGGCCCCCTGGCGGGCCTCGGCCTCGCGCCGGATCCGCTCGACCTCGACCCGGCCGACCATGTAGGAGCAGGCCTGGCCGGGGGTGACGATGTAGCGGTCGATCTCGGGACGGACCATCGCGTCGGCCAGCGGTGAGTTGTCGACCATGTAGGCCACCGCCTGCTCGCGGGTCCAGCCGAGCGCGTGGATGCCGGTGTCGACGACGAGCCGGCAGGCGCGCATCGAGTCGGCGGCGTACATCCCCATCCGGTCCACGGCGGAGGAGTAGAGGCCCATCTCGTCGGCGAGCCGCTCGGTGTAGAGCCCCCAGCCCTCGGCGTAGGCGGAGTTGTGGATGTGCTTGCGGAACTCCGGGACCCCCTCGAGCTCGGCGGCGATCGCCAGCTGCAGGTGGTGCCCGGGGATGCCCTCGTGGAAGGCCATCGCCTCGAGCTCGAAGGTGCCCCACGACGCCGGGTCGTCGACGTTGATGAAGAACGTGCCGCCGCGGCTGCCGTCACCCGCGGGCGGGAAGTAGAAGGCCTTGGCCCCGCTCGTGGTGCCCTCGACGGCGCACGCCGCCCGGGGGAGGACCTCGAACCAGCCGGGCATCGCGTCCCAGGCCCGCGCCATCGCGACGCGGGAGGCCTCGACGAGCTGCTCGCCACGCTCGAAGTGCAGGGCGGGGTCGGTGCGCATCGCCTCGAAGATCCGGGCGAGGTCGTCGGTGCCGACCACCTCGGGGCCGAGGGCGCGGTACTCCTCGGCGAGCTTGGCGACCTGGGCGAGGCCGAGGTCGTGGATCTCCTGGGCGCTCTTCGTGGTCGTGGTGAAGTACCGCAGCAGGGCGGCGTAGGTGGCCTCGCCGTCGGGCAGGTGCACCAGGCCGCACTGCTCGTCGGGCCGGGCGTGCGGCAGCACCTCCTCGCGCAGGACGTCGCGGTAGCCGGCCATCGCCGGACGCAGCTCGTCGCCGACCACCGCGCCGACCCGGGCGCGCCAGGCGTCCGCGTCGACCCCGGCCGGGGGCGCCGGCACCTGGGTCAGGACGGCGTCCTCGGCGAGCGGTGCGGCCAGCAGCGTGTCGAGCTGCGCGACGGTGTCGGCCACGGCGAAGCGGGCCGGCGTCCGGCCGGCGGCGACGCCCTCGCGGAGCCGGTCGGCGAGCTCGCCGTAGCTGCGGGCCACGCCGCGCAGCTTGTCGACGAACGCCTCGGCGACGACGGCGTCGGGCAGGGCGAGCATCCCGGTGACGATCGGGACGCCGACCTGGACGCCGAAGATCGGGTCGGCGGCGAGCTCGGCCAGGCGCGTCCCGAGCCGGTCGGCGGTCGTGGTCGCGGTGGAGATCAGCACGTCGCGCGTGATCTGCTCCTGGGCGTCGAGCTCGCCCGGGCTGATCGCCTCGGCGTCGTCGACGAAGGTGCGCAGCGCCTCGATCCGCCGGTCCTCGGCCGCCCTGGTCTCGTCCTCGTAGAACGCGGCGTAGCGGTAGTCGCCGAGCAGGTGGGCCTCGGTCGGGTTGGTCTCCAGGTGGAAGTCCCAGAAGGCGCGGGCGAGCTCCTGGAGGTCGGCGTTCGTCATGCGCCGACCCTACGGGCGGCCGCGGCGCGCCGCCGACGCCGCCGAGGGGTCGGTCACGGCGGGTAGTCGCTGGGCGGCACGAAGATCACCAGCCACCAGATCCACCCGACCTGGCCCACGACGCCGGCCACGACCCAGAACGTCGTGCGCAGGCCGAGCAGCCGCGGCCGCTCGCGGTGCCCGCCGACGAGCAGCACGGCGAGCGGGAAGAGCGGGATCAGGTAGCGGAAGATGCTGGTGTGCCCGTCGACGACGGCGAGCAGGTAGAGCGCGTAGGCCGCCGACCAGACC
Source organism: Nocardioides sp. S-1144 (assembly GCF_005954645.2). Classification (NCBI taxonomy): domain Bacteria; kingdom Bacillati; phylum Actinomycetota; class Actinomycetes; order Propionibacteriales; family Nocardioidaceae; genus Nocardioides; species Nocardioides dongxiaopingii. The sequence goes on from NZ_CP040695.2 coordinate 715,434, forward strand.
CGCAGCCGCAGGTCGACGCCGCCGGCCACCCGCGGCACCAGCATGAGCAGCGCCAGCGCGACGGGGACCACGATCCCCAGCGCGGGCAGCACGAAGACCGACTGGCGGTACTCCAGGGCCCAGGAGATCGTCTGCTGCCACGGCTCGAGGACGTTGATCGACGCCTCGCCGCGCCACGCGGTCATCGTGCTCGGGTAGGCGTCGCGGCGCCCGGTCCCGAGCGCGGCGATCGTCGTCCAGAGGATCCCGGACAGGCCGGTGGCCACGAAGGTGCCGAGGATCGCGAGCCGCTCCGGGGTCTCGACCGGCCGCTCGGCCCGCACGCGCCAGCGCATCCAGATCGCGACCACGACCACCACGACCAGCGGCAGCGCGATCGGGCGGGTCAGGCCGAGGAGCAGCGCGGCCGCCGCGGCGCCCCACCACCGCTCGCGCACCAGCAGCAACAGGAACGTGACCAGCAGCAGCATCGAGAACGACTCGGTGTAGGCCATCTGCAGCACGGGCGCGACCGGGCAGGCCGCCCACACCGCGACGCCGGCCAGGGCCACGAGCTCCGAGCGGGCGGGCAGGGTCTCGACGAGCAGCCGCGCCATCACCACGGCGGCGCCCAGCCCGGCGAGCAGCGCGAGCAGCGGTGCGACGGTGGCGAAGTCGGCGCCGGTCAGCGCCGAGACGAACCGGATGGCGTAGGGGAACACGGGGTAGAACGCCCACGGGTTCTGCTGGACCCGGCCGTCCTCGCCGACCGGCAGGGTGTCGGGGTAGCCGCCGTCGACGATGCGCTGGTACCACTGCGCGTCCCACGACAGCGCCAGGTCGATCTCGCCCTCGCGCGGGCCGGTGACGCCGGGGAACCACTCCTGCTGCTCGGCGGCCTGCGCCATCAGCAGCCACGTGACGAGCCGCAGGCCGAGGTAGACCGCGACGACCTTGGCCCACAGCGGCACCTCGTCGAGCCGGCGCGGCCACCGGGCCGGCCGGTCGCCCCGCACTCGGTCGGCGACGGGTGCGGGCATGGTGACTAGTGTCGCAGGGGTGGATTCCTGTTCGGGTCCGGCCGTCGTGGTCTTCGACCCCACGCTGACCGCCTACGACTTCGGCCCGAGCCACCCGATGTCGCCGCTGCGGGTCGACCTCGCGATCAGGCTGGCCGAGGGGCTGGGCGTGCTCGGCCCGCGGCTGCGGGCCGTGCCGGCGCCGTACGCGACCGAGGCGCAGATCGAGTCGGTCCACGGCCGCGACCTGATCGAGGGCGTCCAGCGGATGGGCCGCGACCCGCACGGCCCGGACGCCGAGGACGTCGGCCTCGGCACCGACGACAACCCCGTCTTCGCCGGCATGCACGAGGCCGCCTCGCACGTGGTCGGCGCCACGGTCGAGGCCTGCCGCCAGGTGTGGTCGGGGGAGTCGCTCCATGCCGCCAACATCGCCGGCGGCCTGCACCACGCGATGGCCGACCGCGCGAGCGGCTTCTGCATCTACAACGACATCGCGGTCGGCATCCGCTGGCTGCTCGACCAGGGTGCGGAGCGGGTCGCCTACGTCGACGTCGACGTCCACCACGGCGACGGCGTCGAGCGGGTCTTCTGGGACGACCCGCGCGTGCTGACGATCTCGCTGCACGAGTCGGGACAGTTCCTCTTCCCCGGCACCGGCGGCTCCGAGGCGCTCGGCGGGCCGGACGCCCTGGGCTCGGCGGTCAACGTCCCGCTGCCCCCCGGCACCACCGACTCCGGCTGGCTGCGGGCCTTCCACGCCGTCGTCCCGCCGCTGCTGCGCGAGTTCGCCCCCGACGTCCTGGTGACCCAGCACGGCTGCGACTCGCACCGCTCCGACCCGCTCGCCGACCTCGAGCTGAGCATCGACGGGCAGCGGGAGACCTATCTCGCCCTGCACGACCTCGCGCACGAGACCGCGGGCGGGCGCTGGGTGGCCACCGGGGGTGGCGGGTACGCGGTCGTCGACGTCGTCCCGCGCGCCTGGACCCACCTGCTCGCCATCGTCGCCGGTGCCCCGCTGGACCCGGCCACGGCGACGCCGCAGGCCTGGCGCGACCACGTCGAGGCGGTCCTCGGCGCCACCGCCCCGGAGGTCATGACCGACGGCGTGTCGCCCTCCTGGCGGGCCTGGGAGGACGGCTACGACCCCGACTCGTGGCTCGACCGGATGGTCCAGGCGACGCGCACGGCGGCCTTTCCGTACCACGGGCTCGATCCCGTCCTCTGAGCGACACGCCAGGGACTCACAAGTAAATCTCCGCAACGTCTTCCCCACGCGTCACAGGAGCCCTACAGTCTGCTCACGTCGTGCTCGTGCGATCACCGGTGGGGAAGCCGGTGGCGAGCACCTAGAAAGCTGGTGCCAGGTGTCGAACTCGACCGGAGGACTCTCCGACCCGAAGTTCCTGACCATTGCCGAGGTCGCATCCCTGATGCGGGTCTCGAAGATGACCGTCTACCGACTCGTCCACGGCGGTGAGCTGCCCGCGGTCCGCGTGGGTCGCTCGTTCCGTGTGTCCGAGGAGGACGTCGACGAGTACCTCCGCAAGAGCTTCTACAACGCGGGTTGATCGAGCCGGCCGTCGCGGCGGGGGTGCGGACCGATTCCGCGCCCTCACGCGGTGCCCGTTAGGGTTGGCGCTCTCACCCGGGTTTCCTGGTGTGCTCGATCAGAAGAGGTTGTTTCGTGGGTTCTGTCATCAAGAAGCGGCGCAAGCGCATGGCGAAGAAGAAGCACCGCAAGCTTCTCAAGAAGACGCGCGTCCAGCGCCGCAAGCTCGGCAAGTAGGCCGAGCACCCGGACGGGCGCGCGTCCATGGCCGGCGGCGACAAGGTCGTCCTCGTCACCGGGGTCTCTCGTGACCTCGGCCGCCGGTGTGCGCGGGCCCTGGCCGAGCATCCCTCGGTCCGCCGGGTCATCGGCGTCGACGTCGTCCCGCCCCGCGGGGACGTCGGCGACGTGTCGTTCGTGCGCGCGGACATCCGCAACCCCGTCATCGCGAAGGTCATCGCCAAGGAGGACGTCGACACCGTCGTCCACATGAGCGTGATCGCGACCCCCGGCAGCGCCGGGGGCCGCAACACGATGAAGGAGCTCAACGTCATCGGCACGATGCAGCTGCTCGCTGCGTGCCAGAAGGCGCCGAGCGTGCGCGACCTCGTCGTGAAGTCGACGACGACGGTCTACGGCGCGAGCAACCGCGACCCGGCGATGTTCACCGAGGACATGGAGCCCCGGCGCGCCCCGCGCGCGGGCTACGCCAAGGACGTCGCCGAGATCGAGGGCTACGTGCGCGGCTTCGCGCGCCGGCGCAGCGACTGCCGCGTCACGATGCTGCGCTGCGCGAACGTCATCGGGCCGCACGTCGTCAGCCCGCTCACGTCGTACTTCCGGCTCCCGGTCATCCCGACCGTGCTCGGCTACGACGCCCGGATGCAGCTGCTGCACGAGGACGACCTGCGCGCGGTGCTCCAGCACTGTGTGAGCACGCCGGTCCCCGGCACGTTCAACGTCGCCGGCAGCGGCGTCCTGATGCTGTCGCAGGCCGTGCGCCGCCTGCAGCGCCCCGCCGTCCCCATGCCGGCCTTCGCCGTCGGGAGCCTCGGGTCGGCGCTGCGCTCGGCCCGGCTCGCCGACTTCTCGCCCGAGCAGCAGGCGTTCCTCACCTACGGTCGCGGCGTCGACACCACGCAGATGCGCGAGGTGCTCGGCTTCGAGCCGCGTCACACCACCGCCGAGGCGTTCGCCGACTTCGCCGCCGGCCTGACGCCGACCGGCGGGCACCTCGACCGCGCCCTATGCGGGCTCGCGGCCCGGCTGCCCAGCGCGCCGGACCCCGTCGACGCCGGGAGGGGTGGTCCTCGTGGGTGACGCCGAGATCATCCCGATCGGCACCCGTGGCCGACCCGGCCGCGGCACCGGCAAGCAGCCGTCGTCGGCGGCCCGCAACCTGGCCCCCAAGCCCCGTCCCGCGGCGGGCCGGCAGACCACCCCGCCGGCCGACGACGTCCACGACGCCGAGCCGCCCGCCCGCGACCCCGTCGAGCCGGTCGAGCCGGTCGAGTCGGTCGGGCCGGTCGGGCCGGTCACGGCCGCCGAGACCCCCGGGGGGACCACCGCCCGGCCGGCCGCGACGACCCGCGAGCGACACCCGCTGCGGGGCATCCCCACCTCCGCCTGGCTCTCGGCGTTCCAGCAGGCCGCGGCCGAGGTCTTCGGCGAGTCGTGGGAGCCGCGGCTCGCGCAGCTCCTGGCCTTCCTGCGCCGGCGGATCACCGGCGACTACGTCGTCGACGAGTACGGCTTTGACGCCGAGGTCACCGAGCGCTTCCTCATGGCGGTGCTGCGGCCGATCGCCGAGCAGTGGTTCCGCATCGAGGTGCGCGGCATCGACAACATCCCGGCCGAGGGCGGCGCACTGGTGGTGTCCAACCACTCCGGCACCGTCCCGGTCGACGGGCTGATGACGATGGTCTCGATCCACGACCGCACGGGCCGCCACCTGCGCCCGCTCGGGGCCGACCTGGTCTTCAAGATGCCCGTCGTCTCCAGCATGGCCCGCCGCAGCGGCGCCACCCTGGCCTGCCAGGAGGACGCCGAGCGGATGCTGCGCGGCGGCGAGCTCGTCGGCGTGTGGCCCGAGGGCTTCAAGGGCATCGGCAAGAACTACTCCGAGCGCTACAAGCTGCAGCGCTTCGGGCGCGGCGGCTTCGTCTCGGCGGCGCTGCGCACCGGCGTCCCGATCGTCCCCCTCGCCGTCGTCGGGGCGGAGGAGATCTACCCGCTCGTCGGCAACATCCCCGCGCTGGCCCGCCTGATCGGCGTGCCCTACATCCCGGTCACGCCGTTCTTCCCGCTGCTCGGACCGCTCGGGCTGATCCCGCTGCCGTCGAAGTGGCTCCTCGAGTTCGGCGAGCCCATCCGCACCGACGAGTACGACGCGGGGGCCGCCGAGGACCCGATGCTCGTCTTCGACGTCACCGACCAGGTGCGCGAGACCATCCAGCAGACGCTCTACTCGCTGCTGATGCAGCGCCAGTCCGTCTTCCGCTGACCCCGCTGACCCCGCTGACCCGGTCGGCCGGCGACGCCGGCGGCGTCAGGGCTGGCCGCCGCCGAGCAGCCCGTCGAGCGCGTCGGCGGTGCCGGTGAGCAGGTCGCCGACCAGGCCGTCGCCCGACCCGGTACCGGTGCCGCCGCCCGCGCCACCACCGCTGGTGCCACCGGACCCGGAGCCACCCGAGCCCCCGCCGGAGCTGCCGCCGGACCCGCCGACGAGACCCTCGATGAGGTCGTCGAGGGGGTCGGTGAGCGGCGTGAGCGGGCCGCGGGGGCCACCGCCGCCGCCGGACCCGGGGACCGTGGGCGTCGACGACGCGCCGGGGACGGGGACGGCGGGCTGCTGCGTCGGAGCGGGGGTGCCGGGGCCCGGGCCGGGTCCGGGCGCGGCGGGATCCACGGCCCCGCCCTGCTGGCCCGGCTGGCCCTGGCCCTGTTGCCCCTGCTGGCCGGGCTGCTGGTCGCCGTCGGGGTCGCGGGGCGGGGTGGTCAGGCCGGGGAGGATCGTCCCGACCGGGTCGGCGAGGAGCTCCTCGAAGATCGGCGAGAGGGCGCCGACCGCCTGGACGGTGTCCTCGACGAGCGGCAGGACCCCGCACGACGGGCAGACCTGCACGGCGAGCCGGTCGAGCTCGGCGATCGCCGCCGCGGCGGCCGACAGCGCTCCCTGGGCGTCGGGGGGCACGGTGCCCTGGAGCTCCTCGAGGGTTGCCATGCTGGTCGTGGTGAACCCGCGCAGCTCCTCGACGGCGGCCTCGTCGCCGGTCGCGGCGTAGTCGTCGAGCAGCACCTGGGAGGCCTGGTCGGCCTGCCGGGTGAACTCCTCGAGGGTCTCGGTGATCACGGCGGGGTCGCGCTGCTCGCGGCTGAGGGCGCCGACCTCGTCGAGCCGGTCGGTGGCGTTGTCGAGCATGGTGGCGCCCTTGGCGTCGGCGTCGCGGACCAGGCTCTCGTGGACGTTCTCGATCGCCCGCTTGAGCGGGTAGAGCGTGTCGCCGGGGAGGGCGGACTGGGCGGCCACCGCCATCGAGCCGGACGCCGCGATCATGGCGAAGCCGCCGACGGCGACGGCGAGCCGGCGCTCGGAGCGGGTCCGGCGGTCGGCGGCCGGAGCCCGGCGCAGCGCGAGCCGGTCGTGGGTGTCGGCGACCAGCGCGGTCTCGGCGGCGACCATCAGCCGGGCGCGGAGGTCCTCGACGAACTCGGGCCGGGCCACGGGCGCGGGGACCGAGCGCAGCAGCGCGACCGCCGCGAGCAGGTCGGCGTACGGAGCGTCGTCGAGCGCGCCGCTCGAGGGATCCTCGACCGAGGAGTGGAACTCCTCGGCCCGTCTCCGGGACGTGAACACGGGGTTCATCGCATCCGTCCTGCTCGTTCCAGGGGGCCGACCTGGCCCGTCGAGGAGCACAACGACGACCGGACGCGCGAGGTTACGGACGGGGTGGGAGCGCTTCGGGTCGGCCGGCGCATCAGTCCCTCATCCCCTCGGGCATCAGCTTGGCCAGGTTGCGCACCCCGCGCAGCTGGAGCTGCTTGACCGCCCCGTCGCTCTTGCCGAGCACCGTCGCGGTCTCGGCGATGCTCATGCCCTGGAGGAACCGCATCACCAGGCAGTCGCGCTGCTCGTCGGGCAGCTTCGTGAGGGCCTCGAGGAGCAGCTCGTTGGTCAGCCCCGTGAGCACCTGGTCCTCGGGGCTGTCCTCGCCGGCGTCGTCGTGGGCGCCCATGTCCTCGGTGCTCAGCTCGAGACGGGTTCGACCGGCCTTGTGGTGGTCGTGGGCGAGGTTGCGGGCGATGGTCATCAGCCACGCGCCGAAGTCCTTGCCCTGCCACCGGAAGCTCGTCATGTTGCGCAGCGCGCGCAGGAACGTCTCCGAGGTGAGGTCCTCGGCCAGCGGCACCGAGCGGGTCCGGTAGAAGAGGAAGCGGTAGACCGAGGGCTGGTAGTGGTCGAAGAGCTGGCCGAACGCGTCGGCGTCGCCGGTGCGGGCGAGCTCGACCAGGGCGATCAGGCGGGTGCGGTCGGCCTCGGAGTCCTCCGAGGACGTCGCCCGGTCGGCGTCACCGAAGCCGCCGGCGCCGGGGCCGCCGGCCGGGACGAGCGCCTCCGACAGCAGGACGCCGGCGCGGTCGGGGGGACCCAGCGGCACCAGGGCGGCGTCCGGGGCGGGCAGCAGGCGCGCGACGACCCGGCGCAGGGCCTCCAGGCCGTGCGCGACATCCCGCCCCTCCAAAGGCATCTCGTGCGCCCTCCGTACCGGACCCTCCCCGAGCCCTGCGGTGATGGTAGATCAGGTTCGGGGCGGTGAACAGGCGTTGCTACCGGCTGGTAACCGGTCAGCGCCGCTTCCGCAGGGCCACCCCGGCGGCGACCGTGCCCGTCACCGTGCCCGCCGCGACCCCGACCGCCAGGCCGGCGCGGGCGGCCTTGCGCCCGGTGCGGTAGTCGCGGACCCGCCAGCCCTGCTCCTTGGCGTGGGCGCGCAGCCGGGAGTCGGGGTTGATGGCGACCGGGTTGCCGACCAGGCCGAGCATCGGCAGGTCGTTGGCCGAGTCGGAGTAGGCCGAGCACCGGGTCAGGTCGAGGCCCTCCCGGACCGCGAGGGCCTTGATCGCCTCGGCCTTGCCCGGTCCGTGCAGCATGTCGCCGACCAGCCGCCCGGTGTAGACGCCGTCGACGTGCTCGGCGACGGTGCCCATCGCGCCGGTGAGCCCCAGGCGGCGGGCGATGATCCGGGCGATCTCGATGGGGGCCGCCGTCACCAGCCAGACCCGCTGGCCCTGGTCGAGGTGCAGCTGGGCCAGGGCGCGGGTGCCGGGCCAGATCCGGTGCGCCATCGCCTCGTCGAAGATCTCCTCGCTCAGCTCCTCGAGCTCGGTGACGGTGTGCCCGGCGATGAAGCTGAGGGCGGAGTTGCGGGTCTCCGCGATGTGGTCGGGGTCCTCGACGCCGACCACGCGGAAGTAGGCCTGCTTCCAGGCCGCGGAGAGGATGTCGCGGGTGGTGAAGAACTCGCGCCGGTGCAGCCCGCGGGCGAGGTGGAAGATGCTGGCGCCCTGCATGACGGTGTTGTCGACGTCGAAGAACGCCGCCGCCGTGGGGTCGACGGGGTGGTCGAGGGCGGTCTCCACCTCGGCGGACGCCGCTGCCGCCTCGCCGGCCATCGTGGAGCGCTGCCGCAGGTTCGGCGGCCGGCGCTGCTTGTCCGAGGGAGGCATGGGCCCACTGTAGATCCAGGGACGCCCCGCGATGCCCCGTCAAGGCACGTCGTTCATGCCTACACTGCCTCGCATGCCGATCCCCGCTCCGACCGCCAGCACGCACGCGGGCCCGGCAGCGCTGGTCTCCGTCGCGGCGGGTGAGAACCCCGAGAAGCTGGCGATCGTGGAGGCCGGCGGACGCAGCCTGACCTGGTCCGCGCTCGACGACGAGGTGGGCCGGGTCGCGACCGGCCTGGCCGCCGCCGGCGTCCTGGCCGGCTACCGGATCGTCGTGATGACCGGCAACCGGCTCGAGTTCGTCACGACCTACCTCGGCGTCCTGCGCGCGCAGGCGGTCGCGGTCCCGCTCAACCCGGGCTCGACGGCCCGCGAGGTCGCCCGGGTCGTCGCCGACTGCGGCGCGCGGGTGCTCGTCGCGGACGCCGACACCGCCGCCACGGTGCGGGCGGCCGTCGCGATGCTCGACGACGCGCTGGCCGGGCGGACCACCCCGCTCGACGGCGACGTCCCGGCGGAGGTCCGCGCGCGGCTGGTCCGACCCCGTGTGGTGGTCGTCGGCGCCGCGCCCGAGGCCGGCGAGACGGCCTACGACGACCTGCGCGCCACCGAGGCCCGCCCGGCGCTGCCGCTGCTCGACCCCGAGCGGATCGCGGCCCTGCTCTACACCAGCGGCACGACCGGCCTGCCGCGCGGTGCGATGCTCAGCCACCGCGCGCTGGGCGCCAACATCGACCAGGTCGCCGCCGTCGACCCGCCGATGATCCACGGCGACGACGTCGTGCTGGGCGTGCTGCCGCTCTTCCACGTCTACGGGCTGAACGCCGTCCTGGGCTCGGTGCTGCGCCAGCGAGCCAAGCTCGTGCTGGCCGAGCGCTTCGACCCCCAGGGCACCCTCGACCTCATCGACGACGAGGCGTGCAGCGTCGTGCCGGTCGCGCCGCCGGTCTTCGCCCACTGGAAGGACGTCGACCTGGCCGGTCGGCTCGGCCCGGTCCGGCTCGTGCTGTCGGGCTCGGCACCGGTCGCCCCCGAGGTGGTCGCGGAGTTCGTCGACCGCACCGGCATCGCGGTGCACCAGGGCTACGGCCTCACCGAGGCCGCGCCCGTCGTCACCAGCACCCTCGTCTCCGAGCACCCGCCGGCCGGGTCGGTCGGCGCCCCGCTCGGCGGCATCGAGCTGCGCCTGGTCGACGAGGACGGCCGCCCGGTCGAGGGCGAGGACCCCGGCGAGATCCGGCTCCGCGGCGCCAACCTGTTCAGCGGCTACTGGCCCGACGGCGCCGACGGGCCCGACGCCGACGGCTGGTGGTCCACCGGCGACGTCGCCTTCGTCGACCCGCACGGCGACGTGTTCCTGGTCGACCGCGTCAAGGAGCTCGTGATCGTGTCCGGGTTCAACGTCTACCCGGTCGAGGTCGAGCGGGTCGTCTCGGCCGTCGAGGGCGTCACCGAGGTCGCCGTCATCGGCGTCGCCGACGACGTCACCGGCGAGGCGGTCGTCGCCTACGTCGTGGCCCGCGGCACCGCGGCCGCCGACCGCGGCGCCGTCGAGAGCGCCGTCCGGGCGGCGTGCGAGAGCGGCCTGGCCCGGTTCAAGGTGCCCAGCCGGATCGAGGTCGTCGACGAGCTGCCGGTCGGGGTGACCGGCAAGGTCCAGAAGGGCCGCCTGCGCGGCTACGAGCGCCGGCGTGCCGCCGGCCTGATCGACTAGGCGCCGCCGTGGACCCGACGAGCCGAGCGGCCCGCGTCACCCTGTACTCCCGCACCGGCTGCCACCTGTGCGAGGTCGCCGAGGAGGTCGTGGCGCGCGTCTGCGCCGACCTGGGGGAGGGCTACGACGTCGTCCTGGTCGACGGCGACCCCGAGCTCCAGCGCCGCTTCAGCGACGAGGTCCCGGTGACCTTCGTCGACGGCCGCCAGCACGACTTCTGGCGGGTCGACGAGGCCCGGCTGCGCGCCGCGCTGCGGTGAGGCGACGGCCGCCGCGGCGGCTGTCCACCCCCTCTCGGTGTGCGCCTTCTCACCTGTGCTAGGAGTCCGCCCCGCTCGTTTTGTGCCCCCGTTCACAAACTCTTACAGTGAACGCGTCGACCCCCTCTCAGAGGTCCCTCCCCGGGTGTCGGCTGGAGAGAAGAGCAGTGACCGCACGGACACCCAGCAGAACGTTGGGCGAGAGCGTCCGGGACATCCCGGAGGCGACCGTCGCCCGCCTGCCCGTCTACCTGCGAGCCCTCAACACCCTCGCCGAGGCCGATACCCGCACCTGCTCCAGCGAGGAGCTCGCGACGGCCGCGGGCGTCAACTCCGCCAAGCTCCGCAAGGACCTCTCCTACCTCGGCAGCTACGGCACCCGCGGCGTCGGCTACGACGTCGACTACCTGCGCTACCAGATCGCGCGCGAGATCGGCGTCACCCAGGACTGGCCGGTGGTGATCGTCGGGATCGGCAACCTCGGCCACGCGCTGGCCAACTACTCGGGCTTCCGCAGCCGCGGCTTCCGGGTCGTGGCCCTGCTCGACGCCGACGACACCCGCCACGGCGAGGTCGTCGCCGGGGTCGACGTCCGAGCCTTCGACGACCTCGAGGAGATCGTCACCACCCACGGCGTCGCGATCGGCGTGATCGCCGCGCCGGCCGCCGCCGCGCAGGACGTCGCCGACCGGATGGTCGCCTGCGGCATCACCAGCATCCTGAACTTCGCCCCGTCGGTGATCTCGGTGCCCGACGGCGTCGACGTCCGCAAGGTCGACCTGTCGATCGAGCTGCAGATTCTCGCCTACCACGAGCAGCGGAAGGCCCAGCTGTCATGAGGAGTGTCCTGTGAGCATCCTGGTCGTCGGCATCTCCCACAACAGCGCGCCGGTGTCGGTCCTCGAGCGGGTCGCGCTCGACGCCGACGGCGTCCACAAGCTCGTCACCGACGTCGCCTCCTGCGCCCACGTCACCGAGGCCACGGTCGTCTCCACCTGCAACCGGGTCGAGGTCTACGCCGACGTCGACCGCTTCCACGGCAGCGTCGAGTCGCTCTCCCGGCTGCTCGTCGAGCGCGCCGGCGAGACCGCCGAGGCGATGCTCCAGCACCTCTACGTCCACTACGACGACGGCGCGGTGGCCCACCTGTTCCAGGTGGCGGCCGGCCTCGACTCGATGGCCGTCGGCGAGGGCCAGATCCTGGGCCAGACCCGGGCCGCGCTGCGGCTGGGCCAGGAGCTCGGCACCGTCGGGCCCGCCCTCAACTCGCTCTTCCAGCAGGCCCTGCGCGTCGGCAAGCGCACCCGCGCCGAGACCGGCATCGACCGCGTCGCCCCGTCGTTGGTCAGCGCCGCGCTCGACCGCGCCGAGCTCGCCGTCGGCCCCGTCGCGGGCCGCGCGGTCGTCGTCGTCGGCGCCGGCGCGATGGCCGGTCTCGCCACCGCCACCGTGAGCCGCCTCGGCGCCGCCCGCGTCAGCGTCGTCAACCGCTCCGCCGACCGGGCCCAGCGCCTGGCCCTCGAGCACGCCGCCGTCCCGGTCGCCCTGGCCGACCTGCCCGCCGCGCTGGCCGGCGCCGACGTCGTCATCACCTGCACCGGCGCCACCGGCATCCTCGTCACCCGCGACATGGTCGACCGGGTGCGCGACGCCGACTCCGCCCCGCTGGCCGTCATCGACCTGGCGCTGCCCCACGACGTCGAGCCGAGCGTCGCCGACCTCGACGGGGTGTCGCTCATCGGGCTGGCCGAGCTGGCCGAGTCGCTCGCCGACAGCGACGCCGGCCGCGAGGTCGTCGAGGTCCGCCGCGTCGTCGGCGAGGAGGTCGACGCCTTCCTCACCGCCCGGCGCCAGTCCAGCGTCACCCCGACCGTCGTCGCGCTCCGCTCGATGGCCACCGCGGTCGTCGACGCCGAGATGAGCCGGCTCGAGGCGCGCCTGCCCCGGCTCGACGACGCCTCGCGCGCCGAGATCCGCCACACGGTGCGCCGCGTCGCCGACAAGCTGCTGCACGAGCCGACCGTCCGGGTCCGCGAGCTGGCCAACGAGCAGGGTGCGGTGTCCTACGAGCGCGCCCTCGCCGAGCTGTTCGCGCTCGACCCCGAGGCCGTCGTGGCCGTCACCCGGCCCGACGTCACCGCCACGGGGCGCCCCTCCTCGGCTCCCGCGACCCGCTCCTCCGACGAGCAGCGCCGCGGGGACGCCGACGCGACGGGGGGCACGCCGTGACCGCCGCCAGCCCGGTGCGCGTGGGCACCCGCCGCAGCCTCCTGGCCACCACCCAGGCCGGCCACGTCGCCGACCTGATCCGCGAGCGGCTCGGCCACGAGGTCGAGCTGGTCGAGATCACCACCGAGGGCGACCGCAGCCAGGCCAGCGGCACCCCGCTGGTCGGCTCCTCGGTCACCGGCGTCTTCGTCGGGGCGCTGCGCGAGGCCCTGGTCGACGGCCGGGTCGACGTCGCCGTCCACTCCCTCAAGGACCTCCCCACCCAGCCGGCCCCGGGCATCGCGCTGGCCGCGATCCCGGTCCGCGAGGACCCGCGCGACGCCGTCGTGGCCCGCGACGGGCTGACCCTCGGCGAGCTCCCGGCCGGCAGCCGGGTCGGCACCGGTTCGCCGCGCCGCGCCGCGCAGCTGCACGCCCTCGGTCTCGGTTTGGACGTCGTCGGCGTCCGTGGGAACGTCGACACCAGGATCGGCAAGGTGCTCGACGGCGAGCTCGACGGCGTCGTCCTGGCCCGCGCCGGTCTGGCCCGGATCGAGCGGCTCGCCGACGTCACGGAGGTGCTGGACCCCTTGCAGATGCTTCCCGCCCCCGGCCAGGGTGCGCTCGCGGTCGAGTGCCGCGACGGCGACCCCCTGGCGCTGGAGCTGGCCCGACTCGACGACCCGGCCTCCCGGGCGGCGGTCGAGGCCGAGCGGGCGCTGCTGGCCACCCTCGAGGGCGGCTGCTCGGCGCCCATCGGGGCGCTGGCCCTGGTCGTCGAGGGCGACGACGGAGATGAGCTCTGGGTGAGGGCCGTGGCGCTCTCACCCGACGGGTCGCTCTCGGTGCGGAAGTCCGCATCGGGTGACCCGGCCGACGCCGCGGGCGTCGGAAACCGGCTGGCGAGCGAGATGCTCGCCGACGGAGCAGGACAGCTGAATCCATCAGCTGCGAGACCAGCCACAGCGGACGGCGGGGCTGCGGCGCAGCGGCCGCCGTCGTCCCAGGAAAACCCAGTTGCAGAGGTGCAGAACCCATGACGCGAGCCAAGTCCCCCTCCGTTGCCGACCTGATCGCCCGCTCGTGGGTGTCGTTCGTCGGCAGCGGCCCCGGTGATCCCGACCTGCTGACGGTCCGCGCCGTCGACCTGATCCGTCAGGCCGACGTCGTCGTCACCGAGACGCCCGAGCACGCCGGGCTCGTCCGCACGCTCCTCGGCCTGCCGACGCCGGTCGAGCCGGCCGACGTCGACGACCCCGCCGCGGTGGAGCCGGTCGGGCCCGTCGGGCCCGAGCTGGTCGACGGCGGCTTCGGCGAGGACGGCCAGCCCCTCACCCACGCCAACCGCGCCAAGGTCGTCGTCAAGCAGGCCAAGCGCGGCCTGCGGGTCGTCCGGCTGCTGTCCGGCGAGCCGTTCCTGTACGCCTCCGGACCGGAGGAGGCCCAGGCCTGTGCCAAGGCCGGCATCGGCTTCGAGGTCGTCCCCGGCGTCTCCTCGGTCTCCGCGGTCCCGGCCTACGCCGGCATCCCGCTCACCACCAAGGACCACCGCGAGCTCGCGGTCGTCACCTGTGGCGACAAGGTCGACTGGAGCCGCTACGGCGACAACCGCACCCTCGTGCTGCTCTCGGCCGTCGGCCAGATCGCCGACGTCGCCAAGGCGCTCGTCGCCGCCGGCCGGTCGCCGCAGACCCCCGTCGCGATGACCCGCGTCGGCACCACCACCGAGCAGCAGACCGTCGCCTCCACGCTGGAGCACATCGCGGCCGACGCCCGCGCCGCCCGGATGTCGCCGCCGGCGATCACCGTCGTCGGTGACGTCGTCGACCTGCGCGAGACGCTGTCGTGGTTCGAGACCAAGCCGCTCTTCGGCTGGCGCGTGCTGGTGCCCCGCACCAAGGACCAGGCCGCCTCGCTCTCCACCGGCCTGCGCGGCTACGGCGCCGTGCCCGAGGAGGTCCCGACGATCTCGGTCGAGCCGCCGCGCAACCCGCTGCAGATGGACAAGGCCGTGCGCGGCCTCGTCGAGGGCCGCTACGAGTGGATCGCCTTCACCTCGGTCAACGCCGTGCGCGCGGTCCGCGAGAAGTTCGAGGAGTACGGCCTCGACGCCCGTGCCTTCTCGGGCCTCAAGATCGCCGCCGTCGGCGACAAGACCGCCGCCGCGATCGCCGCCTGGGGCCTGCGCGCCGACCTGGTCCCCTCGGGGGAGCAGTCGGCCGCCGGCCTGCTCGCCGACTGGCCCGAGTACGACGAGGTGCTCGACCCCATCAACCGGGTCTTCCTGCCCCGTGCCGACATCGCCACCGAGACCCTCGTGGCCGGCCTGGTCGACCTCGGCTGGGAGTGCGACGACGTCACCGCCTACCGCACCGTGCGGGCCACCCCGCCGCCGGCGCCGGTGCGCGACGCGATCAAGTCCGGTCGCTTCGACGCGGTCGTCTTCACCTCGTCCTCGACCGTGCGCAACCTCGTCGGCATCGCCGGCAAGCCGCACCCCTCGACCGTCATCGCCGTCATCGGGCCCGCGACGGCCAAGACCGCCGAGGAGCACGGCCTCCGCGTCGACGTGCTGGCCCCCAAGCCGGACGTCGACGAGCTGGTCCGCGCCCTCGCCGACTTCGGTGGCGCCCGCCGCTCGGCCATGGTGGAGGCCGGCGAGCCGGTCACCAAGCCGTCCGACCGGAAGCCGTCCGCGCGACGCTCGAGCCGCGCCAAGGCGTGAGGTTGGCGGGGCGGGGTTTCCCCGGTCGACCGGGGAAGTCTGAACTTGGGGGCCGGGATCCCGGCCCCCAGGTTCAGGGACAGGCCGCCCAGTCCGCCCGGACGGCCGGTGTGACCGCGAACAGCCCGAGGGAACAGGATCCAGTCATGACCGACGCCGCACCCCACGTCCGCCGCCCCACGATCCGCCCGCGCCGCCTGCGGACCACGCCGGCGCTGCGCCGGGCGGTGGCGGAGACCTCGTTGGAGGCGCGCCAGCTGGTGCTGCCGGTGTTCGTGCGCGAGGGGCTCACCGAGCCGCGACCGATCTCCTCGATGCCGGGCGTCGTGCAGCACTCGACCGACAGCCTGCGGCGCGCGGCCGCGGAGGCCGCCGACCTCGGGCTCGCCGGGATCATGCTGTTCGGCATCCCCGAGCACAAGGACGCCGTGGGCTCCGGCGCGGTCGACCCCGACGGCGTCCTCAACCGGGCGATCGTCGACGTCGTCGCCGAGGTCGGCGACGCGCTGCCGGTGATGGCCGACCTGTGCCTCGACGAGTTCACCGACCACGGCCACTGCGGGGTGCTGACCGCCGACGGCCGCGTCGACAACGACGCCACCCTCGAGGTGTACGCCGAGATGGCGCGGGCCCAGGCCGCGGCCGGCGTCGACCTGGTCGGCCCCAGCGGGATGATGGACGGCCAGGTCGCGGTGGTGCGCGACGCCCTCGACGGCGCCGGTCACACCGACGTCGCCGTCCTGGCCTACTCGGCGAAGTACGCCTCCGCCTTCTTCGGTCCGTTCCGCGAGGCCGTCGACTCCTCGCTGCGGGGCGACCGCCGGACCTACCAGCAGGACCCCGCCAACGGGCGCGAGGGCGTCCGCGAGGCCCTGCTCGACATCGCCGAGGGCGCCGACATCGTCATGGTCAAGCCCGCCCTGGCCTACCTCGACGTGCTGCGTCGGGTCCGCGACGCCGTCGACGTGCCGGTGGCGGCGTACAACATCTCCGGCGAGTACTCGATGGTCGAGGCCGCCGCCGCGCACGGGTGGATCGACCGCGAGGCCGCGATCCTGGAGACGCTGGTCTCGATCCGGCGCGCCGGCGCCGACATCGTGCTCACCTACTGGGCGAGCGAGGCGGCCCGGCTGTTGAGGACCCGAACCCGCTAGGTCAGGTCGTGTATCTCTTCACGCACTGGTCGAAAGGATCGTCGTTCCTCAACAGGTTGTTGATGAAGCCCTCGGCGGTGCACCTGAGTGCAGCCTGCGTCAGCGTCAGGAGGTCGTCGAGCGGCTCGACGCCGGTGGTGGGCAGTTCGGTGGGGATGACCTGCGGGACGTCGGGGAGGTCGGGACCGCCACCGCCCGAACCACCACCACCGGTGCCGCCCGAACCGCCGGAGCCGCCGTCACCCGCACCGTCCCCGCCGCCGCCACCGCCGGTGG
Organism: Nocardioides sp. S-1144; assembly: GCF_005954645.2. NCBI lineage: Bacteria > Bacillati > Actinomycetota > Actinomycetes > Propionibacteriales > Nocardioidaceae > Nocardioides > Nocardioides dongxiaopingii. The sequence goes on from NZ_CP040695.2 coordinate 732,051, forward strand.
AGCCGTCGCCGTCACCGGAGCCGCCCCCGTCGCCGGAGCCGTTGTCGGACCCGCCGTCGTCGGGGTCGGTGGTGCCGGTCGGGTCGGGTCCGGGCACCTGCTCGGCGCTCGGGACCGGCTGGTCGCGGGGCCCGCCGCGGTCGCGGTCCCGGTCGCCCCGCCCGTCGTCGCCGTCGTTGCGACCGGGGAGCGGGGTGGGGTCGGCGTTGCCGGCCGCCGAGGTGCCCTCCGGGACGGAGGTGAAGTCGCCGTCGAGGTAGGCGTCCATGATGGACAGGACCAGGTCGACGTAGGCCTCGGAGTGGTTGTAGCGGAAGACGCTGGCGCGCTGGCCGGCGAGCGTGGCGAGGTCGTCCTTGCCGGAGCAGAGGTAGACCGCGGTCGCCAGGGCGGCGTCGTCGATGTCCTGCGGGTCGCGGACGCCGTCGTTGTCGGCGTCGACCCCGACCACGGCCCACGTGGAGGGGATGAACTGCATCGGTCCGACGGCGCGGTCGAAGGTGGGGTCGTCGTCGTACTGGCCGGCGTCGGTGTCGCGGATGACCGCAGTGTCGTTGCGGCCGTCGAGGGCGATGCCCCGGATGGCGGGGGAGGCGACCCCCCGGGCGTCGAGCTCGCTGCCACCGAAGCGGCCGTGGTCGGACTCGACCCGGCCGATCGCCGCGACCAGCTGCCACGACAGGTTGCAGGACTTGTCGGCGGCGTTGATGACGGTCTCGGCGCGCTGGTAGGCCGCGAGCGCCTGGGCCGGGATGCCGCTGGTCGAGGAGCCCGCGACGATCTCACGGGCGTTGCCCTCGACGCCGCCGACCGAGCCGGAGGTCTTGTCGGGTGCCGAGACCGAGGCCGGGGCCTCGATCGCCTGGGCGGGGACGCGGGACCCGTCGGGGAGCAGGCCCCCGGAGTCAGCCGCCGCGGCGCGACCCGACGCGGACCCGGTGGTGGTCAGGCTCGCCGTCCACGCGACGGACAACAGGGCCAGCGGCACGATCGCTGACGCCTTCTGCAGAGTGCCGAACCGTGAGACGGGCATTGTTCTTCTCCTGTGCCGGGCCTGAGCGCGGTGCTCCCTGTACCCCAGGTGACCGTGACGCAAACCACAACGAGCCGGACGGTGTCGGGTTACGCGCGGGTGGCGTGGAGCCGGGCCCCATGTGATCACGGACACCATGTCGCGGCAACCCCGAGGCGGGGCGGGGTCCCGATCGTGGTCTCCTACCCACCCTCGGCGACAATGGCGGGGTGACCTCCACCAGCACCCCGGACGACACCGCGCCCGGCGCCCCCGACGCCCTCGTCGACGCCGCCTCGCGCGCGATGTTCGACCGGGCGCGGGCGGTGATCCCCGGCGGCGTGTCCTCACCGGTCCGGGCGTTCAACGCGGTCGGCGGCACCCCGCGCTTCATCCGCTCCGCGGCCGGCCCCCGGCTCACCGACGTCGACGGCAACACCTACGTCGACCTCGTCTGCTCCTGGGGACCGATGCTCGTCGGGCACGCCCACCCCGAGGTGCAGGAGGCCGTGCTGGCCGCGGTCGCCCGCGGCACCTCCTACGGCGCGCCGACCGAGCCCGAGGTCGAGCTCGGCGAGGAGATCCTCGCCCGGACGCCGGTCGAGCGGGTCCGCTTCGTCTCCTCCGGCACCGAGGCGACGATGTCGGCGATCCGGCTGGCCCGCGGCTTCACCGGCCGCGAGGTCGTGGTGAAGTTCGCCGGCTGCTACCACGGCCACGTCGACGCGCTGCTGGCCTCGGCGGGCTCAGGCCTCATCACCTTCGCGGTGCCGGGCACCCCCGGCGTGCCGGTGTCCTCCACCGAGCTGACCCTCGTCCTGCCCTACAACGACCGCGCCGCGGTCACCGCCGCCTTCGCCGAGCACGGCGACCGGATCGCCTGCGTGATCACCGAGGCCGCCCCCGGCAACATGGGCGTCGTCCCGCCCGAGCCGGGGTTCAACCAGTTCCTCTCCGAGACCTGCACCCGGCACGGCGCACTGTTCGTCAGCGACGAGGTGATGACCGGCTTCCGCGCCTCCCGCCGGGGCCAGTGGGGTCTCGACGGCGCCGTCGAGGGCTGGGCGCCCGACCTGATGACCTTCGGCAAGGTGATGGGCGGCGGGTTCCCGGCGGCGGCGTTCGGCGGCCGGGCCGACGTGATGTCGATGCTCGCGCCCGAGGGGCCCGTCTACCAGGCCGGCACCCTCTCGGGGAACCCCGTCGCCACGACCGCCGGGCTGGCGACGCTCCGCCTGGCCACCGACGAGGTCTACGCCCGCCTCACCGCCGCCGGCGACACGATCAAGGCCGCGACCGCGGAGGCGCTCTCCGCGGCCGGCGTCGCGCACACCATCCAGTCGGTCGGCACGATGTTCTCGGTCTTCCTGTGCGAGGGCCCGGTGCGCGACTTCACCGAGGCCTCCCGCACCGACGTCGCGGCCTACGCCGCCTTGTTCCACGCCATGCTGGACGCCGGGGTCTACCTGCCGCCGTCGGCCTACGAGGCGTGGTTCCTGTCCTCGGCGCACGACGACGCCGCCGTCCAGACCATCCTCGACGCCCTCCCGGGCGCCGCCCGAGCCGCTGCCCGCACCCAGAAGTGAGCGCCCCAGAGATGAGGAACGCGTGAGCACCCCCGACACCATCGTCCACCTCCTGCGCCACGGGGAGGTCCACAACCCCGAGGGCGTCCTGTACGGCCGCCGGGACGGCTTCCACCTCTCCGACCTCGGCAACCGGATGGCCCAGAAGGTGGCCGACACCATCAAGGACCGCGACATCGTCCACCTGGTGTCCTCCCCGCTGGAGCGGGCCCAGGAGACGGCCGCGCCGCTGGCGCTGGCGCGCGGCCTGACCCCGGTGCTCGACGAGCGGGTGCTGGAGTCGACCAACAAGTTCGAGGGCATGACCTTCGGCAAGGGCCGCAACTCCCTGAAGAACCCGAGCACCTGGCGACACCTGTGGAACCCCTTCAAGCCGTCGTGGGGCGAGCCCTACGACCAGGTCGTGGCGCGGATGATGGCCGCGGTCCGCGACGCCCGCGAGGCGGCCGCCGGCCACGAGGCCGTCGTGGTCTCCCACCAGCTGCCGATCTGGATCACCCGGCTGGCCGCCGAGAAGCGCTCCTACCTGCACCACCCCAAGAACCGGCAGTGCACGCTGTGCTCGCTGACGTCGCTGCACTTCGTCGGCGACCGGCTCACCCAGGTCGCCTACAGCGAGCCCGCGGGCGACCTGATCCCCGTCGGCGACAAGGGCGCCCCCTTCTCGGCCGGCAACGCGCCGGAGGAGAAGCGGCCCTGATGCGTGTTCGCCGGTTCGTCGCCGCGGCCCTCCTCACGCCGACCCTCGCCCTCGTGGCCGGGTGCAGCGGCGGGCTCGACGGCACCGGCGACGCCAACTTCGTCTACGGCGACGGCGCGATCACCCTGGTCCCGCCGGAGGACCGCGGCGACACCGTCGACATCGCGGGGGAGACCCTCGGCGGTGAGCAGCTCGACCTCGCCGACCTGCGCGGCCGGGTCGTCGTCCTCAACGTGTGGGGCTCGTGGTGCAACCCGTGCCGCGAGGAGGCGCCGGTGCTGAAGACCGCCTCAGAGGAGGTCGACGCCGCCTTCGTCGGCCTCAGCTTCCGCGAGAACTCCTTCGAGAACGCCCGCTCCTTCGAGCGCGAGTTCGGCATCGGGTACCCGACGATCGCCGACACCGGGGCCGGCGTGCTGCAGCTGGGCCGGTGGGCGCCGACGTCCCCGCCGACGACCTACGTGCTCGACGAGCAGGGTCGTGTCGCCGCGCTCATCACCGGGGCGGTCACCTCGGCGACCACGCTCGAGGACCTCGTCGAGGACGTCGCGAACGCCGATGGGTGACTGGTTCCAGGACCAGGCCGCCGCCGGTTCCCTCGCCCTGGCCCTCCCGGTCGCGATGATCGCCGGGCTGGTCTCCTTCTTCAGCCCGTGCGTGATCCCGCTGCTGCCGGGCTACCTCTCCTACGCCACCGGGATCTCCGGCGCCGACCTCGCCGCCGGCGAGGCCTCGAACCGGCGCGGGCGGATGCTGCTCGGCTCGGTGCTCTTCGTGCTCGGGTTCACCGTCGTCTTCGTGCTCATCGGGACGGCGCTCGGCGGGATCGGCGTCTCGGTCCGCCAGTACGAGGACCAGATCAGGATCGGCATGGGCATCGTGCTGGTCGTGCTCGGCCTCGTGTTCGCGGGCGCCGTCCCGTGGCTGCAGCGCGAGTGGCGCATCCACCGGGTGCCGGCCGTCGGGCTCGGCGCCGCGCCCCTCCTGGGGGCGCTCTTCGCCTTCGGGTGGGCGCCGTGCATCGGCCCGACGTTCGGCGTGATCCTCACCCTGACCTACAGCACCGACGGCGCCACGGCCGCCCGCGGGGGCGTGCTCTCGGCGGCCTACGCCCTGGGGCTCGGCATCCCGTTCATCGTCGTCGGACTCTTCTACGCCCGCTCGCTGCGGGCCCTGTCGTGGGTGCGCAAGCACCAGCGCGCCGTCATGCAGATCGGGGGCGCGATGCTGGTGGTGATCGGCGTGCTGTTCCTCACCGGCTGGTGGGAGTGGGCCGTGCAGTGGGTCCAGGTGCGCCTCGTCGGCGGCTTCCAGGTGCCGGTCTGATGTCCGACCTGCGCCAGCACTCCGACCTGCCCACCCGTCGTCCCGGCGAATTGGGGGCCCGCGAGCTCGCCCGCTGGGCCTGGCGCCAGCTGACGTCGATGCGCACCGCCCTGGTGCTGCTGCTCCTCCTCGCGCTGGCCGCCGTGCCGGGCTCGGTGATCCCGCAGTCCGGGGTCGACGCGCTCGAGGTCTCGCAGTGGAAGGAGGCGCACCCGAACCTGACGCCGGTCTACGAGCGGCTCGGGCTCTTCTCGGTCTACGACTCGGCGTGGTTCTCCGCGATCTACCTGCTGCTGATGATCTCGCTGGTGGGCTGCATCATCCCGCGCACGCTCGTCTACGCCCGGGCGCTGCGCGCCCAGCCGCCCGCCGTCCCGCGCAACCTGTCGCGGCTGCCCGACCACACCGCCTACGAGACCGACGACGACGTCGAGGTCGTGCTCGAGCGGGCGCGCACGGCGCTGCGGCGCAAGCGCTACCGGCTCAGGGTCGCGGACGACGGCCCGGCCGGCGTGAGCGCCGAGAAGGGCTACCTGCGCGAGTTCGGCAACCTGGTCTTCCACATCTCGGTGATCGTCGTGCTCGTCGGCTTCGCCGTCGGCAGCCTGCGGGGCTACCAGGGCGGCGTCATCGTGCTCGCCGGCAACCCGTCCTCGGGGCTCGAGGGCGGCACGTTCTCCAACACCCCGGCCTCCTACGACGACCTCGACCCGGGCAGCCTGTTCGGCGCCGACGACTTCGACCCGTTCACCTTCACCGTCGACGACTTCGACATCACCTGGCTCACCGAGGGCTCAGCCGCCGGCACCGCGCGCGAGTTCCGGGCGCCGATCACCTACCGCGAGGGCCTCGACGGCGCGGAGCAGACCTACGACCTGCGGGTCAACCACCCGCTCTCGATCGGCGACACCGACGTGTTCCTCATCGGGCACGGCTACGCCCCGGTGATCACGGTGCGCGACGGCGACGGCGAGGTCGCCTACCAGGGCCCCACGGTGTTCCTGCCGCAGGACCCCTCGTTCCTGTCGTTCGGCGTGGTCAAGGCGCCCTCGGCCCGGCCGGGCGCGATCGGGCTCGAGGGCGTGCTCTACCCCTCGTTCGAGTTCATCGACGGCAACCCGGTCACCGTCTTCCCGGCGCTGGCGAACCCGCTGATCTCGATGAACGTCTGGACCGGCGACCTCGGCCTCGACGACGGCGTGCCCCAGTCGGTCTACGTGCTCGACACCTCCGGCGCGACGCCCGTCGACGACGCCGACGGCACGCAGCTGCGCCTCGACCTGCAGCTCGGCGAGACCGTGCAGCTGCCGGACGGTCTCGGGTCGGTCAGCTTCGACGACGTCCAGCCGTGGGTGCGGGTGCAGATCAGCCAGAGCCCCGGCAAGGAGGTCGCGCTCGGGGGCGTCGTCCTGGCGCTGCTGGGCCTGCTCGGCTCGCTGTTCATCCGCCCGCGCCGGGTGTGGGTCACGGCCCGTCGCCGGGAGGGTGAGGAGTCTGACCGTAGGGGTGCGACCATGGTCGAGGTGGGTCTGCTCGACCGCTCCGGCGGCGCGGACCTCACCGACGTGCTCGACGAGATCGTGGCCGCCCTGCAGGGTCGGGCCGAGGAGGAGAAGGCATGACCAACGCCGGGTGGGAGACCCTGAGCAACCAGGCGATCGGGGCCGCGGGGGTCGTCTACTTCCTGGCGCTCCTCGTGCACCTGGCCGAGTGGGCGTCGCTGCGCCAGCCCAGGGCTGCCCGCACCGGGGCCGCGGGCGAGCCCGAGCCCGCGGGCGACGTCCTGGTGGCGGTCGAGACCGGTGGCGAGTCGTCGCAGCGCACCGAGTTCCTCGGCCGGCTCGGCGTCCTGCTGACCGTCGTGGCGGTGGCCGGGCACTTCGTGGCCCTGCTGGGGCGCGGCATGGCCGCGGACCCCAACCGGGTGCCCTGGGGCAACATGTACGAGTTCACCGTCTCCGGCACCTTCGTCGTCGGCCTGATGTACCTCGTGCTGATGCGCAAGTACTCGCTGCAGTGGATGGCGCCGATCGTGCTGACGTTCGTGACCGCCACGCTGATGGTCGCGGTCATCTGGCTCCACGACGAGGTCGCCCCGCTCACCGAGGCGCTCAACTCCTACTGGCTGGTGATCCACGTCGTGTCCGCGGTCATCGCGACCGGCGCGTTCACCATCGGCGGCATCCTGTCGATCGTCTACCTGGTCAAGCTGCGCCGGGGCGAGGCGACGTCCGGCCCGATGGCCCGGATCCCCTCGCTCGCCGTCCTCGACCGGACGGCGTACCGGATCCACGCCTTCGCGTTCCCGGTGTGGACCTTCGCGGTCCTCATCACCGGCCCGATCTGGGCGCACGAGGCCTGGTCGCGCTACTGGAACTGGGACCCCAAGGAGGTGTGGGCCTTCATCACCTGGGTCGTCTACGCCGCCTACCTCCACGCACGCGCCACCGCCGGCTGGAAGGGCCGCAACGCCGCCATCCTGGCCTGCGTCGGTCTGGCCACCCTGTGGTTCAACTTCATCGGGATCAACTACTTCTCGACCAGCTCCCAGCACTCCTACGCCGGCGCCGAGACCGCCGTCGTCCGCCTCCCCGACGCCGACCCGTCGCTGATCACTGACGGGTCAGAGCCACACCTGAGGTGACCCGTCGCTGATCACTGACGGGTCAGCGCCACACCTGGGGTGACCCGTCGCTGATCACTGACGGGTCAGCGGTCAGGTGGTCTCGGGGTCCTCGGGCTCGCGGCGCTTGCGGTCGAGGTCGCGGAGGAAGTCCTCGTCATCGTCGGGCGCGACGATCCTGCGCGGGCCGGGACGTCGCGGGCGCGCCGGCCGGTCGGGCAGCATGCCGCGCTCCTGGAACACGCGGACCAGCAGGTAGATCGCCACCGCGAAGAGGATGAGCAGGAACACGAACCGGAGCACACCTCCAGCGTAGAGCGATGCTGGTGAGCGTGGCCCGACCGCCTACCCTGGAGGGGTGAAGGACTTCGTCGTCTACACCGCGCTGCGGATCGGACTGTTCCTGCTGACCTGGGCCGCCGTCACCGGCGCCTGGCTCCTGGTCGCGGGCGAGGCGGCCCTCGGGCTGACCTTCCTCATCGCCTTCGTGCTCAGCGGCATCGGGTCCTACTTCGTGCTCAGCGGGCCGCGCGACCGCCTCGCCCGCCACGTGGAGCAGCGGGCCGGCCGGATCAGCGAGAAGATGGAGGAGCGGGCGGCCAAGGAGGACGTGCCCGACTGAACCGACGCGCTGCGCGGGTCGGGGACGACGCGGCTCAGCGGCGCTTGCGCTGCTCCAGGCGGCGCTCGATGCGGCTCTGCGGCTGGCCGAGGATCTTGGCGAGCAGCGGCACGCGGAACCGGTAGGCGGCGACGCCGAGGACGACCACGAGCAGCAGGATCCAGAACATGCCCAGACCCTACGCCGCTCAGGTGAGCAGCAGCGGGACGGCGACGAGCGCGGCCCACGCCAGCTCGCCGATGCCGGTCGACTGCAGCACCGGGATCAGCCGCGGTCCGGTGGCACCGCCGAGCACGGTCCGGACGCCGCGGCCGGCCACGGCGAGGAATCCGAGGCCGAGCAGCGCCCACCACGAGGTGAGGGCGGCGACCGCGACGACGGCCACGGCCGCGGCCGCGACGAGCCCGACGTAGAGGCGCCGGGTGGCGGCGTCGCCGAGCCGGACGGCGAGGGTCCGCTTGCCGGCGTCGGTGTCGGTCGGGATGTCGCGCAGGTTGTTGACGACGAGGATCGCGCAGGCCAGCGCGCCGATCCCGCAGGCGGCGGCCAGCGCCGCCCACGACCACGCCTCGGTCTGCACGTACGTCGTGCCGACGACGGCCACGAGGCCGAAGAAGACGAAGACCATCACCTCGCCGAGCCCGAGGTAGCCGTACGGCGTCGAGCCGCCGGTGTAGTACCAGGCGGCCACCACGCTCACCAGCCCGACGGCGACCAGCCACCAGGCCGTCGTCGCGGCGAGCACCAGCCCGGCGGCGCCGGCGACGCCGAAGGCCAGGAACGCCGCCCGCTTCACCGCACCCGGCGTCGCGACCCCGGAGCCGACCAGGCGCATCGGCCCGACCCGGACGTCGTCGGTGCCGCGGATGCCGTCGGAGTAGTCGTTGGCGTAGTTGACGGCGACCTGGAGGGCCAGGCTGACCAGGAGCGCCAGCAGCGCCTTCCACCACACCGCGCCGCCGTCGTACGACGCGACGCCGGTGCCGGCCAGGACCGGGGACACCGCGGCGGGCAGGGTGCGCGGACGAGCGCCCTGCACCCACTCAGCCGCCGTCGCCACCCAGGGATTCAACCAGGACGGGGCCGGGCGGGGATCGGCGGCCCGATCGGCGGCCCGGACGAGGGCCCGGTGGTCGCGCCACTACATTCGGGGGATGGACGTCCCCCGGCTGCGCGCGTGGCTCGCCGCCCCCGGCGAGCCGGAGCCGCTGGTGGTCGAGACGTCCGGCTCCTCCGGCACCCCCAAGCGCGTGGTGCTGTCGCGCCGAGCCGTGCTCGCCTCGGTCGCGGCCAGCGCCGACCGGCTCGGCGGCACCGGCCCGTGGGCCCTCCGGCTGCCCCTCGGCTACGTCGCCGGCCTCCAGGTGGTGTGCCGGTCGCTGGTCGCCGGTCACGAGCCGCTCACCGACCCCACCCGCTGGCCGGACGGCGAGGGCTGGTTCACCAGCCTGGTGCCCACGCAGCTGCACCGCATCCTCGAGGACGCCGACCCCACCGACCGCTCAGCCCTCGCCCGCGCCCACACCGTGCTCCTGGGCGGCGGACCGGTCGACCCCGCGCTCCGGGCCGGTGCCGCGGCGGCCGGCGTCCGCGTCGTGGCGACCTACGGCGCGGCCGAGACCGCGGGCGGCTGCGTCTACGACGGCGTCCCGCTCGACGGCGTGGCCGTCGACGTCGACGTCTCCGGCCGGATCCGGCTGGGCGGGCCCACCCTCTTCGACCGCTACGACGGCGACCCCGACCTCACCGCGCAGACGCTCGTCGACGGCTGGTTCCTCACCGCCGACGCCGGCCGGCTCGGCCCGGACGGGCGGCTGGAGGTGCTGGGTCGCGTGGACGACGTCGTCGTCAGCGGCGGCGTGAACGTGCCCGGCCCGGCGGTGGCGGCCCGGCTGCGGGCCCACCCGGGCGTGGCCGCGGCCGAGGTGCTCGGCGTCCCCGACGAGGAGTGGGGCAACCGGCTCGTGGCCTTCGTCGCCCTCGCGGACGCCGCCCGCGACGTCGACGCGACCGCGCTCCGGGCCTGGGTCGCCGCCGCCCACCCCCGGGCCTGGGCGCCGCGCCAGGTCGTCGTCCTCGACGCGATCCCGCTGCTGGCCAACGGCAAGGCCGACCGGCTGCGGCTGCGGGAGCTGGCCCGGTGAACGCGCCGGGCGGTGACCTGCGGGTGCTCTCCATCCCGATGCGGACCCGGTTCCGCGGCATCACTGTGCGCGAGGTCGCGCTGGTCGAGGGCGCCGGCGGCTGGGGCGAGTGGAGCCCCTTCCTGGAGTACGACGCCGCGACGGCGTGGCCCTGGCTGGCCTGCGCCCGCGAGGCGGCCGCCGGCGACTGGCCCGCGCCGCTGCGGAGCGAGGTCGCGGTCAACGTCACCGTGCCGGCCGTCGACCCCGAGCGCGCCCACCGGATCGTCCTCGACGGCGGCTGCCGCACCGCGAAGGTGAAGGTGGCCGAGCCCGGCCAGTCGCTGGCCGACGACGAGGAGCGGGTCGCGGCCGTCCGTGCCGCGCTCGGGCCCGGCGGCGCGGTCCGGGTCGACGCCAACGGCGGCTGGTCGGTCGAGGCGGCCGTCACCGCGATCCGGCGCCTCGACGCCGCGGCCGGCGGCCTCGAGTACGCCGAGCAGCCGGTCGCGACCGTGGAGGACCTGGCGCTCGTGCGCCGCCGCGTCGACGTGCCGATCGCCGCTGACGAGTCGATCCGCCGCGCGGCCGACCCCTACCGCGTCCGCGACCTGGAGGCCGCCGACATCGCGGTGCTCAAGGTGCAGCCCCTGGGCGGGGTGCGGGCCTGCCTGCGGATCGCCGAGGACATCGGGCTGCCGGTCGTCGTCTCCTCGGCGCTGGAGACCTCGGTCGGGATCGCCGCCGGCCTGGCCCTCGCGGCGGCCCTGCCCGAGCTGCCCCACGCCTGCGGGCTGGCCACCGTCCAGCTCCTCACCGACGACGTGGCGGTGACGCCGCTGCTGCCCGTCGACGGCGTCCTGCCGGTCCCGGTCGCCGGGGCCCCCCTCGTCGACCTCGCCGCGCTCGACCGGCTCGCCGCCCCGCCCGACCGGGTCGCGCACTGGACGGCCCGGCTCGCCGCCGTCACCCGAGGAGGGCGTCCATGACCGCCAGCGCCACCGAGCTCGCCCGCGACGTCGTCCGGCAGCTGCTCGACGCCGGCATCTCGGAGGTCGTGATCGCCCCGGGCAGCCGCAACGCGCCGCTGTCGTTCGCCTTCTTCGACGCAGCGCGCGACGGCCTGGTCCGGCTGCACACCCGCATCGACGAGCGCACCGCCGGCTTCCTGGCCCTCGGCCTGACCCGCAGCCACGCCCGGGCCGCCGTCGTCTGCACCTCCGGCACGGCCGTGGCCAACCTGCACCCGGCCGTGCTCGAGGCCGTGCACGCCGGCGTCCCGGTCGTCGTGGTCACCGCCGACCGGCCGGCCCGGATGCGCGGCACGGACGCCAACCAGACCACCGACCAGGTCGGCGTCTTCGGTCCGCTGGTGCCGACCGTCGACCTGGCGTCGCCGCAGCCCCTCGAGCTGGAGGGCCACGGCCCGGTGCACCTCAACGTGCAGCTCGACGACCCGCTGCTCCCCGGCTCCCGGTGGGAGGCCGCCGCCGACGGCGCCGGTGCCGACCGGACGTCGAGGTCCTGGTCCGACCCGCCGCCGGTCGAGCTGCCGCTCGGCCCGCGCACCGTCGTCGTCGCCGGTGACGACGCCGGACCCCCGGCCCGCCGACTCGCCGAGGCGGCCGGGTGGCCGCTGCTCGCCGAGCCGTCGTCGGGGTCGCGCACCGGCGAGAACGCGCTGCGCTGCTACCGCCTGCTGCTGGGGGAGGGCGGCGACCTGGCCGGACGCGTCGAGCGGGCCGTCGTCCACGGCAGCCCGACGCTCTCTCGCCCGGTGCAGTGGCTGCTGGCCCGGGCCGACGTCGAGGTGCTGTCGGTCCCCGGCCGCGGCGCCTGGGCCGAGCGCCCCTACCCGGTCGCCGGCACCGCCGCCGCCTACGCCGTCGCCGGTCCCGACGACCCGGCGTGGCTCCAGGAGTGGCGCGACGCCGACCGCGACGTCGCCCGCCGGCTCGACGCGCTGCTCGCCGGGCGACCCGGCCTGACGCCGTACGAGGTGGCCGGGGCGGTGCACCGCGCCCTGGGGCCCGGCATGCAGCTGGTCGTCGGGGCGTCCAGCCCGATCCGCGACCTCGACGTGATGGCCCGGCCGACCGGGGTGGGCGAGCGCCGCAAGGTGATCGCGAACCGCGGCCTCGCCGGCATCGACGGCACGATCTCGACCGCCGTCGGCGCCGCGCTCGGCCGCCGGCACGGGTCGACGATCGCCCTGATGGGCGACGTCACGTTCCTCCACGACAGCAACGGCCTGGTGCTCGGGCCGACCGAGCCGCGTCCCGACCTGGTCGTCGTCGTCGTCAACGACGACGGCGGCGCCATCTTCACCACGCTCGAGCAGGGTGCGCCCGAGCACGCCGACCGGTTCGAGGCGCTGTTCGGCACCCCGCACCACGTCGACCTGGCCGCGCTCTGCGCCGCCACCCGCACGCCGCACCTGGAGGTGGGGAGCCTCCCCGAGCTCGAGCAGGCCCTGGCCTCGCCGAACGGCGGCATCGAGGTCGTCGAGGTGCGCGTGCGTCGCGACGACCGTCGCGAGCTCGACCTCGCCATCCGGTCGCTGGCGGCCGCGTCGCCGCACTGAGGCACCCGGGGCGCGTTCGACCTACGATTCGTCCATGGAGCTCCACGACCGGCTGTACGCGCTCGGCCTGCAGAGCGGCCGGCACGTCTTCGACGACCCGGCCGCGTTCCGTGGGGTCCTCGACGACGCCGTCCGTCGCGGCGAGGTCTCGCGCGACGACGTCGACCTCCTGGCCGATGCGATCCGCTCCGGCGCCCTCGGCGCGATGCTCGCGGCGATGGACGCCGGCACCGACGCGCTGCCCGCCGCCGGCGAGGCCGGTGCCCGCGTCGTCGGCGGGCGTCGGAGCAAGACGCCGCCCGGACCCGCCGAGGTCGCGCGCGGGCAGTGGGCCTGCGCCGTCCTCGGCTTCGCGGTCGGCCGGGTCAGCGAGTCCGACGTCGTGCGGTTCCGCACCCTCGCGCAGGCCAGCCCCGGGTCGGGCACCGGGTCGGGCGGCGCGTCGGCGCCGACCTACGCGCCGGGCTACCCCGGGCAGCCCTACCAGCCGACCTACCAGCCCGCCTACCAGCAGGCCCAGGGCTACCCCGGCGGGCCGGTGTCGTGGACGCCGGCACCGGGCCGCCGCTCCCGGACCGGGCTGTACGTCGGGATCGGGGTGACCGCGGCCGCGGTCGTCATCGCCGTGGTGCTCGCCCTGGTGCTCACCGGGGGCGACGACGAGGACCCGGTCGCGAGCGACACCGGCTCGTCCGGCGCACCGAGCAGCGAAGTGACGTCCGACCCGACCAGCGACCCCACGAGCGACCCCACGAGCCCCGCGACCAGCGACCCGACGAGCGACCCGACGAGCCCGGCCACCAGCGCGGCGCCGTCGGGACGGGTCAGCGACGAGGCGGCGGCCGGCTACACGCTGGCGCTGCAGACCTTCTCCACCGACTTCGGCAAGGCCAGCGACGAGCTGAGCAGCGCCACCACCGACGACGACCTCGCGGGGGCGCTCGCGGGGTCGGCCGGCATGCGGGCGGCGGTCTACGACCTCGACCTCGCCGTCCGCGGCCTCGACTTGACCCCGATCCAGCCGACCGTCAACGAGTTCCTGGGCGTCAGCGGCGAGATGATCACCGGTTTCGACGAGACCGCGTCGTCGGCGACCTCCTCGCTCGACGTCAACCTGGGGTTCCTGGGGCTGCCGACGATCGAGTACACCGCGGCCTTCCAGGCCGTGGCCGAGGAGATCGACAAGAGCCGCCGCTGAGCCGGGACGCGAGCCTGGACGCGGTGCGGGCGCCGGCCCCGGGAGCGGGGAGAATGGTGTCGTGGAGATCGCCCTGCTTCTCGTCTCGCTCGCCGTCAGCGTCCTCGCGGTCACCGCGGTCGCCGACCGGATCGACATCCCTGCCCCGCTCGTCCTGATCGTCGCCGGCGTCGCGGTGTCCTACGTGCCCGGGGTGCTGGAGGTCCGCCTCGAGGCGGACGTCGTGCTCTTCGGGCTGCTGCCGCCGCTGCTGTACGCCACCGCGATCCAGACCTCGCTCGTCGACTTCCGGGCCAACCTGCGCACCATCCTCCTGCTCTCGGTCGGTCTGGTGGTCTTCACCGCGGCCGGCATCGCGGTGCTGCTGCACGCCCTCCTGCCCGGGCTCGGGTGGGGACTGGCCTTCGCCATCGGCGCGGTCGTCGCACCCCCGGACGCCGTCGCCGCCACCGCCGTCGGACGCCGGATCGGGCTGCCCCGGCGGATCACCACGATCCTGGAGGGGGAGTCGCTGCTCAACGACGCCACCGCGCTCGTCTCGCTGCGCACCGCGCTCGCCGCCGGCGGGCTGGCCGCGCACGGCCACGGCGGCGGTCACGTCGAGGAGGTCACCGCCCAGGGCGTGGCCCTCGACTTCGTGGTCGCGGCCGGTGGTGGCGTGCTGGTCGGACTGCTCGCCTTCCTCGTGGTGGCCTTCCTGCGCCGCAAGCTCACCGACCCGCTGATGGACACCGCGCTCTCGCTGATCGTGCCCTACGCCGCCTACGTCGGCGCCGAGGAGATCAGCGCCTCCGGCGTCATCGCCGTCGTGGTCGCCGGACTGCTGCTGGGCCACCGGGCCCCGATCCTCCAGACGGCGCAGTCCCGGATCGCCGAGCGCACCAACTGGCGCACGATCGCCTTCGTCCTCGAGAACGTCGTCTTCCTCCTCATCGGCCTCCAGGCGGCCAGCCTCATCGAGGCCGTCGAGGAGAGCGACCTGTCGGGCACCCGCGTCGCGCTGGCCTGCGGCCTGTCGCTGGTCGGCGTCATCGTGCTGCGGCTCGCGTGGGTCTTCCCGGCGCGCTACCTGCTCGCCCGCAACGTCGGCGACCACGAGGCGCGGGCGGTGCCGCCGGCGTCGTACACGTTCCTGCTCGGGTGGGCCGGGATGCGCGGCGTCGTCACCCTGGCCGCGGCGTTCGTGATCCCGGCCGAGGCCGAGTACCGCGAGGTGCTGCTCCTGGTGGCCTTCACCGTGGTGGCCGGCACCCTGCTCGTGCAGGGGCTGAGCCTGCCGTTCCTCGCGCGCCGCCTCGACGTGCCCCCACCGGACCCGATGGACGACGCCCTGGCCCGCGCCACCCTGCTCCAACAGGCCTCAAAGGCGGGCTTCAAGAAGCTCAAGTCGCTCGACGAGGACGACCTGCACGGCGTCGTCAGCCTCATCAAGCAGCGCATCGAGCAGCGCAATTTCGCCGCCTGGGAGCGGCTCGGCACCACCGCCGACGAGGAGACCCCGAGCGAGCTCTACGGCCGGCTGCGGCTCACGATGATCGAGGAGGAGCGCCGTCGCGTGCTCGCGATCCGCTCCGAGGGCACGACGCCGTCGGTCGTGGTGGCCGAGGTGCTGGCCATGCTCGACGTCGAGGAGTCGATGCTCGACCGGGCCACCCAGGCCCGCGCCGAGCTGCGGACCTCGGCCGTGCGGCGTCCGGGGGAGGAGTGCGACCACCTCGCCGAGCACCCCGTCGTGGAGACCGTCAGCGACGGCACCTGCCCGGCCTGCGTCGCCAACGGCAACCGGTGGGTGGCGCTGCGGCAGTGCCTCGACTGCGGCCACGTCGGCTGCTGCGACTCCTCACCCGACCGGCACGCGACCACGCACTTCCAGGAGACCGGCCACACGGTCATGCAGTCCGCCGAGGACGGCGAGGAGTGGCGTTGGTGCTACGTGCACCACATGACCGCCTGACGCCGCGCGGCGCCACGATGGCCGACCCAATCCGCGCGATCGCGCCGTTTGGGTCGGTTCTGGGGGCCGTGGTCGACCCGATCCGCGCGATCGCGCCGTTTGGGTCGGTTCTGGGGCCTGTGGTTGACCCGATCCGCGCGATCGCGCCGTTTGGGTCGGTTCTGGGGGCCGTGGTTGACCCGATCCGCGCGATCGCGCCGTTTGGGTCGGTTCTGGGGGCTGTGGGCGACCCAATCCGCGCGATCGCGCCGTTTGGGTCGGTTCTGGGGGCTGTGGGCGACCCAAACCGAGCGATCGCGCCGTTCGGGTCGGGTGGCCGCGGGCAGGGTCAGCCGGCGAGGGCCTGCTCGAGGGTGCGGGCGGGGTGCCCGGTCAGCCGCCGGACGTCGTCGGTGACTGCCGCGCAGGAGCCGTCGGCGATGGCGACGTAGGTGCTCACCCAGGCGTCGAGCTGCCACTCCCCGGCGTCGGGGTAGGCGGCCCGGCGGGCGGCGTAGGCCTCCTCGACCGACTCCGGCTCGTAGCGCAGCGGGCGTCCCAGGACGGCGCCGGCGCGGTCGGCGACCTCGTCGAGGGTCAGCGCCTCCGGACCGGTCAGGGTGTACGTCGCCCCGAGGTGCGCCCGCGGGTCGCGGAGCACCGCGACGGCGGCGTCGGCGACGTCGGCGCGGGCCACCGCGGCGACGCTGCCGTGCCCGGCCGGGCCGCGGATCGCGCCGGAGGCGTCCGCGAACAGCGGCAGCACGTCGGCGTAGAAGGCGTCGCGCAGGATCGTGAAGTCCATCCCGCTCTCGCGGATGGCGACCTCGGTGTCGTGGTGGTCGCGGCCGAGCGTGAACGTCGCGTCGGCGGCTGCGCCGGAGAACGACGTGTAGACGACGTGCCGCACCCCGGCCCGGGCCGCGGCCTCCACGAACGTGCGGTGCTCGCGGCGCCGGTGCTCCGACTCGGCGGCCGAGACCATGAACAGCAGGTCGACGCCCTCGAGCGCCGCCGTCGCGGCCGCGGCGTCGTCGTAGGGGGTGACGTGGACCCCGCCCGACTGCTCCCCGAGCTGCGGGGCGCGGGCCGGGTCGCGGACCAGCAGCCGGGGACGGAGGTCTGCGAGCGCGTGGGCCACGGGGCCGCCGAGGGCCCCGGTGGAGCCGGTGAGGGCGAGCATGGGCCCGATCCTGCCACCCCCGCCCGTGCCGGGTCGGCGCGATGCTGCGGCGACCAGCGGGGCGCCGACCCGCTCCTCGTCCGTGGCGCGAGCCCGGGACGGCTGGCACCATCGACGGATGACCGCGCCGGTACCCGCGCCCGAGGAGGGGGAGGCCCACGACGGGCGGCCCTACGTGCACCCCGAGACGCTCGAGCAGTGGCGGGCCTGGCTCGCCGCGCACCACGCCCGCGGCTCCGGCGTGTGGGTCTACCAGTGGCGCAGGGCCACGGGACGCCCGGCGCTCGGCTACGAGGAGCAGGTCGTCGAGGCGCTCGCGTGGGGCTGGATCGACAGCACCGCCGGCACGGTCGACGAGCAGCGGGCGCGGATGTGGTTCGCCCCGCGCCGACCGACCAGCGGGTGGTCGCGGCCCAACAAGCAGCGCGTCGAGCGCCTGCACGCCGAGGGCCGGATGCAGCCGGCCGGCCGGGCCGCCCTCGACCTCGCGCACGCCAACGGGTCCTGGACGCTGCTCGACGACGTCGAGGACCTCGTCGTCCCGCCCGACCTCGCGGCCGCCCTCGCCGCGCATCCGGGCGCCCGCGCGCACTGGGACTCGTTCCCGCCGTCGACCCGCAAGCAGATGCTCACCCAGGTGGTCACGGCCAAGAAGCCCGAGACCCGGACGGCCCGGATCGCGAGGTTCGCCGACGCCGCCGCCCGCGGGGAGCGGGGCGCCTGAGCGGCTCCGACGGGCGTCGTCCGCGGGCTAGGTTGGGCCCATGAGGCTCACCAAGTTCGGCCACGCCTGCGTCCGGGTCGAGCACGACGGCGTCGTGGTGGTCATCGACCCCGGCTCGTTCACGCAGCGCGAGGCTGTCGACGGTGCGGACGTCGTCCTGGTCACCCACCAGCACCCCGACCACCTCGACGTCGAGCACCTGCGCGCGGCCGGCTCCGGCGGCGCGGCGATCCACACGATCGGCGCCGTGGCCGACGAGATCCGTGCCCAGGCGCCGGACGTCGCCGAGCGGGTCGCCGTGGTCGCGCCGGGCGACGTCCTCGACGTCGGGGTCCCGGTGCGCGTGGTGGGCGAGAAGCACGCCGTCATCCACGCCGACTACCCGCGCATCGACAACTCCGGCTTCCTGCTCACCCTCGGCGACCAGCGGGTCTACCACCCCGGCGACGCGCTCGTCGGTCCCGGCGAGCCGGTCGACGTGCTGCTCGCGCCGGTCTCCGCGCCGTGGCTCAAGATCGGCGAGGCGATCGACTTCGTGCGCGACGTCGCCGCCCCGCGCACCCTCGCCGTCCACGACCGCGTCTACAGCGAGGTCGGTCTCGGCATGGTCGCCATGCACATGGACAACCTCGCCCTCGGCGGCCCCGACAGCGGCCGCACGTTCGTCCGGCTCGCCGACGGCGCCGACCTGGGCTGAACCTGCCACCAGCGTGCAATTGCCGAGCATGGCTCGGTCGCCGAGCCCGGAACCGAGCCAGGCTCGGCAATTGCACGCCCAGGGACGTCGACGACGGCGCGAGCGCCCCGGACGCCCGGGCGCCGAGCGCAGCGTCAGCTCAGCCCAGGGCGTCGCGGACCGGGACGAGCTTGGCCTGCGACTCGACCAGCTCGGCGGCGGGGTCGGAGTCGGCGACGATGCCGCAGCCGGCGAAGAGCCGGACCGTGGTCCGGGAGGGGCCCTCGATCTCGGCCGAGCGCAGCGCGATGCCCCACTCGCCGTCGCCGGTGGCGTCCATCCAGCCGACCGGCCCGGCGTAGCGGCCGCGTCGCATGCCCTCGATCTCGGCGATCAGGTCGGTCGCGACCCGGGTCGGGGTGCCGCCGACGGCGGCCGAGGGGTGCAGCGCGGCGGCCAGGGCCAGCGAGGAGACCGCCACGGCGTCGCCGACGACCCCGACCACCCCGGCCACGTCGGTGGCCAGGTGCATGACGTTGGGCAGGTGCAGCACGAACGGCGCCTCGGGCACGTTCATCGACGAGCAGTGCGGGCCGAGGGCATCGGCGACCGAGCGGACGGCGTACTCGTGCTCCTCGAGGTCCTTCGACGAGCGGGCCAGGGTGGCGGCCAGGGCCAGGTCGCGCTCGTCGTCGCCGGTGCGGCGGATGGTGCCGGCCAGCACGCGGGAGGTGACCAGGCCGCGCTCGCGGCGCACGAGCAGCTCGGGCGTCGCGCCGAACAGGCCGTCGACGTGGAAGGTCCAGCAGGTGGGGTAGGCCTCGGCCAGCCGGCGCACCGGGTAGCGGACGTCGACCGGCTCGTCGGAGGTGGCGATCAGGTCACGCGCGAGCACCACCTTCTCCAGGTCGCCGGCGCCGATCCGGGCGACGGCGTCGGCGACGACGCCCATCCACTCCTCGCCGCTGCGCGCGCCGTCGGCGAAGCGGAGGTTGACCGGGCCGGGCGGGGCCGGCTGCGGCTCGAGCGGGACGTCGTGCAGGCGCAGCTCGCCGCGGGCGACGGTGGTGACCCAGGTGACGCCGTCGCGGCGGCCGACGACGACCTCCGGGACGACGAGCACCGACTCCTCGGCGACCCCGTCGGTGAAGGCGAAGGAGCCGAAGCAGACCAAACCGCTGCCGGGCAGGTCGACGTCGTCGCGGACGACGGCGTGCGCGGCCTGCTCGGCCCACCAGGCGTCGGCGTCCTCGAAGCGGCGCGGGCCGCCGGTGCGCACGGACGCGGCGACGCCCCACCCCACGACGCCGTCGCCGCGGCGCAGCCAGGCGACCGGGTCGCCGGCGGGGAGCAGGTCGACGAGGGAGGCGACGGCGTCGGCGTCGAGGGCCGCGGTCCGGACGACCAGCGGCAGGGCGTGGGGCGCCGCGCCGCCCGCCGGAGCACCTTGGGTCACCCCGGAAGGGTACTCACCGGCCGACAACCCCTTCGGAGGTGGCTGCCATGATCGGACCCATGTCTGCCTCGTCCCGGTCCACGCTCGTCGCTGCCGTCGTCGGGCTCCTGCTGCTCGGCGGGCTGGTCGTCTTCGCCACCTCCCTGCCCGACGGCGACGCGGCGTCGTCCGAGCAGGACGCCGCCGCCGGGCCGATCGACCTGCCCGACGAGCTGCCCGGCGGCCTGCTGGCGCTCGACGGCGACGACCTCCCCGAGGAGCTGACCGCGCAGCTGACCGACCTCGACCAGCTCCAGGGCCAGGAGGACTCCGCGGGCGCCCGGCTCACCGAGGTCTTCGGCGTCCCGTCGGCCTTCCGCATCTACGCCGCCGTCGACCAGTCCTCGGTCGCGCAGGTCACCGCGGTCGACAAGGCGCCGGGGGTGTTCCTGCCCGACTTCCCGCCGATCGACCCCGAGCTGATCGAGCTCACCCGCCCGGCCGTCGAGCTCGTCGACGCCGGCGACGCCCTGTGCGTCGTCACCTGGGGCCAGGCGGTGCCCGCCGGCCAGGAGGTCGACGAGACGGCGCCCCCGCAGTCCCTGCGCTGCCAGCAGGGCGCCGGCGAGCGCACCTACGAGATCTTCGGCCAGGGCATGACCGTCGACGCGGCCGTCGAGGCGCTCGACGCGCTCGTCAGCGCCTGACCCCGAGGTCGGGCGGCGGCTCGGCGGCCAGCGGCGCGAGCCCGGCCCGGACGTCGTCCAGGCGCGGCCGGGCGGCCGGGTCGACGGCCACGCACGCGACCAGCAGGTCGCGCAGGTCGGCGGGGAGCCCGTCCGGCACCGCGGGGGCCACCGGCAGCCGCCGGTGCACCACCGGCCAGCGCCGCCGGGTGTCCCAGGTGGCCTCGTCGCCGTAGGGGAGCTCGCCGCTGAGGCACTCCAGCAGCGTGATCCCGAGCCCCCAGACGTCGGCCGCCGCGGTCAGGCCGTGGCCGCGGGCCTGCTCGGGCGCGAGGTACCCGCGGGTCCCGGCACCGGGCCGGGCGCTGCCGGGCCGACCGGCCAGGCTCAGGTCGATGAGCACCGCCTTGCCGTGCTCGACGACGACGTTGGCCGGCTTGACGTCGAGGTGCAGCCAGTCGTGGCGGTGGAGGTATCCGAGCACCGAGGCCAGCTGGAGGCCGAGCTCGGCGACGTCCGGCACGCCGAGGGGTCCCTCGTCGACCACGGCGGCCAGGGTCGCCCCGCGCAGCGTCTCCACCACCAGCGCCGGCGGCTCGTCGAAGGCAGCGAGGCCCCGCACCAGGTGCGGGTGCGCGAGGCTGGTGACGATCAGTCCCTCCTGACGGGTGGCGGCGCGCACGCGCTCGTCGTCGCGGCGGTCCGCGCGCAGGACCTTGACCACGCAGCGGGTCCGGCGCTCCTCGTCCCAGGCGTCCCAGGTGTCGAGCCGGCGACCGTGGGCGAGACGGGTGAGGCCGAGGTAGCCCGGCAGCAGCCGGACGGCGTCGTCGAGCCCCGGGCCGGTCACGACGGCACCGCCACGGGCCGGGCGTCGAGCCGGACCACCCGGTCGGCGTACTCGAGGACGACGGGATCGTGGGTCAGCAGCACCAGCGTGCGGCCGCGGCTCGCCGCGGCGACGGCGTCGAGCAGCCGCCGGCTCGACTCGTGGTCGAGGCCCGTCGTGGGCTCGTCGAGGACCAGCACCCGGCTCTCGCGCAGCAGCGCCCGGGCCAGGGCGAGCCGCTGGCGCTGCCCGCCGGACAGGCTGCGGCCGCGCTGGCCGATGCGGGTGTCGTAGCCGGCGGGCAGCCGGGTGACGAACCCGTGGGCGTCGGCCGTCCGGGCCGCCGCCTCGACCTCGGCGCGGGTGGCCCCGGGGCGGGCGAAGGCGATGTTGTCGTGCACGCTGGCGTCGAGCAGCAGCTGCTCCTGCAGCACGGCGGTGACGGCGGCCCGCACCGAGCGGGCGGTGTGCCCGGCGAGGTCGTGACCGTCGACGGCGACCACGCCCGCCTCGGGGTCCAGCTGTCGGGTGAGCAGGCGGGCCAGCGTCGACTTGCCGGAGCCGCTGTCGCCGACCACGGCGACGCGCTCGCCCGCGGCCACGTCGAGGGTGAGGCCGTCGAGGGCCGGGCCGGCCGCGCCGGGGTAGGTGACCCGGACGTCGCGGAGCGCGATCGCGCCCGGCCCGGCGGGCAGCGGTCGCGCGTCCGCGCGGTCCTCGGCGGCCGGCTCGTCGAGGAGCTCCACGATGCGCTCGACGCCGGCGGTGGCGGAGTACAGCGCGGGCACCAGGTTGCTGAGGTCGCGCACCGGGCCGTAGCACTGGAGCAGCAGGGTGAGGAACGCGAGCAGGCCGCCCAGGGTGAGCCGGTCGGTCGAGAGGGCCCAGACGCCGAGCGTGACGACGACCAGGATGCCGACCAGCTCGGCCAGGTCGACCAGGGGGAGGAACACCGCGCGGACGCGGCTGCCGGCCAGCTCGGCGGCGGCGATGCCGCGGTTCTGCTCGTGGTAGGCCTCGACCGCGGCCTCCTCGCGACCGTAGGTCTGCACGAGGGCGGCGTTGGCGAGGCTCTCCTCGGTGAGCGAGCCGAGCGAGCCGCCGCGCCGGCGCCGCTCGCGCGAGACGTCGCGGGTCAGCCGTGCGAAGCGGGTCGAGACCCACCAGAACACCGGGACGACGACCAGCGAGGCGGCGGCGAGCTCCCACTGCAGGAGGAACAGGGCACCCACGAAGAAGACCAGTCGCAGCACCGCGCCGACGCCCAGCGTGAGCTGGCCGACCATGAAGCTCTCGACCGCCGCGACGTCGGAGGTCAGCCGGGTGAGGGTGTCGCCGAGGCGCCGGCGGTCCTGGACGACGGCCGGCTGGGCGAGCACGTGCTCGAAGGAGTCGCGGCGCAGGCCGACGAGGAAGCGCTGGGAGATCCAGGTCGAGAGGTAGTCGTCGGCCCCCGACACGACGGCGCTGAGCAGGTTGAGGCCCACGTAGAGCGCGGCGATCAGCAGCAGCGGCTCGAACGTCGCCGGCACCAGGACGTCGTCGACGAGGCGCTGGAAGAGGAGGATCTCGACGACCGAGATCGCCGGGGCCGCGGCGAGCAGCACGAGCCCGAGGGCCAGCCACCCGCGCAGCGGCCGCAGCCGCGGCCAGAACCGGCGGACGACGTCGGCGACGCCGAGGTGGGCCGCGGCGGCCACGACGGGGGCGGCGTCCGGGGCGGGGCGGAGCGACGCGGCGAGGCGTTGCCAGAGTCTGCGCATGTCAGGATCCTGGGGACCGGACGGGCGGGCGCCTGTGGTGACCAGGCGCCCGCCCGTTCCGTCCGTGGGTCGGCGTCAGCTGCTGCGCGAACGCGAGCGGCTGCGGTTGCGACGACGGCGCCGACGACGCCGGCGGCGCCTCCGGTCGTCGCTGCTGTCGTTGCCTCCGCCGCGGGCGACGGTGGCCGGTCGCAGGGCGCTGAAGATGCCCGAACGTGCCATGGTGCTGCCTCCTCCTCGTGGGTGTCGTGCCCCGGTCGAGGCCACGGGAAGAAGCCTGGCGGCGCCGCGTGATGCGGGCGTGAGCCGCCGATGAGACCGTTCTCATCCGGCCCACCGGCGGCGCCGCGGGAGGTCAGGACCAGTAGACGACGACCTTGTCGCCGACCTGCACCTGGTCGAAGAGCCAGGTGATCGCGCCCAGGTCGCGCACGTTGACGCAGCCGTGGGAGGCGCCGTTGTAGCCGGTCGCGGCGAAGTCGGGCGAGTAGTGGACGGCCTGGCCGCCGGAGAAGAACATCGCGAACGGCATCGGGGTGTCGTAGAGCGACGACACGTGGTCGCGGTTCTTGAAGGCCACCGAGAAGGCGCCCTCGCGGGTCGGCAGCTCGTCGGAGCCGAACCGGACGTCGACCGTCTTGAGCACCTGGCCGTCGACCACCCAGCGCAGCGTGCGGCTCGACTTGTCGACGCACAGGGCGCGCCCGGTGGTGCAGCGGGGGTCCAGCGCCCCAGGCACGTTCGCGCCGAGCTGGTTGGCCAGCTCGGCCGCGGTCGGCTCGCTGGTCATCGCGAGCAGCCGGTCCATGGTGCGCTGGTCGACCTCGCCGGTCACCGGGATCTCGCGCTTGGCCTGGAACCCCTCGACCGCGGCGCGGGTGACGTCGCCGTAGGTGCCGGTCACGTCCTGCTGGAACCAGTCGATCTGGCGCAACCGGGCCTGCAGCTCGCGCACCTCGTCGCTGTCGTCGCCGGGCCCCATCAGGGCCGGGCCGGGCTGCAGCTCGGGTGCCCGCGGCTCCTCGCTGGGCTCCTCGCTCGGGGCCTGGCTCGGGGCCTGGCTCGGGGAGGGAGTCCCGCCCTGGTCGGTGCCCGGGGCGCCGGGCTCCTCGCTCGGGCCGGCCGGGTCGCCCGCGCCGCCGGGCGCCGCGGGAGCGGTCGGGTCGGCGGGGTCGTCGCCCGGGGTCGTGGGGGAGGTGTCCGGGTCGGCGCCGTCGGGGGCCGCCTGGCTGCTCGACGGGTCGCGCGGGGACGTCGACGCGGCTGCGTCGTCGTCCGAGCCGAGCTGCGGGGTCCAGCCGGCCCCGTGGGCGGCGAGCGCGAGGAGGGCGCAGACCAGGGCGGTCAGGACGAGGCGTCGGGCGATCTTCATGGCGGGTGCTCTCTGTGACAGGAGTGACGGATGTGATTATGCGGTGTGGTGCTGCCTGGGAGACGCACCGCAGGGCCGTTTGGTTGCACCTGGTGTGTCGTCCCTAGGCTTCGGACGTGACCCGCGCCGACCTCGACAAGCAGCCCACCGACGTCCGTCGCATGTTCGACGCCGTCGCGAAGCGGTACGACGTCACCAACGACGTCCTCTCGCTCGGGCAGGACCGGCGGTGGCGGCACGAGGTCATCCGGGCCGTCGACCCCCAGCGCGGCGAGCGGGTCCTCGACCTCGCCGCCGGCACCGGCACCTCGAGCCAGCCGTTCGCCGACCGGGGCGCGCACGTCGTCCCGTGCGACTTCAGCCTCGGGATGCTCCAGGTCGGCAAGACCGCCCGCCCGCACCTGCCGTTCACCGCGGGCGACGGCACCCGGCTGCCGTTCGCCGACGCCACCTTCGACGCCGTCACCATCTCGTTCGGGCTGCGCAACATCGTCGACCCGCTCGCGGGCCTGCGCGAGCTGCGCCGCGTCACCCGCCCCGGCGGCCGCCTCGTCGTCTGCGAGTTCAGCCACCCCACCTGGGCGCCGTTCCGCACCGTGTACGTCGAGTACCTGATGAAGGCGCTCCCGCCGGTCGCCCGCGCGGTCTCCTCGGCCCCGGACGCCTACGTCTACCTCGCCGAGTCGATCCGCGCCTGGCCCGACCAGCCCGCCCTCGCCGCCCTGGTCGCGGACGCCGGCTGGCAGGCCCCCGAGTGGCGCAACCTCTCCGGCGGGATCGTCGCGCTGCACCGCGCGACCGCGTAGCCGCGCAGTCGCGCCGGGGTGCGCGACCGGCCGGCGTCACAACCAACCGGGCCCGCCGTGCGTCCAGGGTGTGAGTCGCCGCACCCGCGGCCGCGCGCACCTACCCCCGGGAGTCCCCGTGCCACACGACCGAACCACGCCGTCGCCCCGCTCGCTGCCCCACCTGCTCCTCGCACTCCTCCCGCTGGTCGTCGCGGCCGGGCTCCTCGTCGGGGCCGCGCCGGCGTCGCAGGCCGAGACGTGGCACCACCACGACGAGACCAGCGACCAGCCGCGCTTCGGCGACATCGCCACGGTCGCCGTCGACGCCCGCGAGAGGCGGGTCCACCTGCGGGCCGAGATCAACGGCACCTTCCCCGAGGAGCTGGTGTTCCACCTCGACGTCGACGGCGCGCAGCGGCGCCCCGAGCTCGCGATCTCCTACGGCCCGTACCCCGGCCGCGTCGTCGTCAGCCGGGTCGACTCGTGGCGCGGCGTCGCGCTGCGGGAGCGTTGCCGTCCGCGGACGGCGCGGGTGCGCGGCGACGTCCTGACCGCGCACGTCGCCCTGCGGTGCCTGAGCCTGGCCGGCGTCCGCCCGGAGCGGCTGCGGGTCAGCGTCACGAGCCGTTACGAGCTCGGCTCCGACTACGACCACGCGCCCCGCCGGCACCACTTCGGGCGCTGGTTCGACGTCGGCTGACGGCGCGGACCGCCCCTGGCCGCTACTGCTGCTGGGACCGCATGACCAGCCGCTGCCCGAGCGAGCCGGCCGACTGGGCGTCGAGCAGGTTCGTCTGCGACTCGACCAGCCGCACCAGCGCGCCGTCGGCGCGCATCTGCTCCGACGACTGCATCAGGATCGTGCCGGCGCCGGTGAAGTCGTACTGGCGCTCCTCGCCGGACTCGCGGCCGAACATGCCCTGGATGCCGGCCATGAAGGACTGCGCCATCCAGTTGTGGTCGTAGTGCACCGAGGGCGAGGGGCAGTCGGCCCACCCGAGGAGGGCGTCGGGGTCGGCGCGGAAGGGCGGCTCGACGAAGATCACCGGGCCGGACGACGAGGCGAGGAACTTGCCGGTGCCGATGAGGGTCAGGAACCCGGGCACGATCGACTGCTTGAGCTCGAGCCCGGTCTCGAAGGCCAGCAGGTTCGAGGCCTTGATCGTCAGGTTGCCGGCGTCGAGGTCGTAGGAGTTGATGTCGAAGCCCCGGTCGCCGATCACGAGCTTGCCCTGGCCGGCGGCGATGACCCAGTCCTGGGTGTAGATCGGCGAGGAGAACCGGGAGGCGACCCACGCGGCGCGGGAGGCGAAGGCGGCGACGCCGGCGAAGTCGATGTTGCCGTAGTAGGCGATCATCGCGCCCTTGGACGTGAACCACTCGCCGTTGAGGTCGATGCAGAACGAGTAGGAGTTGATGTTGTCGTTCGAGGGGAGCGACTGGGCGTCGTGGACGGTCGAGCCGCCGGTCATCTGGATCACTGGAACTTCTCCTCGGAGGCCTGGATGTAGACACGTCCGTGTCCGGTGCAGTGCAGCTGGGTCGCCTCGCCCGAGCCGCGGCCGACGACGTCGCGGATGCCGCCGCTGACCTTGAAGTCGATCTGCAGCGCCCCGACGTGCCCGACGTAGGCCTGCGGGTCGACGCCGACCATCTCCCCGTTGACCGGGATCTCGAAGGTGCCGCCGTGGGACAGCAGGGCCACCGACCCGGACCCGCTGACCTTCGTGGTGAACAGGCCCTGGCCCGACACCGCGCCGCGGACCGCCTGGCGGATGCCGCCCTGCCCGATCATCTCCACCGACGTCGACAGGTTGGCGTGGTGGGCCAGCAGCCGGTCGGCCTCGACGGTGAGGGTCTCGTTGTTCAGCTGCACGAGGGTCACGTAGTGCCCGCGGAAGCCGTAGAGCGCGTTGCCCTGGCCCTCGGCGACCATCATCGGGACCGACTCGCCGGCCATCGCGCGCCCGACCATGCCGCCCACGCCCCCGCCGCCGCTGATCGGGCGGAAGGTGACGCCGCCGGAGTAGCCGAGCATCGCGCCGCGGCGGGCGATGACCTCGCCGCCGGGGGAGACGTCGGTCCGGATGACCTTCTTGTTCACCTGCTCGAACGTCATCGGCCGGTCACCTCTCCGCGGGCTGGATGTAGACGGTGCCCTGGCCCTCGAAGCGCAGGCTGAACGGCTCGCCGCCGCCCTCGCCGACGAGGCTGCGCCAGGTGACGCCGGAGACCAGGCTCATCTGGATCTGGCCGGTGCCGGCGACGTAGGCGTCGGGGTCGACGACGAGCGGCATCCCGGGCGCGACGGCCAGCGGGATCATCGGCCCGTCGGAGGTGATCGCGCACTGGCCCGACCCGGTGACCGTGGTCGTGGCCAGGCCCTGCCCGCTGGTCATCCCCCGGAGCCCGGCGAACTGGACGTCGAGCTTGAGGCCCTCGGTGACGGCGAGGATGTGCTCGGACTCGACCGTGAGCCGGTCGTTGTCGAGCACCACGACGGTGACGTCGAGGGCGTCCTTGGCGAGGTAGGCCCGGCCGTGGCCCTGGCACTCCATCAGCGTGATGCTCTCGCCGGCCACGCGCTGGCGGACCGCGGCGCGCAGCCCGCCGCCGCCGCCCATGCCCGCGTGCTTGAAGGTGACGTTGCCGGTGTAGGCGACCATCGCCCCCTGGGCGGCTCGGACGCTGTCGCCGGTGAGGTCGGCGTGCAGCACTTTCTTGTCGGCGGTCAGGGTCGCCATCGGGCCTCCGGTGCAAGGGGGGAGCGGTCGAGCCGCCGATCTGGAGGCACCCTAACGAGGGATGGTGTCCGCGAGGGAGACCCGCGGCGACCAGGGTGTCGCCGTGGCCGACCACGCCCCCAATTACGCAACGCTCGCGTGCGTTAAATGCGCAGGTCAGAACCGGTTTTCCCGAACCCCGCCCCGGTGTGACGTGCGCGACTCGGAGTGGCAGTATGAGCGCGATCGCTCCTCGTGATTCAGTTCACAAAGTCACAAGTGACACCGCAGCGCGAGGAACCTTGTCGTCGTGGAAGGGAAGGCCGGATGGACTTCTACACACCCGTCCTGGTCCTCGCGGCCCTCGCCCTGATCTTCGCGGTCGGCTCCATCGTGACCAGCGCGTTCGTCGTGGGCCCCCGCCGCTACAACCGGGCGAAGCTCGACAGCTACGAGTGCGGCATCGAGCCCACGCCGCAGGCCGTCGGCGGCGGCCGGTTCCCGGTGAAGTACTACATCATCGCGATGCTCTTCATCGTCTTCGACATCGAGATCATCTTCCTCTACCCGTGGGCCGTGCACTTCGACGCGATGGCGCTCTTCGGGCTGGTCGAGATGGTCATCTTCATCGCCACCGTCTTCGTCGCCTACGCCTACGTGTGGCGCCGGGGCGGGCTCGAGTGGGACTGAGGACCGAGATGGCGACGAGCACGGCACCGGCACCGCTAACGGCAATGGCATCGGGAAGGCACTGACACCGTGGGTATCGAGGACAAGCTCCCCAGCGGCGTGCTGCTCAGCACGATCGAGGGTCTCTCGGGCTACATGCGCAAGGCCAGCTTCTGGCCCGCGACGTTCGGGCTGGCCTGCTGCGCCATCGAGATGATGACGTCCGGCGGCCCGAAGTACGACCTGGCGCGCTTCGGCATGGAGGTCTTCCGGGCCAGCCCGCGCCAGGCCGACCTGATGATCGTGGCCGGCCGGGTGAGTCAGAAGATGGCCCCCGTCCTGCGCCAGATCTACGACCAGATGGCCGAGCCCAAGTACGTGCTCGCGATGGGCGTGTGCGCCAGCAGCGGCGGCATGTTCAACAACTACGCCATCGTCCAAGGCGTCGACCACGTCGTCCCGGTCGACATGTACCTGCCGGGCTGCCCGCCGCGCCCGGAGATGCTCATCGACGCCATCCTCAAGCTGCACGACCAGGTGCAGCAGGCCAAGCTCGGCGCCAACCGGATCGCCCAGATCGAGGAGCGCGAGTCCGTGGCCCTCACGGCGCTGCCGACCTCGGAGATGAAGGGGCTGCTGCGCTGATGGCCGCCGAGGACAGGACCACCGGTCCCGACCAGTCGTCGGCCGGCGAGGGCAAGACCCCGGCGACGACCGGGCACGAGGGCGACGAGGTCCGCGCGGTCGGCCAGCGCACCGGCATGTTCGGCGTCCGCGGCACCGGCGACACCAGCGGGTACGGCGGCCTGGTGGCCCCGATCGTGTTCCCGGGCGCCACGCAGCGGCCCTTCGGCGGCTGGTTCGACGAGGTCGCCGACGCGCTCGAGTCGACCACGAGCCTGGGCCGCGTCGTGGTCCACCGCGGCGAGATCACCTTCCACGTCCGTCGCGAGGAGCTCCTCGCGACCGCGCAGCACCTGCGCGACGACCCGCGGCTGCGCTTCGAGTTCTGCGCCGGCGTCAGCGGGGTGCACTACCCCGACGACACCGGTGCCGAGCTGCACGCGGTCTACCACCTGCTGTCGATGTCGTTCAACCGCCGGATCCGGCTCGAGGTCAGCGTCCCCGACAGCGACCCGCACATCCCCTCGATCGTGGCCGTCTACCCGACCAACGACTGGCACGAGCGCGAGACCTGGGACATGTTCGGCATCGTCTTCGACGGCCACCCCGCGCTCACCCGGATCCTCATGCCCGACGACTGGCCGGGCCACCCCCAGCGCAAGGACTACCCCCTCGGCGGCATCCCCGTCGAGTACAAGGGCGGCACGATCCCGCCGCCCGACCAGCGGAGGTCGTACAGCTAATGACTACTCAGGACGACATCTACGCCGGCTCCTCGGAGACGACGGAGGGCAAGGTCTTCACGGTCAGCGGCCGTGACTGGGACGACATCGTGGCCGGGCTGGCCGACAACGAGGGCGTCGAGGAGCGCGTCGTGGTCAACATGGGCCCGCAGCACCCCTCGACCCACGGCGTGCTGCGGCTGATCCTCGAGATCGACGGCGAGACGGTCACCGAGGCCCGCTGCGGCATCGGCTACCTGCACACCGGCATCGAGAAGAACATGGAGTTCCGCTCCTGGGTGCAGGGCACCACCTTCTGCACCCGGATGGACTACCTCTCCCCGTTCTACAACGAGGCGACCTACTGCCTGGGCGTGGAGCGGCTGCTCGACATCGAGGACCAGATCCCCGAGAAGGCCAGCGTCATGCGGGTGCTGATGATGGAGCTGAACCGGCTCTCCTCGCACCTGGTCTGCATCGCCACCGGCGGCATGGAGATCGGCGCGCTGACGGTGATGACCATCGGGTTCCGCGAGCGCGAGCTCGTCCTCGACCTGTTCGAGCTGATCACCGGCCTGCGGATGAACCACGCCTTCATCCGTCCCGGCGGCGTCGCCCAGGACCTGCCCCCGGGTGCGCTGGAGGAGATCCGCGGGTTCATCGCGCTGATGAAGAAGCGCCTGCCCGAGTACGCCGCCCTCTGCAACGCCAACCCCATCTTCAAGGGCCGCCTCGAGGGCGTCGGCCACCTCGAGCTCGACGGCTGCCTGGCCCTCGGCCTCAGCGGCCCGCCGATCCGCGCGGCCGGCTACGCCTGGGACCTGCGCAAGAGCGAGCCGTACTGCGGCTACGAGGACTACGAGTTCGACGTCCAGACCTGGGACACCGCCGACGCCTACGGTCGTTTCCGCGTGCGCCTGAACGAGATGTGGGAGTCGCTCAAGATCATCGAGCAGGCCGCCGACCGGCTCGCCGGCCTCGAGGGCGCCCCCGTCATGGTCGGCGACAAGAAGATCGCCTGGCCCAGCCAGCTCGCGATCGGCAGCGACGGCATGGGCAACTCCCTCGACCACATCCGCCACATCATGGGCGAGTCGATGGAGGCCCTGATCCACCACTTCAAGCTCGTCACCGAGGGCTTCCGGGTGCCGCCCGGCCAGGCCTACGTGCCGATCGAGTCGCCCCGCGGCGAGCTCGGCGCCCACGTCGTCTCCGACGGCGGGACGCGTCCGTTCCGTGCGCACTTCCGCGACCCGTCCTTCACCAACCTGCAGGCAACGAGCGTGATGAGCGAGGGGGGCCAGGTCGCCGACGTCATCGTCGCCATCGCCTCCATCGACCCCGTCATGGGAGGGGTCGACCGCTGATGGCCACCTCCCCTCCCTCCCGCCCGCGCTGCGCCCCCGCGTCGAACAACCCCGAGGTAGCCCCGCGATGACGATCGAGCAGACGACGTACGGCGAGCTCGAGGCGATCGCCGCGCGCTACCCCGAGAAGCGCTCGGGCCTGCTGCCGATGCTGCACCTGGTGCAGTCGGCCGAGGGCCGGATCACGCCCGAGGGCATCGAGGTCTGCGCCGAGATCCTCGGGATCTCCGCGGCCGAGGTCAGCGGCGTGGCGACGTTCTACACGATGTACAAGCGTCGTCCCGTGGGCGACTACCACGTCGGGGTGTGCACCAACACGCTGTGCGCGGTGATGGGCGGCGACGAGATCTTCGCCCGGCTCAAGGACCACCTCGACGTCGGCAACGACGAGACCACCGACGACGGCAAGATCACCCTCGAGCACGTCGAGTGCAACGCGGCCTGCGACTACGCCCCGGTGATGATGGTCAACTGGGAGTTCATGGACAACATGACCCCGCAGAAGGCCACCGACCTGGTCGACGACCTGCGCGCGGGCGCCGAGGTCACCTCCACCCGCGGCCCGCGGCTGTGCACCTGGCGCGAGGCCGAGCGGGTGCTGGCCGGGTTCCCCGACGGCCGCGCCGACGAGGGCCCCTCGGCCGGACCGGCCTCGCTGGTCGGCCTGGGCATCGCCCGCGACCGCGGCTGGAGCGCGCCGGAGTCCGAGGAGTCGGAGCGGCAGCTCGCCGGCGGTGACGACGCGCCCGCCGTGCCGTCGGAGCCGGCGGAGAAGGAGCAGGCGGCCGCCGAGGCCGGCGACCAGGGCGACACGGTCGACGAGGCCGCGACCGTCGAGGAGCAGAGCCCGACCGACGAGACGGCAGCCGAGAAGAAGGAGGCCGACTGACATGGCCATCGACACCCTCACCCCCGTCCTCACCGACGACTGGGACGCCGAGCGCAGCTGGACGCTGGCGACCTACGAGTCGCGGGGCGGCTACGGCGCGCTGCGCAAGGCGCTCGCGATGCCGCAGGACGACATCATCACCGCCGTCAAGGACTCCGGCCTGCGCGGACGCGGCGGCGCCGGCTTCCCGACCGGCATGAAGTGGTCCTTCATCCCGCAGGACAACCCGAAGCCGAAGTACCTCGTCGTCAACGCCGACGAGTCGGAGCCGGGCACCTGCAAGGACATCCCGCTCATGATGGCCACGCCCCACACGCTGGTCGAGGGCGTCATCATCAGCTCCTTCGCCATCCGCGCCAACCACGCCTTCATCTACATCCGCGGCGAGGTCCTGCACGTGATCCGCCGGGTCCAGGCCGCGGTCGCCGAGGCCTACGCCGCCGGCCACCTCGGCAAGGACATCCACGGCAGCGGCTACGACCTCGACATCGTCGTCCACGCCGGCGCCGGCGCCTACATCTGCGGCGAGGAGACCGCCCTCCTCGAGGGCCTCGAGGGCCGTCGCGGCCAGCCCCGCCTGCGCCCGCCGTTCCCGGCCGTCGCCGGTCTCTACGCCAGCCCGACGGTCATCAACAACGTCGAGTCGATCGCCTCGGTGCCCAGCATCATCGGCAACGGCCCGGCCTGGTTCGCCTCGATGGGCACCGAGAAGTCGAAGGGCTTCGGCATCTTCTCCCTCTCGGGCCACGTCACGAACCCCGGTCAGTACGAGGCGCCGCTCGGCATCACCCTGCGCGAGCTGATCGAGCTCGCCGGCGGCATCCGCGAGGGCCACCAGCTGAAGTTCTGGACGCCGGGTGGCTCGAGCACCCCGCTCCTGACCGACCAGCACCTCGACCTGCCCCTCGACTTCGAGGGCATGGCCGGGGCCGGCACCATGCTGGGCACCCGGGCACTGCAGCTCTTCGACGAGACCACGTGCGTCGTGCGGGCCGTGCTGCGCTGGACCGAGTTCTACAAGCACGAGTCGTGCGGCAAGTGCACCCCGTGCCGCGAGGGCACGTGGTGGCTGGTGCAGACGCTGGCCGCGCTCGAGCGGGGCGAGGGCAGCGAGAGCGACCTCGACCTCCTGCTCGACCAGTGCGAGAACATCCTCGGCCGCTCGTTCTGCGCGCTCGGCGACGGCGCCACCAGCCCGATCTCGAGCTCGATCAAGTTCTTCCGCGACGAGTACCTCGCCCACCTCACCCACGGCGGCTGCCCGTTCGACGCCGCCGCCTCCACCGTGTGGGCCGGATCCCTGACGGGAGCAGAAGCATGACCACCACCCCCGAGAAGTCCGCGGGAGCCGCACCGCAGCAGGCCGACCTGGTGTCGGTCACGATCGACGGCATCCAGGTCGACGTGCCCAAGGACACCCTCGTCATCCGCGCCGCCGAGCAGGTCGGCGTCCAGATCCCGCGGTTCTGCGACCACCCACTCCTCGCGCCGGTCGGCGCGTGCCGCCAGTGCCTCGTCGAGGTCCCCGACGCCGGCAACGGCCGCGGGTTCCCAAAGCCCCAGGCCGCGTGCACGCTGCCGGTGGCCCCCGGGATGGTCGTGAGCACGCAGATCACCAGCGAGGTGGCCGACAAGGCGCAGCAGGGCGTCATGGAGTTCCTGCTCATCAACCACCCGCTCGACTGCCCGGTCTGCGACAAGGGCGGCGAGTGCCCCCTGCAGAACCAGGCGATGAGCAACGGCCAGGGGGAGTCGCGCTTCGTCGCGTCGGGCTCCGGCGGGGTCAAGCGGACCTTCCCGAAGCCGATCAACCTCTCGCCCCAGGTGCTGCTCGACCGGGAGCGCTGCATCGTGTGCCAGCGCTGCACCCGCTTCGCCGAGGAGATCCCCGGCGACCCGTTCATCGCGCTGGTCGAGCGCGGCGCCATGCAGCAGATCGGCATCGCCGAGAACGCCCCGTTCCTGTCCTACTTCGCCGGCAACACGATCCAGATCTGCCCCGTCGGGGCGCTGACGTCGGAGTCCTACCGGTTCCGCTCGCGCCCCTTCGACCTCGTCTCCAGCCCCTCGGTCGCCGAGCACGACGCGTGCGGCTCCGCGATCCGCGTCGACCACCGCCGCGGCAAGGTGGTGCGCCGCCTCGCCGGCAACGACCCCGAGGTCAACGAGGAGTGGATCACCGACAAGGACCGCTTCGCCTTCTCCTACGCCGCCCAGGACGACCGGCTCACGTACCCGCAGGTCCGCGACACCGACGGGTCGCTGCGCCCGGCGTCCTGGCCCGAGGCCTTCGCGGTCGCGGCCCGGGGCCTGGCGGCGGCGCGCCAGCAGGGCGGCGTCGGTGTGCTGACCGGTGGCCGGCTCACCGGCGAGGACGCCTACGCCTACAGCAAGTTCGCCCGCGTCTCGCTCGGCACGAACGACATCGACTTCCGGGCCCGGCCGCACTCGGCCGAGGAGGCCTCGTTCCTGGCCGCGCACGTCGTCGCGACCGGACCCGAGGGCGGCGCGGTCACCTTCGGCGACCTCGAGACCGCCTCGACCGTCGTCCTGGTGGGTCTCGAGCCCGAGGACGAGGCCGGCGCCGTCTTCCTGCGCCTGCGCAAGGCGGCGCTGCACCACCGCACCCGCGTGCTCGCCGTCGCGCCGTTCACCACGCGTGGCCTGAGCAAGATGAACGGCACCCTGCTGCCGACCGCGCCCGGCGACGAGCCGGCCACGCTGGCCTCGCTGCTCGGGCACGCCGACCACGGCGTCGACAGCACCGCGGTGATCCTGGTGGGCGAGCGGCTCGCGACCGTCCCGGGGGGTCTCAGCGCCGCCGCCGACCTGGCCGCCAAGAGCGGTGCCCGCCTCGCCTGGGTGCCGCGCCGCGCCGGCGACCGCGGCGCCGTCGAGGCCGGCTGCCTGCCGAACCTGCTGCCCGGTGGCCGACCCGTCGCCGACGCCGCCGCCCGCGTCGACGCCGCCACCGCCTGGGGCGTCGACTCGCTGCCCGAGGCGCCCGGCCGCGACGGCGACGCGATCGTCGCGGCGCTGCTCGCCGGCGACCTCGGGGGCGTGGTCGTCGCCGGTGTGGAGCCGGCCGACACCACCGACCCGGCCGCCACCACCGCCGCCCTCGCCGGGGCCTCGTTCGTCGTGGCCCTGGGGCTGCGGGCCAACGACGTCACCCGCGCCGCCGACGTCGTCCTGCCGGTCGCCCCGGTGACCGACAAGGCCGGCACCTTCGTCAACTGGGAGGGCCGGGTCCGCGGGTTCGACGCCGTCCTGTCCAACCCGGCCTCGCTGCCCGACCTCCGCGTCCTCGCCGGCATCGCCGAGGAGCTCGCCGCGCTGGGCCACGGCGCCCCGCTCGGCTTCCGCACCGTCGAGGAGGTCTGGTCGGAGATGGCGCAGATCGGCCCCTGGGACGGCGCCCGCGCCGCCCTCGAGCCGGTCGCCCCGGCGACGTCCGGTGGCCGGGACGCCCACGGCCTGGTCCTGTCGAGCTGGAAGCTGATGCTCGACCACGGCTCCATGCAGGACGGCGACAAGCACCTGGCCGCCACCGCGCGCCCGCCCGTGGCCCGTGTCGGCCGCGCCGTCCACGATGCCTGTGGCCCCACCATCACCGTCACCGGTGACCGTGGCTCGGTCACCCTGCCGGCCGAGGTCGCCGCCGACGTCGTCGACGGCGTCGTCTGGCTCCCCGCCAGCTCCACCGGTCGTGGCCTGCTCGCAGACCTGGCCTCGCCCGGCACCCGCGTCACCGTCACCGGAGGCACCGCATGAGCGGCCTGACCAGCATGATCGGCTCCGTCACCGGCAGCCTCCCGCTCGTCGTCGACGAGGGCCTGCAGGCCTTCGGCCGCGACACGTGGTGGGTGATCCTGCTCAAGGTCGTCCTGATCTTCGTCGTCCTGGTGCTGCTCACCCTCTTCAACATCTGGCTCGAGCGCCGCGTGGTGGCCCGGATGCAGCACCGCATCGGCCCCAACGTGCACGGCCCCTTCGGCCTCCTGCAGTCGCTCGCCGACGGCGTGAAGCTGATGTTCAAGGAGGACATCCTCCCGACCGCCGCCGACAAGGTCGTCTTCGTCCTGGCGCCGATCCTGGCCGTCGTCCCGGCCTTCGTGACCTTCAGCGTCATCCCGTTCGGCCCCGAGGTGAACTTCTTCGGCCAGCAGACCCCGCTGCAGCTCACCGACATGCCGGTCGCGGTGCTCTTCGTGATGGCCATCGCCTCGATCGGCATCTACGGCATCGTGCTCGGCGGCTGGTCCAGCGGCTCGACCTACTCGCTGCTCGGCGGCCTGCGATCGAGCGCCCAGATGATCTCCTACGAGGTCGCGATGGGCCTCGCGCTCGTCGCGGTGTTCCTCTACGCCGGCTCCATGTCGACCTCGGAGATCGTCGCCGCCCAGGACGACCTCTGGTTCGGGCTGATCCTGGTCCCGTCGTTCGTCATCTACACGATCTCGATGGTCGGCGAGACCAACCGGGCGCCGTTCGACCTCCCCGAGGCCGAGGGCGAGCTGGTCGGCGGGTTCCACACCGAGTACTCCTCGATCAAGTTCGCGCTGTTCTTCCTCGCCGAGTACATCAACATGGCGACGGTCTCGGCGCTCGCGACGACGCTCTTCCTCGGCGGCTGGCACGCGCCGTTCTGGATCGACGAGCTCTACGCCGGCTTCAACGAGGGCTACTGGCCCGTGCTGTGGTTCTTCGGCAAGATGTTCGTCTTCATCTTCATGTTCATCTGGCTGCGCGGCTCGCTGCCCCGGATGCGCTACGACCAGTTCATGGCACTCGGCTGGAAGATCCTCATCCCCGGTGCCCTGGCCTGGATCGTGGCCGTCGCGACGCTCCGCGTCGCCAGGCTCGAGGGGTGGCTCAGCAGCGACCGGCTGCCGATCATCCTCGGCATCGCCCTCGTCGGGCTCCTCGCGCTGTTCTTCATCGGCGGCCGCGACGACGAGGACGTCACCGTGGCCGAGCCCGACGACAAGACCGTCGTCGGCGGCTTCCCGACCCCGCCCATGCCGGTCGGGGGCGCCGTCCGTGGCGCCGCCGCCCCGCTCGTCTTCGACAGCCCCGCCCGGTCCAGCACCGTGGCGGGGGAGGAGGTCTGATGACCGACAAGAGCTCGGAATCGAAGTCCTTCAAGGAGCAGTTCATCGACCCGGTCGCCGGGTTCGGGGTCACGTTCCGCACGATGTTCCGCAAGGTCGTCACGGAGCAGTACCCCTTCGAGAAGCAGCCCACCGCGCCCCGCTTCCACGGCCGTCACCAGCTCAACCGCTGGCCCGACGGGCTGGAGAAGTGCATCGGCTGCGAGCTGTGCGCCTGGGCCTGCCCGGCCGACGCGATCTACGTCGAGGGCGCGTCCAACAGCGACGACGTCGCCAACGGCGGCGAGCGCTTCAGCCCCGGTGAGCGCTACGGCCGCGTCTACCAGATCAACTACCTGCGCTGCATCCTGTGCGGGCTGTGCATCGAGGCCTGCCCGACCCGGGCGCTGACGATGACCAACGAGTACGAGCTGGCCGACGACAACCGCACCGACCTGATCTACGAGAAGTCCGACCTGCTGGCGCCGCTGCTGCCCGGCATGGAGCAGCCGCCGCACCCGATGGCCGACGGCCTCGACGAGGGCGACTACTACCGGGGGATCTTCGCGGGCAACACCACCCCCGCCGGCACCGCAGGGGAGCCGAGGTGATCGCGTTCTGGGTCCTCGCCCCGCTGATGGTGGTCGCCGCGCTCGGGCTGCTGTTCGTGCGCAAGGCCGTGCACGCCGCGCTGCTGCTGGCCGTGGTGATGATCAGCCTCGCCGTTCTGTACGCCGCCCTCGAGGCGCCGTTCCTCTTCGCGGTGCAGATCATCGTCTACACCGGCGCCATCTTGATGCTCTTCCTGTTCGTGCTGATGCTCGTCGGCGTCGACTCCTCCGACTCGGTGGTCGAGACGATCAAGGGCCAGCGGGTGCTGGCCACCGTCGCCGGGCTGCTGCTCGGCTCGATCCTGGTGATCGGCCTGGCGCAGGTCACCCTCGGCTCCGCGATCGGGCTCGGCTCGGCCAACGAGGGCGGCAACGTGCCGGCCCTGGCGAACCTGATCTTCTCGCGCTACGTCTTCGCCTTCGAGGTGACCAGCTCGCTGCTCATCACCGCCGCGGTCGGCGCGATGGTCCTGGCCCACCGCGAGCGGCTGACGCCCAAGCCGGGTCAGGCCGAGCTCGCCGCGCAGCGGATGCGCGACTACGCCGACAAGGGCGCCCACCTCGGTCCGCTGCCCGCGCCCGGCGTCTACGCGCGCCACAACGCGGTCGACACCCCGGCGCTGCTGCCCGACGGCACCGCCGCGGAGTCGTCGGTCTCGCGCGTGCTCGCGGCCCGCGGCACCGTGCGCTCGGCGCCGGCGATGGCCGACGACATCGAGGACCTGAAGCGCCAGCTCGGCATCGACCCGACGACCCGTCCGGGCACGTCGGGTCGCTCCGGGGCCACCGCCTCGAGCGAGGAAGACGTCGCCACCCCGGCGGAGAAGGACGGTCACGATGACTGAGTACGTGATCCTCTCGGCGATCCTCTTCACCATCGGCGCGGTCGGCGTCCTGGTGCGGCGCAACGCCATCGTGGTGTTCATGTGCGTCGAGCTGATGCTCAACGCCTGCAACCTCGCGCTGGTCGCCTTCGCCAAGCAGCACGGCAACCTCGAGGGGCAGGTGGCCGCCTTCTTCGTGATGGTGGTCGCGGCCGCCGAGGTCGTGGTCGGACTGGCCATCATCATGACCATCTTCCGC
Source organism: Nocardioides sp. S-1144 (assembly GCF_005954645.2). Taxonomy (NCBI): domain Bacteria; kingdom Bacillati; phylum Actinomycetota; class Actinomycetes; order Propionibacteriales; family Nocardioidaceae; genus Nocardioides; species Nocardioides dongxiaopingii. Next base: position 770,995 of record NZ_CP040695.2, read on the forward strand.
ACTCGTCGCTCGGCCTCGGTCGACGACGCGAGCCTGCTGAAGTTCTGAAAGGTTCGGGCACACGCAGATGTTCGTCACAACTCTGGCCACGTCCCTGGCCGCCGAGACGGGTCACGAGATCCCGGTCGTCGACCCGGGCAGCGCCGACGGCGTCCTCGGGCTGGTCTGGCTGGTCATCGCGCTGCCGCTGCTCGGTGCCGCGATCCTGCTGCTGGGTGGCCGGCGCACCGACCGGTGGGGCCACCTGCTCGGCACCGCGATGCCGATCGGCTCGTTCGTCGTCAGCCTGGTGATGTTCCTGTCGCTGCTGGGACGCGACGAGGAGGACCGCCAGGTCGTCCAGCACCTCTACGACTGGATCCACGTCGGCGGCCTGCAGGTCGGCATGGACCTGCTCTACGACCCGCTGGCCGCGCTGTTCCTGATGCTCATCACCGGCGTCGGCTCGCTGATCCACGTCTACTCCATCGGCTACATGGCCCACGACCCGCGGCGCCGCCGGTTCTTCGGCTACCTCAACCTCTTCGTCGCCGCGATGCTGATGCTGATCCTGGCCGAGAACTACGTCGGGCTCTTCCTCGGCTGGGAGGGCGTCGGCCTGGCGTCGTACCTGCTGATCGGCTTCTGGCAGCACAAGCCCTCGGCGGCCAAGGCCGCGAAGAAGGCCTTCGTCATCAACCGGGTCGGCGACATGGGCATGGCCACCGCCATCTTCCTGGCGTTCGTCACGTTCGGCTCCACGTCGTTCACCGAGATCAGCCACCTCGCCGGCGAGGCGAGCGAGGGCACGATGACCGCGCTCGGGATCCTGCTGCTCGTCGGTGCGTGCGGCAAGTCCGCGCAGGTGCCGCTGCAGGCCTGGCTGCTCGACGCGATGGAGGGCCCGACCCCGGTCTCCGCCCTCATCCACGCCGCGACCATGGTCACCGCCGGCGTCTACCTCGTCGTCCGCTCCAACTTCGTCTTCGAGAACGCCCCCGACGCGCAGACCGCCGTCATCGTCGTGGCCGTCGTCACCATCCTCTGGGGCGCGGTCATCGGGTGCGCCAAGGACGACATCAAGAAGGCGCTGGCCGGCTCCACGATGAGCCAGATCGGCTACATGATGCTGGCCGCCGGGCTCGGCACGGCCGGGTACGCGTTCGCGATCCTGCACCTGCTGACCCACGGCTTCTTCAAGGCCAACATGTTCCTCGGTGCCGGCTCGGTGATGCACGGCATGGACGACGACGTCGACATGCGTCACTACGGCGCGCTCAACAAGGCGATGCCGGTCACCTTCATCACCTTCGCGATGGGCTACCTCGCGATCATCGGCTTCCCCGGGTTCTCCGGCTTCTGGTCGAAGGACAAGATCATCGAGGTCGCGATCGGCGAGAGCTGGATCATCGGCCTCTGCGCGCTGCTCGGTGCCGGCATCACGGCGTTCTACATGACCCGCCTGATGCTGATGACGTTCTTCTCCTCCAAGCGCTGGGAGAAGGACGTGCACCCGCACGAGTCGCCCGCCGTGATGACCGTCCCGCTGGTCGTGCTCGCCGCGCTGTCGGTGCTCGGCGGCGTGCTCCTGCTCGGCGGCTGGATCGTGCACTGGCTCGAGCCGGTCACCGGCCCCGAGGAGCACCACGACCTGCCGATCCCGGTGCTGGCCATCACCGGCCTCACCGTCGCCGTGGTCGCTGTCGGGGTCGCGATCGCCTTCCTGCTCTTCCAGAAGCGCGACGTCCCCCGCACCGCGCCCTCCGACGTCTCCTTCGTCACCACGGCCGCGCGCCACGACCTGTACGGCGACGCCATCAACGAGGGCGTCGTCGTCAACCCCGGACGCCGTCTGGTCGCGGGTCTCTTCGTCCTCGACCGCAGCGGCGTCGACGGCACCTTCACCGGCGGTGGCGCGGCGGTCCGGGCGATCGGCGCCCAGCTGCGCCGGGTCCAGACCGGCTACGTGCGCTCCTATGCCCTCTCGGTCCTCCTCGGCGTCATCATCGTCGCCCTCGCGATGCTGGCGGTTAACCTCTGATGCTCACGATCCTGATCCTGGTGCCGCTCGTCGGCGCCCTCGCGATCCCGTTCCTCCCGGCCGCCAGCGCCAAGTCGATCGCCATCGGCACCGCCGCCGGCACCCTCGGCCTGGCCGTCGCCGTCGCCGTCCTCTTCAAGACCGACGAGGGCATGCAGATGACCGAGCAGGTCGACTGGATCGGTGCCTTCGGCGTGCACTACGCCGTCGGTGTCGACGGACTCGGCCTGCTGATGGTGCTGCTGACCGCCGTCATCGTCCCGGTCGTGCTCGTGGCCGGGTGGCACGAGGGCGACGAGGCCCCGCGCTCCTACTACGCCTGGGTGCTGGCGATGGAGGCGCTCTCGCTGGCGGTCTTCCTGGCCACCGACGTCTTCCTGTTCTACGTCGTCTTCGAGGCCACCCTCATCCCGGCCTACTTCCTCATCGGCGGCTTCGGCCGCGAGGGCCGCAGCGCCGCCGCGGTGAAGTTCCTGATGTTCCAGCTCGCCGGTGGCCTGGTCCTGCTGGCCTCCGTGATCGGCCTGTACGTCGTCTCCGCCGAGCAGGGCCGGGCGTCGTACCTGCTCTCCGACCTCGAGCAGCTCGACATCTCCACCGAGGCCGGCCGCTGGCTCTTCCTCGGGTTCTTCATCGCCTTCGCGATCAAGGCGCCGCTGTTCCCGGTGCACACCTGGCTGGCCGACACCGCCGAGAAGGCGACCCCCGGCACCAGCGTGCTGCTGGTCTGCGTGCTCGACAAGATCGGCACCTTCGGGATGCTCCGGTTCTGTCTCGGGCTGTTCCCGGAGGCCTCGCAGTGGGCGACGCCGGTCGTGGTCACCCTCGCGCTGATCTCGATCGTCTACGGCGCGCTGCTGGCGATCGCCCAGGACGACCTCCTGCGGCTGATCGGCCTGACGTCGCTGAGCCACTTCGGCTTCATCACGCTGGGCATCTTCGTCTTCAGCACGCAGGGCGGTTCCGGCGCGATCCTCTACATGGTCAACCACGGCATCGGCACCGCCGCGCTGTTCCTCGTCGCGGGCTACATCATCCGCCGCCGGGGCACGGCCCTGATCAGCGAGATGGGCGGCCTCGAGAAGGCGACACCGGTCCTGGCCGGCCTGCTGCTGGTCGCCGGCCTCGCGACGCTCGGCCTGCCCGGCCTGAGCCCGTTCATCTCCGAGTTCCTCGTCCTGCTGGCGGCCTTCGACTACGCCTGGTGGGTGGGGGCGGTCGCCGTCCTCGGCATCGTGCTGGCCGCCATCTACGTGCTGTGGATGTACCAGCGCGTGATGACCGGGCCCACGCCGGCGACCGTCGAGGACACCCCCGACGCCCTGCCGCGCGAGATCCTCGCCGTCGCCCCGCTCATGGTCGCGCTGGTCGCCTTCGGGTTCTTCCCGCAGCCGCTGCTCGACATCAGCAACCCCTACGCCGAGGACCTGCTCTCGCACGTCGGCGTCCAGGACGACCCACCCACGGTCGCGCGACTCGGAGCCCATGTGTTCGACCAGGAAGGCGGTGAGTGACGTGGAGTTCGTGAAGCCCACCATCGAGTACGCGGAGCTCTCCCCGCTGCTGATCGTCCTCGGCGTCGCCGCGCTCGGCGTGGTCGTCGAGGCCTTCGTCGCCCGCGAGCGCCGCCACGTCGTCCAGGTCTCGCTGGCCTTCGCCGGCGTCCTCGCGGCGCTGGTCGCGACCGTGCTGGTCGGGCTCGACCTCGCCGACGTCGGCGCGGGCCAGGGTCTCGTCGGTGCCGAGGGGTCGGTCGTCGTCGACGGCCCGACCGTCTACCTGTGGGGCCTCGTGCTCGTCTTCGCCCTCGGCGGCGTCGCGCTGTTCGCCGAGCGCCGGCTCGAGGCCGGGGTCTCGGTCTTCGCCGGCCAGGCCGCCGCGCTCCCCGGCACCGAGGCCGAGCGCCGCTCGTCCGGGCTCGCGCACACCGAGGTCTACCCGCTCGTCATGTTCGCCATCGCGGGCATGATGCTCTTCCCCGCGGCCGGCGACCTGCTCACGATGTTCGTGGCCCTCGAGGTGCTCTCGCTCCCGCTGTACCTGCTCTGCGGGCTGGCCCGGCGCCGGCGCCTGCTGAGCCAGGAGGCCGCGCTCAAGTACTTCCTGCTCGGGGCGTTCTCCTCCGGCTTCTTCCTGTACGGCGTCGCGCTGGTCTACGGCTACGCCGGCTCGATGGACCTCGACGTCATCCACTCCTCGGTGCTCAACCGCACCGACGACCGCACCCTGCTGCTGCTCGGCATCGCGATGCTCTCGGTCGGCCTGCTCTTCAAGGTCGGCGCCGTGCCGTTCCAGGCCTGGACCCCCGACGTCTACCAGGGCGCCCCGACCGCGGTCACCGCGTTCATGTCGGCGGCCACCAAGGTCGCGGCCTTCGGTGCGCTCCTGCGGCTGTACTACGTCGGCTTCGGTGCCAACCGCTGGGACTGGCAGCCGATGCTGTGGGTCGTCGCGATCCTCACCATGCTGGTCGGTGCGGTGCTGGCCGTCGTCCAGAGCGACGTCAAGCGGATGCTCGCCTACTCCTCGGTCGCCCACACCGGGTTCCTGCTGACCGGCGTCCTCGGCCTCCAGGCGAGCGGTGCGCTGGGCGAGGACGAGGTCACCTCGCTGCAGGCCGTGCTGTTCTACCTGACCACCTACGGCTTCGCCACGGTCGGCGCCTTCGCCCTGGTCACCCTGGTGCGCGACGCCAACGGCGAGGCGACGTCGTCGGCGAAGTGGGCCGGGCTCGGGCGGCGCTCGCCGGTGGTGGCCGGGGTCTTCGCCCTGTTCCTGCTGTCGATGGCCGGGATCCCGCTCACGGCCGGCTTCGTCGGCAAGTGGGCGGTCTTCACCGTCGCCATGTCGGCCGGTGCCTGGCCGGTCGTGCTGGTCGCGATCGCGTCGAGCATCATCGCGATCTTCTTCTACATCAAGTTCGTGCGGCTGATGTTCTTCGTCGACGCCGAGGGCGACGTCGCCGAGGTGACCGTGCCCTCGCCGCTGACCAGCGTCACCATCGGTGTGTGCGCCCTCGCGACCATCGGCCTGGGACTCGTGCCGGGCCCGGTGCTCGATCTGGTCGCGCATGCGGGAGACTTCATCAGGTGAGTCCCACCCAGCCCGCCACCGCCGAGCTCGCCCTGCCCATCGGCGACGAGGCGCTGGCCGTCCGGCTGCGCGGCCGGCTGGCCGAGGTCGAGGCCGCCCTGGTCGGGCACGCCACCAGCAGCTTCGCGCCCTACGTCACCGAGGCCGCCCAGCACCTGCTGGCCGCCGGCGGCAAGCGGTTCCGGCCGCTGCTGGTGCTGCTGGCCGCCGAGGCGGGCGAGCACCCCGACGCCCCGGAGGTCCTCACCGCGGCCTGCGTCGTGGAGGTCACCCACCTCGGGTCGCTCTACCACGACGACGTCATGGACGAGGCCGCCCTGCGGCGCGGCGCCGACTCCGCCAACGCGCGGTGGGGCAACCACGTCGCGATCCTCACCGGCGACTTCCTCTTCGCGAAGTCCTCCGAGCTGACCTCGCTGCTGGGGGCCGAGGCGGTCCGGATCCAAGCCGAGACCTTCACCCGGCTCGTCGAGGGCCAGATCATGGAGACCGTCGAGCCCGGCCCCGACGACGACGCGCTGCAGCACTACCTCGAGGTCGTGGCCGGCAAGACCGGCTCGCTGATCGCGACGTCGGCCCGGTACGGCGCCCGCTTCGGCGGCGCCTCGGCCCAGGTCGAGGAGGCGCTGACGGCGTACGGCGAGATCGTCGGCGCGGCCTTCCAGCTCTCCGACGACATCCTCGACGTCGCCTCCGAGTCCGCGGAGTCCGGCAAGACCCCCGGCACCGACTTGCGCGAGGGCGTCCCGACCCTGCCGGTGCTGATGGCGCTCGCCTCCACCGACCCGGCCGACGCCCGCCTGCACGAGCTGCTGCGCGCCGACCTCTCCGACGACGTCCTGCACGCCGAGGCGCTCGACCTGCTCCGCAAGCACCCCGCCATCGACGAGGCCCGCGCCTACGTCGTGGGCCGCGCCCAGGAGGCCAAGGCCCTGCTCCACGTCCTGCCCGAGGGCTCGGTGCGCTCGGCCCTCGAGGCCTTCGCCGACGTCGTCGCGCTCCGCTCGGCGTAACCACCCACCCCCCGCCCCTGGCTGGTGGGTCGTCGCGACGACCGCGCCGACCCGGCGGTGCCGGGTGGTGCCCGGCGGTGTCAGGCGGCGGCGGTGGCCCGGGCGGCGAGGGCCAGCTGGCGGCGTCGGTGCCGCAGCGCCTCGACGGTGAAGACCACCAGCGCGCTCCACACGAGCGTGAAGCCGATCCACCGGACGCCGGTCATGGACTCGTCGAAGACGACGAGGCCGAGCACGAACTGGATCGTCGGCGCGAGGTACTGCAGCAGGCCGAGGGAGACCATCGAGACCCGCGTCGCGGCGGCGCCGAAGCAGATGAGCGGGATCGCGGTGACCACCCCGGTCGTCGTCAGCAGCAGTGCGTGACCGGTGCCCTCGGCGCCGAAGTGGGCGGTGCCCTGGGCCGCGAGCAGGAGCAGGTAGCCGAGCGCGAACGGCGCCAGCACGACGGTCTCGAAGGTGAGGCTCTCGACCGCGCCCACGTCGGCCGACTTCTTGGCCAGGCCGTAGGTGCCGAACGAGAACGCCAGGATCAGCGCGATCCAGGGCGGCCTGCCGTAGTCCCACGCGAGCACGCAGACCGCGGCGAAGCCGACCCCGAGCGCGCACCACTGCAGCGGGCGCAGCCGCTCGCGCAGGATCAGCACCCCCATCAGGACCGTCACCAACGGGTTGATGAAGTAGCCCAACGACGTCTCGACGACGCGGCCGTTCGTGACGCCGTAGATGTAGGTCGCCCAGTTCGAGGTGATCGTCACCGCGGCGACGACGAGCAGCAGGCTCACCCGGCGGTCGGCCAGCAACGCGCGGAACGCCGCCCGCTTGCGGAGCACCACGACCAGCACGCCCATCACCAGTGCCGACCAGACGATCCGGTGGGCGAGGATCTCCACCGCCCCGGCTGGCTCGAGGAGCGGCCAGTAGAGCGGGAACATCCCCCAGAGCACGTACGCCGCGACGCCGAACGCCAGCCCGCGCCGTTGGTCACCCACAGTCCCACCCTAGGGTGGGACTGTGGGTTTGGCTCCGGCGCCACCAGGGCACGGGACGACCGACCCACTGTCTCCGAGGGAGTCCCCCCATGCGCTGTTCCCGTCTCGTCACGGTGTTGCTCGCCCTCGTCCTCGCGGCGCTCCTGCCGACCGCCGCGCCCGCCGGCGCCACGACCGCGGGCGGGCCGGCCGCCGCGCGGGTCGCCGCCGCGGACGACCCCATCACGATCACCTCGAAGGTGGTCTCCCGCGACGGTCGCCGCAAGAAGGGCCTCTTCCTCGTCGGCAAGGTGACGCCGAGTGAGGGGCCGGTCTACATCCAGCGCGCCACGAGGTGCAGCCGGGAGACCAACAGCTGCAACTTCCGGCTCTACCGGAAGAAGTACCTGAAGCAGGGGCGCTACGAGGCGAAGATCGCCGCCCCGCCCACGCGGCGCGGGTGGATGTGGCGCGCCCGTGTCGGCACGAGCTACAGCGACGCGTGGGTCACCTGCACCAAGACCCCGCGCCAGGCGGAGGCCGGGAAGGACTGCAAGATCCCCTTCTAGGGCGCACGAGCACCGGCTCGGCGTCGGTGAGGCCTCAGACGACCGTCCAGGTGTCGCCACCGTTGACGAGGCCCGTGAGCCGGCTCGTCTGGTCGGTGCCCTCGCCGAGGGCGACCTGCTGGGCCGAGGTGATCTGGGCCCGGGACTGGTCGTCGTACGTCGGGCGCGCGACCTGGCGGAAGATGCCGATGGGCGTCTGGTTGAGGTAGCCCATCTCGGTCAGCCGCGAGATCGCGAACGCCGTCGACGGGTCGGCCTGGTGGGCGTCGTGCACGAGCAGCGCGGCGTCGTCGACGTCGGCGACCGACACGATCTCCACCCCGCCGCTGCGGGCGTCGCGGACCAGGCCCCTGGAGCCGAGGCCGTCCTCGAGGGTCGCGCCGAACCGGATCTGCTCGCCGTGCACGAGCGGGATGATCGCGTCCTGCTTGGTGTCGCGGTCCTTGATCGCGTCGAACGCGCCGTCGTTGAAGATCGGGCAGTTCTGGTAGATCTCGACCAGCGACGTCCCCCGGTGCGCGGCCGCGGCGGACAGCACGGCGGTGAGGTGCTTGCGGTCGGAGTCGATGGTGCGGGCGACGAACGTCGCCTCGGCACCGAGGGCGAGGGAGACCGGGTTGAACGGGTGGTCGACCGAGCCCATCGGGGTCGACTTGGTGACCTTGCCGGCCTCCGAGGTGGGGGAGTACTGGCCCTTGGTGAGCCCGTAGATCCGGTTGTTGAACAGCAGGATCGTCATGTTGACGTTGCGGCGCAGGGCGTGGATGAGGTGGTTGCCGCCGATCGAGAGCGCGTCGCCGTCGCCGGTGACGACCCAGACCGACAGGTCCTCGCGCGCGGTGGCGAGCCCGGTGGCGATCGACGGCGCCCGACCGTGGATCGAGTGCATCCCGTAGGTGTCGAGGTAGTAGGGGAACCGCGAGGAGCAGCCGATGCCGGAGATGAACACGATGTTCTCGCGACGCAGCCCCAGGTCGGGCAGGAACGACTGCACCGCCTTGAGGACGGCGTAGTCGCCGCAGCCGGGGCACCAGCGCACCTCCTGGTCGGAGGTGAAGTCCTTGCCGGTCTGGGGCCGTTCGCCCTCGCCCGGCTCGAACCGGGGGACCGACTCGGTGCCGGTGCGCAGGTCGGGCGTGGGCAGGTCGGTGGTCGTCATCAGACCTCCTGGTCGGTCGAGGTGACGGTGGCGGGGGCACCGGACGGGTCGGCGGACAGGTCGACGGTGATGCCCTCGGCCTCGCCCACCAGGGTGCCGATCGCCTCGGCCAGCTCGGCGGCCTTGAGCGGCAGGCCGCGGACGTGGTTGTAGCCGATCGCGTCGACGAGGTAGGTGCCGCGCAGCAGCAGCGAGAGCTGGCCCAGGTTCATCTCGGGCACCAGGACCTTGTCGTAGCGCCGCAGGATGTCGCCGAGGTCGCGAGGGAACGGGTTCAGGTGGCGCAGGTGGACCTGGGCCACGGCGTACCCGGCCTTGCGCACGCGGCGGCAGCCGGCGCCGATCGGGCCGTAGGTGGAGCCCCACCCGATGACCAGGACCTTGGCGCGACCCGAGGGGTCGTCGACCTCCAGCGGCGGCAGCGAGTCGGCGATCCGGTCGATCTTCGCCTGGCGGGTGCGGACCATGAAGTCGTGGTTGGCGGGGTCGTAGGAGATGTTGCCGTGACCCTCGCCCTTCTCGAGCCCGCCGATGCGGTGCTCGAGACCGGGGGTGCCGGGCACGGCCCACGGACGCGCCAGGGTCTCCTCGTCGCGCAGGTAGGGCCAGAAGTCCTTGACCGCCGGCGTGACCGAGCCGTCCTCGGCGGTCCTCTCGGGCTCCACCACGTGGTTGGGCTCGGTGGCGAAGGCCGGGTCGATGAGGGGGAGGTCGTCGACGTCGGGGATCCGCCACGGCTCCGAGCCGTTGGCGAGGTAGCCGTCGGAGAGCAGCATCACCGGCGTCCGGTAGGTGACGGCGATCCGGACCGCCTCGACGGCCGCGGAGAAGCAGTCGCCGGGCGACTGCGGCGCCACGATCGGCACCGGCGCCTCGCCGTTGCGGCCGAACATCGCCTGCAGCAGGTCGGCCTGCTCGGTCTTGGTCGGCAGCCCGGTCGACGGGCCACCGCGCTGGACGTCGACGACGACGAGCGGCAGCTCGGTCATCACCGCGAGGCCGATCGCCTCCGACTTCAGCGCGACGCCGGGGCCCGAGGTGGTCGTGACGCCGAGCGCCCCGCCGAACGACGCCCCGATCGCCATGCCGATGCCGGCGATCTCGTCCTCGGCCTGCAGCGTGGTGACGCCGAACGCCTTGTGCTTCGACAGCTCGTGGAGGATGTCGGAGGCCGGGGTGATCGGGTAGGAGCCGAGCAGCAGCGGGAGCCCGGATCGCACCCCGCCGGCGACCAGGCCGTAGGACAGGGCGAGGTTGCCGGTGATGTTGCGGTACGTGCCGGCAGGCATGGTGGCCGGCTTGATCTCGTACTGGACGACGAAGGTCTCGGTCGTCTCGCCGAAGTTCCAGCCGGTCCTGAACGCCGTGATGTTGGCGTCGCGGATGTCGGGGACCTTGGCGAAGCGGCGGGAGAGGAACTCGATCGTCGACTCGGTCGGGCGCCCGTACATCCACGACAGCAGCCCGAGGGCGAACATGTTCTTGGCGCGGGAGGCGTCCTTGCGCGACAGCCCGTGCTGCTTGACCGCCTCGACGGTCATGCCGGTGAGGTCGACGGTGTGGACGGCGAAGGCGCCGAGCGGGTCGTTGGCATCGCCCAGGGCGTCGAGCGGGTTGCTGGCGTAGCCGGCCTTGTCGAGGTTGCGCTTGGTGAAGTCGTGGGTGTCGACGATGATCGTCGCGCCGGCCGGCAGGTCGCCGAGGTTGGCCTTGAGGGCCGCCGGGTTCATCGCGACGAGGACGTCGGGCGCGTCGCCGGCGGTCAGGATGTCGTGGTCGGCGAAGTGCACCTGGAACGACGAGACCCCGGGCAGCGTGCCCTGGGGCGCGCGGATCTCGGCCGGGAAGTTCGGCAGGGTCACCAGGTCGTTGCCGAAGACGGCCGACTCCTGGGTGAACCGGTCCCCGGTCAGCTGCATGCCGTCACCGGAGTCGCCCGCGAACCGGATCACCACCCGGTCGAGCTGCTTGACCTGCTTCGACACCTGTCCCACTTTCGTCGACCTCGACACCTCCTCCCACGATAGTCCGCCGCGACGGCCAGCCCAGCGGGCGCGTGTCCGTGAGACGTGACCCTCGCCACGTCCGTGGCCGGTACCGAGCGCGCGGCGCGGGTGTGGCGGGGGCGCGGCCCGGACCTGGTCCAGACAAGTCGTCCACCACCAGCGCGCCTGATTCGCGCGAGTTTCATATCTCGCTTAGTCTTGTCGAGTTACATGGACTGCGCCGGTTCGGCGCCTCTGAGAGAGCAGGACACAATGAAGAAGACGTTCAAGGTTGCGGCGGTCGCGGCTGCCGGGGTGCTGACCTTGGCCGGGTGCTCGGGCGATTCGGACAACGAGGACAACGTGACCGTGGTCGGCTACTCCGTGCTGGAGAGCGCGAACGAGAACCTGTTCAAGGCCTTCGAGGGCACCGACGCCGGCGACGGCGTCACCTTCGACGGGCCGTCCTACGGCGCGTCCGGCGAGCAGAGCCGCGGCGTCGCCGACGGTCAGGACGCCGACCTGGTCCACTTCTCCCTCGAGCCCGACATGACCCGGCTGGTCGACGCCGGCATCGTGGCCGAGGACTGGAAGGACAACGACACCAAGGGCATCTGCACGCAGTCGGTCGTGGTGATGGTGGTCCAGAAGGGCAACCCGAAGGGCATCCAGGACTGGAGTGACCTGGTCCGTGACGACGTCTCCGTCGTCACGCCCAACCCGGCGTCCTCCGGCTCGGCGAAGTGGAACCTGCTCGCTGCCTACGGTGACGTGATCGCCGGGGGCGGCTCCGAGGAGGAGGCCGCGGCGTACATGACCGAGCTGTTCGACCACGTCGCCGCGCTGCCCGACTCCGGTCGCGACGCCACCACGGCGTTCACCTCCGGCACCGGGGACGTCCTGCTGTCCTACGAGAACGAGGCGATCCTGGCCCGTCAGAACGGCGAGGACTTCGACTACGTGATCCCGCCGACCACGCTGCTCATCGAGAACCCGTGCGCGGCCACCGAGGACGCACCCGAGGCTGCCTCGGCGTTCCTCGACTTCCAGAAGAGCGCCGAGGGTCAGAAGCTGTACGCCGAGACCGGCTTCCGTCCGCTCGTCGACGAGGGTGACCTCGAGGTCGAGGGTGCCAACGACCCGGCCGACCCGTTCCCCGCGCCCACCACGATGCTGACGATCGACGGCGACTTCGACGGCTGGGGCAGCGCCAACTCGCTGTACTTCGGTGACGGCCAGGACGGCAACCCGCTGGGGATCCTCACCGACATCCAGCAGTCCTCCGGGGCAGGTAGCTGACCCATGACCTCCACCGTCATGAGGCCCGGTCGACCGGCGCGCAAGCGCCGGTCGACCCGGCCGGGTGCCATGACGCCAGGATCCTCGCTCGGTCTCGGCATCGGTCTGCTGTGGTTCAGCCTCCTCGTGATGATCCCGCTCGCGGCGATCGTCGTCGAGGCCTCCGGTGGGGGTCTCGACACCTACAAGGAGACGCTGTCCAACCCCCAGACGTTCAACGCGCTGAAGCTGACCGTCGGGGTCTCCTTCGTGGTGACGCTGGTCAACATGGTGATGGGCACGATCATCGCCTGGGTGCTGGTCCGTGACCGGTTCCGCGGCAAGGCGATCCTCGACCTGATCATCGACATCCCGTTCGCGATGCCGACGATCGTGGCGGGTCTGGTCCTGCTGGCGCTCTACGGCAGCCAGGGTCCGCTCGGCACGTCCTTCGAGAACACCCAGAAGGCCGTGGTGCTCGCCATCGCCTTCGTCACCCTGCCGTTCATCGTCCGCACGGTGCAGCCGGTGCTCGAGGAGATGGAGACCGACGTCGAGGACGCCGCGGCATCGCTCGGTGCGACCCGGTTCACCACCTTCCGCCGCATCGTGCTCCCGACCCTGATCCCCGCGATCTTCGCCGGCGCGGCCCTGTCCTTCGCCCGCGGCATCAGCGAGTACGGCTCGCTGGTGCTGCTCTCGGGCAACCTCCCGAACAAGACCGAGGTGACGTCGTTCCGGGTCGCCTCGATCCTCGAGGGGGGCAACCGTCCGGCGGCCGCCGCTCTCGCCACGGTGATGCTCGCCGTCGCGCTGGTGGCGATCGTCGCCCTCGACGTGACCCAGCGAAGGTTGGCCCGCCGTGGCTAACACGAGCTCAGCCGTCGGCACCCGTTCCGCCGGCCTGACCTGGTTCCTCCGCATCCTGGTCGTGGTCTACCTCTTCATGCTGGTGGCCTGGCCGACCGGTCTGGTCGCCCAGAACACCTTCAGCAACGGGCTGGAGGGCATGCGGACCGCCCTCAGCGACCCCGACGTGACGCACTCGCTGCGGCTCACGGTGCAGGTCGCGATCATCGCCGTCGCCATCAACCTGGTCTTCGGTGTCGGCATGTCGCTGCTCCTGGTCCGCTTCGAGTTCCCCGGCAAGCGGGTCCTGTCGGCCCTGATCGACCTGCCGCTGTCGGTGTCGCCGATCGTGGTGGGCCTGGCGCTGGTGCTGGTCTACAACCCGCGGTACGGATGGTTCGGCGAGACGTTGTCCGACAACGGCATCGACGTCGTCTTCGCCACCCCCGGCATCGTGATGGCCACCTGCTTCGTGGCCCTGCCCCTGATCATCCGCGAGGTCGTCCCGGTCCTCGAGGAGATGGGGGACGAGCAGGAGCAGGCGGCCCGCAGCCTGGGTGCCAACAGCCTCCAGACCTTCCGGCGGATCACCCTGCCGGGCATCAAGTGGGCGATCGTGTACGGAGTCGTGCTGAGCCTGGCGCGCTCCCTGGGTGAGTTCGGCGCGGTCAAGATCGTCGCCGGCAAGTCGATCGGCGACAAGGAGACCGCGACCCTCCTGGTCCAGCGTGAGTACCAGAACTTCCACCAGGACGTCGCCTACTCGGTGTCGTTCCTCCTGGTGGTCGCCGCCGTGCTCTGTCTCGTCGTCGTCGCCCTGCTCCGCCCGAAGCCCGAGTCGCACCGCCAGCTTGCCAAGGAGAAGAAGTGAGTATCGAAGTCAGGAACCTCAGCAAGCGCTTCGGCGACTTCGTCGCCCTCGACGACGTCACCGTGTCGCTGCCGACCGGTCAGCTCACCGCCCTGCTCGGTCCCTCCGGCGGCGGGAAGTCGACGCTGTTGCGCATCATCGCCGGCCTCGACTCGGCCGACGAGGGTTCGGTCAACATCGAGGGGACCGAGGCCACCCACCTACCACCGCAGAAGCGCAACGTCGGCTTCGTGTTCCAGCACTACGCGGTGTTCAAGCACATGACCGTGGCCAAGAACGTCGCCTTCGGGCTCGAGATCCGCAAGCGCCCCAAGGACGAGGTGGCCCAGCGGGTCCAGGAGCTCCTCAAGCTCGTGCACCTCGACCAGTTCGCCCACCGCCTGCCCTCGCAGCTCTCGGGCGGGCAGCGCCAGCGGATGGCCCTCGCCCGGGCGCTCGCCGTCGAGCCCAAGGTGCTGCTGCTCGACGAGCCGTTCGGCGCGCTCGACGCGAAGGTGCGCAAGGAGCTGCGCGAGTGGCTGCGCCGCCTGCACGACGAGGTGCACGTGACGACCGTGTTCGTGACCCACGACCAGGAGGAGGCCCTCGAGGTCGCCGACGAGATCGTCGTGATCAACGAGGGTCGTGTCGAGCAGATCGGCACGCCCGACCAGCTCTACGACGCTCCGGCGAACCCGTTCGTCATGGGCTTCCTGGGCGAGGTCACGCTGCTGGGCGGGCGCGCGCTGCGTCCGCACGACATCGAGATCGCGCTGGACCCGCGCGGCGACGCCGTCGGCGGCCGGATCACGCGGCTGCTGAGGGTGGGCTTCGAGGTGCGGGTCACGGTCACCACCGACGACGGCAGCGACGTGCTCGTCGTCCTGACCCGGACGCACGCCCGCTCGCTCGACCTCGCCGAGGGAGCCACGGTGTGGCTCACCGCGGCCTCCGGCGCCGTCACCGTGGAGTCCGGGCGGCTCGCGAAGGTCTGACCCTCCCCGCCGAGTCGGCGCGGAGGTGAAGTCGAGGTCCGCCGAGTCGGCGTTCGCGCTCAACGCGAGCGCCGACTCGGCGGGGTGGTCAGCGGTAGTTGGTGAACTGCACCGCGAACTCGTAGTCCTGGCCCTTGACGAGCTGCTGGACGGCCTGGAGGTCGTCGCGCTTCTTCGAGGAGACGCGGAGCTCGTCACCCTGGATCTGGGCCTTGACGCCCTTGGGGCCCTCGTCGCGGATCAGCTTCGAGATCTTCTTGGCGTCCTCGGAGGTGATGCCCTCCTTGAGGGCGATGCCGATCTTGCTCTGCTGCCCCGACGGGCGGGGCTCGGAGGCGTCGAGGATCTTCAGGCTCTGCTGGCGCTTGATGAGCTTGTCCTTGAAGACGTCGAGGACGGCGCTGGCCCGGTCGTCGGCGGAGGCGGTGATCTCGATCGCCGCCTCGCCCTGCCACTCGATGGTGGCCCCGGTGCCCTTGAAGTCGAAGCGCGTGGCGATCTCCCGGGCGGTCTGCCCGAGTGCGTTGTCGACCTCCTGGCGGTCGATCTTGCTGACGATGTCGAACGACGAGTCGGCCATGGTGGTCGTGTGCTCCCAGCTGTGGGTTCGTGTGTCGGTCGTGCAGTCCGGTGCGATTCCGTCATCGGGATCGCGCTGCGCTATTCTCTTCCCTCGTCGCCGACCGGCCAAGCCGGAGGTGACTTTCCCGGCAGGTTGCCCGAGCGGCCAAAGGGAGCTGACTGTAAATCAGCCGGCACAGCCTACGCTGGTTCGAATCCAGCACCTGCCACAGCCGAGGGCCCGGACACCACGTCCGGGCCCTCCGTTGATTTGTTCCCGAAACCCCCTCGACGGGCAATCCGATGCGCCCGCCGCACCGGATACCCCACCACAGGTCCCGGCACCGGCCGGCACGCGACGAAGGGTTTCGACACATGCGCAACATCCTGGGCGGCAAGCGCCCGAGCGGTTCGATGGTGGTCTCCGTGGCAGCCCTGGTGGTCGCCCTCGGTGGCACCTCCTACGCGGCCGTCTCGATCGGGACCAAGGACCTCAAGGAGGGGGCCGTCACCTCGCCGAAGATCCGCGACGGCGCCATCCGCATGGTCGACCTCGCGCCGGGCGTGCGCCAGGGCACCCGGGGCCCGGCGGGTGCCGACGGTCAGGACGGCGCGGACGCCGCCGCCCGCTGGCTGCTCGTGGACCGCTCCGGCACGATCGTGGCCCAGTCCGGCGGCTTCGCGATCCGCACGGCCTACGACCTCGTCAACAACTCGGGTGCTCCCGTGCCGGCCGGCGCGCTCGGCAACGTCTACATCGACGCCAACGAGGACCTGTCCGACAACGCGATCACCGTGTCGGTCGCCCTGCAGAACAAGTACGACCAGAACGCCGACGGCACCGTCAACGGCCGCGCGCCGCTCGGGGACGCCAACCCCGAGTTCTCCGGCGAGGTCACCGCCACCGTGTGCGGGATCACCGACATCGTGGCCTGCGCCCCCACCGGTGCCGACACCCGGAAGACCTTCGTCGTCAGCCCCCGGCTCAGCGACGGCACGCTGACGGTCTCCGGCGCCGACGTCGCCGGTGGCTCCGGCCCGAACACCCACAAGCGGTTCTACGTGTCGATCAGCGGCGACTCCTCCGACTACGTCGAGCCGACCCCGGCCGTCCCGGCGGTCGCGCTTCCCTGAGCCGGGCGGGTGCCGAGCCACGGGTGGCCCAGGAATGACGCCGGCCCGGCACCCGCTCGCCCCGACCCGCGCGGAATGCGCGGGTCCGGTCGGGGGTTGAGCACGGTGATGACCACGCTGTCCGTGCTCGACCTCGTCCCCGTCCGCTCCGACCAGACCTCGG
Organism: Nocardioides sp. S-1144; assembly: GCF_005954645.2. Classification (NCBI taxonomy): domain Bacteria; kingdom Bacillati; phylum Actinomycetota; class Actinomycetes; order Propionibacteriales; family Nocardioidaceae; genus Nocardioides; species Nocardioides dongxiaopingii. The sequence goes on from NZ_CP040695.2 coordinate 787,635, forward strand.
CGGACGCCGTCCGCGCCGGGCTGTCACTGGCCCGCGCGGCCGACGCCCTCGGCTACGAGCGCTTCTGGGTCGCCGAGCACCACAACATGCCGGCCGTGGCCGCGACCAACCCTCCGGTGCTGATCGCCATGATCGCCGCCGCCACCGAGCGGATCCGCGTCGGCAGCGGCGGCGTCATGCTGCCCAACCACGCGCCGCTCGTGGTCGCCGAGCAGTTCGCCCTGCTCGAGGCCGCCCACCCGGGTCGCATCGACCTCGGGATCGGCCGGGCCCCCGGCACCGACCCCGTCACCAGCTGGGCGCTGCGGCACGGCGCCGGGGGAGTGAGCGACGACGCGGTCACCCAGTTCCCGCAGTACGTCGACGACATCGTCGCCATGATGGACACCCAGGGCGTCGGCCTGAGCCTGCGCGGCCGCACCCACCTGCTGCGCGCGACGCCGCGCGCGGTCGGCGTCCCCACGCTCTGGCTGCTGGGCAGCAGCGACTACTCGGCCACCCTCGCCGCCGAGAAGGGCCTGCCGTACGTCTTCGCGCACCACTTCTCCGGCCAGGGCACCGCCGAGGCGCTGCGGCTGTACCGCAGCCGCTTCCAGCCCTCGCCCGAGCTGGCCGAGCCCCGGACCTTCCTCACCGTCAACGCCTCCGTCGCCGCGACCGCCGAGGAGGCGCTGCGCCTGGCGCAGCCGCAGCTGCACATGATGCTCGCGCTGCGCACCGGCCAGCCGCTCGAGGCGCAGGTGCTGGTCGAGGAGGCCGAGAAGCGCGAGCTGCGGGTCGACGAGCAGCAGCTGGTCGACTCGATGGCCGAGCGCTGGGTCATCGGCGACGCCGCCACCGGCCGGGCCCGGATCGAGGAGCTCGCCACGACGTACGGCGTCGACGAGGTCATGGTCAATGCCGTCGGCGGCGCCTACCTCGGCACCGACCCGGCCGCCTCGCCGGCCCGCGAGGAGACGCTCCGCCTCCTGGCGGGGTGAGGGCCCAGCAGATTCGTGTTTCGGGGCCGACAGGTCCTAAACTGGTGTGTCGGCCCAACATGGGTCTGTTTCGTGACGCCTCGCGGCTGCTCGAGCCAGTGGTGACCACTCCAGCCAGAACCTTGGCAGAGCTGATCGGCGCTGCGCCCGGGAGTGGCGTCCCGAGACGGCTGCATGAGGTCCACGGCTCCGCCGGAGTCGAGGTTCCCGGGTCGAACGGTAGACACCACGAAGCGATCGGATAGTGAGGACATGCCGAAGAAAGAAGGCGTGATCGAAATGGAGGGCTCCATCACGGAGGCCCTCCCCAACGCGATGTTCCGGGTCGAGCTCAGCAACGGCCACAAGGTGCTCGCACACATCAGCGGCAAGATGCGCCAGCACTACATCCGGATCCTCCCCGAGGACCGCGTCGTGGTGGAGCTCTCGCCGTACGACCTCACGCGAGGTCGCATCGTCTACCGCTACAAGTAGCCAACAGCCGAGATCAGAAGGTCCTGACACATGAAGGTCAACCCGAGCGTCAAGAAGATCTGTGACAAGTGCAAGACGATCCGTCGTCACGGCGTCGTCATGGTCATCTGCGAGAACCCGCGCCACAAGCAGCGTCAGGGCTGATCCAGCCCCCGCTCCTGCGGTGCACCACAACTGAACACACCCACCAACGCGATCGCTAGGCCTCTCCCGGGAGGCTGAAGCACCTCCGGAGCAGAAGGCCGGAGCCGGATCCCTCGAGGACGTCCCGGACGCATCGCGCACGAAACCTCTGCAGGAATCGAAAGGCCATCACATGGCACGCCTCGTCGGCGTCGACCTCCCGCGCGACAAGCGCGTCGAGATCGCGCTCACCTACATCTACGGCATCGGCCGTACCCGTTCCCAGAAGCTCCTCGAGCTCACCGGTGTCGACCCCAACATGCGGGTGCACCAGCTGGGCGACGACGAGCTGGTCAAGCTCCGTGACGAGATCGAGGCCCAGGAGTTCAAGATCGAGGGCGACCTCCGTCGTGAAGTCCAGGCCGACATCCGTCGCAAGATCGAGATCGGCAGCTACCAGGGACGCCGCCACCGCCAGGGCCTCCCGGTCCGCGGTCAGCGCACCAAGACCAACGCGCGTACCCGCAAGGGCCCCAAGCGCACGGTTGCCGGCAAGAAGAAGGCCAAGTGACCGCTCGCTGCCTGCTCACGCAGACGGCGCGCACCCAGCCTTCGACCACAGACCAGCTCACAAGGAGATAACCGATGCCTCCCAAGGCTCGCGCGGCAGCCAAGAAGGTGCGCCGCAAGGAGAAGAAGAACGTCGCTCAGGGCGAGGCCCACATCAAGAGCACGTTCAACAACACGATCGTCACCATCACCGACCCCACCGGGGCCGTGATCTCGTGGGCCTCGGCCGGCACCGTCGGCTTCAAGGGCTCGCGCAAGTCGACCCCGTACGCCGCGCAGATGGCCGCCGAGGCCGCCGGACGCCGGGCGATGGAGCACGGCATGAAGAAGATCGACGTCTTCGTCAAGGGCCCCGGCTCCGGGCGCGAGACCGCGATCCGTTCGCTGGGTGCGATCGGCCTCGAGGTCGGCACCATCCAGGACGTCACCCCCGCCCCCCACAACGGCTGCCGCCCGCCCAAGCGCCGGCGCGTCTGACCCGAGACAGAACAGGAGACTGACCCATGGCCCGTTACACCGGACCCATGACCCGGAAGTCGCGCCGTCTCGGTGTCGACCTCGTCGGTGGAGACGCTGCGTTCGAGAAGCGTCCCTACCCTCCCGGCCAGCACGGCCGCGCCCGCATCAAGGAGAGCGAGTACCGCACCCAGCTGCAGGAGAAGCAGAAGGCCCGCTTCACCTACGGCGTGATGGAGCGCCAGTTCCACAACTACTACGTCGAGGCCTCGCGTCGCACCGGCAAGACCGGTGAGAACATCCTCCAGCTCCTGGAGTGCCGCCTCGACAACGTCGTCTACCGCGCCGGCTTCGCGCGCTCGCGTCGTCACGCCCGGCAGCTGGTCGTCCACGGCCACTTCCTGGTCAACGGCCGCAAGGTCGACATCCCGTCGTTCCAGGTGACCCAGTACGACATCATCGACGTGCGCGAGAAGTCGCTCGAGATGACGCCGTTCATCATCGCCCGCGAGACCCAGGGCGAGCGGGTCGTCCCGGCCTGGCTGCAGGTCGTCCCGGGCCGCATGCGGGCCCTGGTGCACTCCGTGCCGGTGCGCGCGCAGATCGACATGCCGATCCAGGAGCAGCTGATCGTGGAGTACTACTCCAAGAAGTGATCCTCATGTGGTCGGGGGACTTCCGTCCCCCGACCACCGCTCCATCTTCCTTTTCACCTCTGCAGTTCGGGTCCGTCAAATAGCGGGTGGGCCCGGAAAGGAAAACACCAGTGCTCATCGCACAGCGCCCCACCCTCTCGGAAGAGACCGTCGGCGACTTCCGCAGCCGCTTCGTCATCGAGCCCCTCGAGCCCGGCTTCGGCTACACGCTCGGCAACTCGCTGCGTCGCACCCTGCTCTCGTCGATCCCCGGTGCCTCCGTCACCAGCATCAAGGTCGACACCGTGCTCCACGAGTTCTCGACGATCGAGGGCGTCAAGGAGGACGTCACCGAGATCATCCTGAACCTGAAGGGCCTCGTCGTCTCCTCCGAGCACGACGAGCCCGTCACGATGTACCTGCGCAAGTCCGGTGCCGGCGACGTCACCGGTGCCGACATCGCGCCGCCGGCCGGCGTCGAGGTCCACAACCCCGACCTGAAGATCGCCACCCTGTCCGACAAGGGCAAGCTGGAGATGGAGCTGGTCGTCGAGCGCGGTCGCGGCTACGTGTCCGCCGTCCAGAACAAGGGCAACGACAACGAGATCGGCCGGATGCCGGTCGACTCGATCTACAGCCCGGTCCTCAAGGTGACCTACAAGGTCGAGGCCACCCGTGTCGAGCAGCGCACCGACTTCGACAAGCTCGTCATCGACGTCGAGACCAAGCCGTCCATCCTGCCCCGCGACGCCATCGCGTCGGCCGGCAAGACGCTGGTCGAGCTCTTCGGCCTGGCCCGTGAGCTCAACGTCGAGGCCGAGGGCATCGACATCGGCCCCTCGCCCGTCGACGAGCAGCTCGCCGCCGACCTCGCCCTCCCGGTCGAGGACCTGCAGCTGACGGTCCGGTCCTACAACTGCCTCAAGCGCGAGGGCATCCACACCGTGGGTGAGCTCATCAGCCGCTCGGAGCAGGACCTGCTCGACATCCGCAACTTCGGTGCGAAGTCGATCGACGAGGTCAAGGCCAAGCTGGTCGAGATGGGCCTGTCCCTCAAGGACAGCGCGCCCGGCTTCGACCCGCACGCGGCGCTGGCCGCCTACGGCGACGACGACGACGACGCCTTCGTCGAGGACGAGCAGTACTAGAGCACCCGCGCGCGGTGCCGGCCCCGGCCCACCGAACGGCTCGACCTGTGACCAGGTCGGGCCGACGGTGGCCGGGGCCGGCACCCGCACCGGCTCGACCGCACCACCCACCATCACCTCTAACCCGGGTACCTGACACGGCCCGGGAGAATCGAGAAGGACCATGCCCGCACCGAAGAAGGGTGCCCGCCTCGGCGGTAGCCCGGCCCACCAGCGCCTCATCCTGGCGAACCTGTCGACGCAGCTCTTCGAGCACGGCCGGATCACCACCACCGAGGCGAAGGCGCGCACGCTGCGTCCGCACGCCGAGAAGCTGATCACCAAGGCCGTCAAGGCCCACAACGGTCAGAACCCGCTGCACCAGCGTCGCGAGGTCCTCAAGACCATCCGCGACAAGGGTGTCGTGCACCTCCTCTTCACCGAGATCGCGCCGACCTTCGCCGAGCGTCCCGGTGGCTACACCCGGATCACCAAGATCGGTCCCCGCAAGGGCGACAACGCCCCCATGGCCGTGATCGAGCTCGTCACCGAGGCCTACCAGCCGAAGGCGAAGACCTCGAAGGCCAAGGCCGAGCCGGCCGCCCCGGTGCTCGACAAGGCCGAGGAGACCCCGGCCGAGGAGACCGAGGCCGAGGCGACCGAGTCGGAGGCGCCCGAGTCGGAGTCGACCGAGTCCGAGGCCACCGAGATGAAGGCCACCAAGGACGAGGCCGTCGAGGACGCCGACGCCGAGGCGCCGGCCGCGGACGAGAAGGCCTGATCCGCAGCAGAAACCCCGCTCGAGGGCCCCGTCACCGATGGTGACGGGGCCCTCGTCGTTTTCGGTCACGACCGCAGGCAACCATCCGGGCAGGCAGGATGGTCCCTCCTGACATGACCACCGACCAGACGCTCGCGGAGGCGTCCCGGAGCGAGAGGCAGCGGATGGCGCCCGACCGGGTCGACTTCGACCAGTTCGTGGCCGCCCGCTCGACGGCGCTGCTGCGCACCGCCTACCTCCTGACCCGCGACCACGCCCTCGCCGAGGACCTCCTCCAGACCGCGCTCGCCAAGGCGTGGTTCTCCTGGTCCCGGGTGACCGGACACCCCGAGCCCTACGTCCGCAAGATCCTCCTCAACACCTACAACTCGTGGTGGCGGCGCCGGTGGAACGGCGAGCACGCCACCGACGAGCTGCCGGAGTCGGGCGTCCCCGACGGCACCGACGCCGTCGACGCGGGCAACGACCTGTGGGACGCGATGGGCCGGCTGCCGCGCCGGCAGCGGGCGGTCGTCGTCCTGCGCTACTTCGAGGACCTCACCGAGGCCCAGACCGCCGACCTCCTCGGGTGCAGCGTCGGCACCGTCAAGAGCCAGACCAGCAAGGCCCTCGCGAAGCTGCGGATCGACCCCGCGCTCGCCGAGGACACCCACGAGACGACGGAGGAGCGGGCATGAACGGCATCGACGACCTGCGCAGGACGCTGGAGACCCACGCCGACGACGTCCTCGACGTGACCGCGGCCGACCGGGGGGCCGGCATCCAGCGCCGGATCCGGACGACGCGGCGCCGCCGCACCGCGGTCGCCGGGGCCACCGCCGCCGTCGTCGCCGCGACCGCGCTCGTGGCGTTCCTGCCCGGCGACCGCGACTCCGGCCCCGACGCCGCCGGCCCCACCGTCTTCGGGATCGACCTCCCGGCCACCATCGACTCGCTTGGCTTCACCTACGACTACGACGAGCACGTCCGCGGGGAGGAGCGGGCCGTGCTGCGGCTCGAGGCGTCCGACGAGCCGCGCCTGGTGTCGTGGGGCACCTCGACCGACGACGACCGGGTGACGGTCGAGGTCGGTGCCGGCGGCGAGAGGCGGACCTTCGACGGCGCCGACTTCACCGACTGGACCTACGTCGCGCCGGGGGAGGCGGTGCGGGTGTCGGCCCGGGTCGGCACCGGGGACGTCTCGCTCGCGGCGTACACGCTGGGCGAGCCCCGCCCCGAGGGCGTGAGCGCCGACGGCGTGACCTACCGCGACGCCATCGCCGGGGGGACCCTGCTCGGTGCCGCCGTCGGGGAGCCCGGGCAGGCCGAGGTCGTCGTCGAGCCGGTGGCCGCCCTCGACGGCCGCACCGACGTCTTCTACGCCTCCTACTGCGCCGGGGCCCCGGCCGGTGCCTTCCTCCACGTCGCGACCGCCGACGGCGAGGTCGTCTCCGGTGGCGGCTGCGACGACTCGCGCGTGCCGGTCGACCCCGCCGTGGTGGGCGGGATGACCCAGGCGGTGGGCCCGCGCCAGGACCTCGCCACGCGGTTCTACGTCACCGACGGCGAGGACGGACCGCTCGTCGAGGACGACGACCTCCGCGTCGGCCTCGGTCTCTACGCCCAGGACGCGCCCCGCGACCTCGGTGACGGCATCGAGCTGCCCGAGCGGGTCGAGCACGACGGCCACGCCTGGCAGCTGGTCGAGACGGCGTCGCCCGACCTCGGACCCGACGGCGCCGCCGTGGCGGTGCCCGACCTGGACGGGCGGACGCTGGCCCTCATCGCCTACACCCGCGCCGACGACTCGCGGATCACCTACGAGGTCGACGGCGACGACAGCAGCAGCGTGTCCTACGTCGGGGGCGGCACCTTCACCGCCGACCTGCCGGCCGGCGCGGCGGAGGTCGCGCTCGTGAGGCTCGGGGGCGCTCCCGTCCCCGCGGAGGCCGCGGTCGGGTTCGGGTTCTACGTCCTGGCCGACTGAGCGTCCAGCTCGTCGAGGAGCCCCGCCGCAGGAACGGTCTGCGGCGGGGCTCCTCGCCGGACGACGTCGTGCAGGGTGCGGCGGACCAGCTCGTTGGCCGGCGTCGGGACGCCGTGCAGGCGGCCCAGCAGGACGATCTCGCCGTTGAGGTGGTCGACCTCGACGTCGCCGGTGCCGCGACGCACGCTCTGCCAGGTCGAGGAGCCGACGCCGTCGCGGTCGACGAGCGGGCGGAGCAGCTCGCCGCGCCGCTCGGTGTCGGCCGCCTCGCTCACCACCTCGATGCCGGCCGCGGCCAGGACGTCGTCCGCCTCGGCGTGGAGCAGGCCGACCAGCGCGTCGGCGTCCTCCCCGGGCGGGCAGGCCGCGTTGACCGCGTTGCCGAGGTTGGTCAGGAGCTTGCGGTGCTTCCACGCCATGACGTCGGGGCGCGGGAGGCTCTCGAACCCGGCGGCGGTGAGGTCGGCGGCGACCCGGCGGGTGGTGTCGTCGACGCCGGTCGGGTAGCGGCCGACGTCGAGCAGCCCGGGGCGGCCGGCGGAGTGCAGCCGCACCCGCCCCGGCTCGAGGTGGCTCGACGGCATCATCACCGTCACCGCCTGGACGTGCTCGACGTGGCGCAGCAGGGTGCGCTCGTTGGAGACGCCGTTCTGCAGCGAGACCACCGGTGTGGCCGGGAGCAGGTGCGGCACCAGGTCGGCGAGCGCGGCCGCGGTCTGCTGCGACTTCACCGCGAGCAGCACGACGGTGTCGTCGGTGATCGCCGCCTCGGCCGGGGTGCCGACCACGGGCACGGCGAGCACCCGCTCGGCCTCGTGGCCCACCCGCAGCCGGAGGCCGTCGTCGCGGAGCGCGGCGAGGTGCGCGCCGCGCGCCACGAGGGTGACGTCGATCCCGGCGGCGTGGAGCAACCCGCCCACACCACCGCCGATGGCTCCGGCCCCGACCACGAGAAACCTCACGGATGTCTGTCTACCAGGAGCCCGCTCGTAGACTGGCGGCATGACCACCGACGTCGGGATGCCCTCCGTCCTCTCCCCGGACGAGGCCGAGCGCGCCGTGCTGCTGGCCGCGCCGCGCGGCTACTGCGCCGGCGTCGACCGTGCGGTCGTGACCGTCGAGAAGGCGCTCGACCTGTACGGGTCACCGGTCTACGTGCGCAAGCAGATCGTGCACAACAAGCACGTCGTCGCCGACCTGGAGTCGCGGGGCGCGGTGTTCGTCGAGGAGCTGCAGGAGGTGCCGGCCGGTGCCACGGTCGTGTTCTCCGCCCACGGCGTCTCGCCCGAGGTGCACCGCCAGGCCGAGGAGCGCGACCTCAAGACGATCGACGCGACCTGTCCGCTGGTGACCAAGGTCCACCACGAGGCCAAGCGCTTCGCTGCCGACGACTACGACATCCTGCTCATCGGCCACGAGGGGCACGAGGAGGTCGAGGGCACCGCCGGCGAGGCGCCCGACCACATCCAGCTCGTGCAGAGCCCGGCCGACGTGCCCGGCATCGTGGTCCGCGACCCCGCCCGCGTCGCCTGGCTCTCCCAGACCACGCTCTCGGTCGACGAGACGCTCGAGACCGTCGCCGCGATCCGCGAGCGCTTCCCGCTGCTGCTCGACCCGCCCAGCGACGACATCTGCTACGCCACCCAGAACCGGCAGCTCGCGGTCAAGGAGATCTCGCCGGAGGCCGACCTCGTCATCGTCGTGGGCTCGGCGAACTCCTCGAACTCGGTGCGCCTGGTCGAGGTCGCCCTCGAGGCCGGTGCGAAGGCGTCGTACCGGATCGACGACGTCTCCGAGCTCGACGACGCCTGGCTCGACGGCGTCCGCACCGTCTCGGTCACCTCGGGTGCCTCGGTCCCCGAGACCCTGGTCGACGGCGTCCTGGCCCACCTCTCCGAGCGTGGCTACCCCGACGCCCGCGCCGTGCACTCGGCCGAGGAGTCGCTCATCTTCTCGCTCCCCAAGGAGCTCCGCCGCGACCTCAAGGCCGCCGGGCGGTCCTGACCCCACCGCTCAGGGGGTCGCGCCGGCCTCCGTCGTGGGCCACACGACGTAGCGGTAGGCCACGAAGTTGGCCACGAACGAGACGCCGATCGAGAGCACCTTCACCACCGGCAGCGGTTCGACGACGTCGACCAGCAGGTGGATGACGAGGGGCTGGAAGAGCCACATCACCGTGCCGGTCGAGGCGAGGAAGAGCAGCGCGTGCCGCAGGGTCAGGCGGCCGGCGGAGAAGGTGAACAGCCCGTTGACCACGAAGCTGAACGTCATCCCAGCGCTGGTCGAGACGAAGTTGGCCAGCACGATGCCGAACCGGTCGTGCAGCAGCAGGAACAGGCCGAGGTCGAGCGCGGTGTTGACGACGCCGACGCCGGCGAACCGGACCAGGGTCGGCGAGAGGACGGGCTTCAGGAGGCACCGGGCCGGGAGCCGCGGGCGGTCAGGGCCAGGGAGTAGAGCGGGCGGTCCTGGGCCTCGGTGTAGACGCGGCCCAGGTAGGTGCCGATGACGCCCATCATGATCAGCTGCAGGCCGCTGAGCAGGAACATGCCGACACCGAGGAACGCCCAGCCGGGGACCGACTCCTCCGGCACGAGGATCCGGACGCCGGCCACGTAGATCGCCAGCAGCACCGAGAACGCCGAGATGGCGAACCCGAGCCGGGAGATCCAGCGCAGCGGCGCCGTCGAGAAGCCGACCAGGCCGCTCGCGGCGAACCGGATCATCTTGCGCAGCGGGTAGCCGGTCTCGCCGGCGTGGCGCGGGTCGCGGTCGAAGAGCAGCGCCTCCTGCCGGAAGCCGACGTGGGCCACGATGCCCCGCAGGAAGCGGTCCTGCTCGCGGTAGCGCGACACCTCGGCCACGACCTTGCGGTCCATCAACCGGAAGTCGCCGACGTTGCGCGGGATCTCGATGTCGGCCATCCGGTCGAGCACCCAGTAGAAGCCGTACGCAGTGGCCCGCTTGAACGGCGAGTCCTGGCGGCTGCGGCGCTGGGCGAAGACGACGTCGACGCCGCTCTCCCACAGCCCGAGCATCTCGATGCTGACCGCCGGCGGGTCCTGGAGGTCGGTGTCCATGATGATCACCGCGTCGGCGTTCGCACAGGCGTCGATGCCGGCGGTCACCGCCACCTGGTGGCCGCAGTTGCGCGACAGGCCCAGGACGGCGACCCGGTCGTCGTCCGCGCGCAGCTCGAGCAGCCGGTCGAGGGAGTCGTCGCGGCTGCCGTCGTCGACGTAGACGAACTCGAAGTCGAGGTCGGGTCGCGCCGTCGTCGCCTCGACGAGGGCGGCGTGGAACACCGCGACGTTCTCGGACTCGTTGAACACCGGCAGCACGTAGGCGACGCGACGTCGCCCGGCGTCGGCACCCGGGGCGGCGGGCTGCTCGTCGGTCTCGGGCAGGGGCATCGTGGTCGGTCCTTCGTCGGTGCTGCTCGGATCCTCTGTCTACCGGGCCGAACGCCACCAACACTGTGCCTGACCCGGGTGTCCGCCACGAAATCCATCTCCCGTCGTCCCCCACCCCCCGCTGACCCGTCAGTGATCAGCGACGGGTCAGTGGGGAATCCACGCCGACCCGTCGCTGATCAGCGACGGGTCAGCGGGGTGGGGTGGAGAATGGGGAGCATGGCCCGCTTCGTCGACATCCACCCCGACAACCCGCAGCCCCGGCTCGTGCAGCAGGTGGTCGACGCGCTGCTCGACGACCAGCTGATCGCCTACCCGACCGACTCGGGGTACGCGCTCGGGTCGCGGATCGGGAACCGGGCCGGGCGCGACCGGATCCTCCGGATCCGCGGCCTCGACGACCGGCACCACTTCACGCTCGTGTGCAAGGACTTCTCGCAGCTCGGCCAGCTGGTGCACGTGAACAACGCGGCGTTCCGGGCGATCCGGTCGGCGACGCCGGGGCCGTACACGTTCATCCTCCCCGCGATGCCCGAGGTGCCGAAGCGGCTGCTGCACCCGAAGAAGAAGACCGTCGGGGTGCGCATCCCCGACCACCGGTTCGTGCAGCAGCTGCTGGAGGCGCTGGGGGAGCCGCTGCTGAGCAGCTCGCTGATCCTGCCGGGCGAGTCCGGGCCCCGCACCATGGGCTGGGAGATCAAGGAGGACCTCGACCACGAGGTCGACGTCGTCGTGGAGGCCGGGGAGACCCCGGCGGAGTCGACGACGGTGGTCGACTGGTCGAGCGGTGAGCCCGAGGTGATCAGGCGGGGAGCCGGGGACCCGGACCGCTTCGCCTGAGCGGGGCCTCGGCGCCGGCGGGGACGTCGGCGGCGTCGCCGTCGAGGGCGTGGCGGGCCGCCGCGACCCGCTGCCGGACGACGAGGACGACGAGCGCGAGCCCGTAGCCGAGGGCCAGTGCCACGGCGTGGTGCGACAGCCCGGAGATGACGGCCTGGACGACGCCGTCGTCGGCGCGGGCGATCGCCTCGGAACGCGACATCGCGAGCAGCAGGAACGTCGACAGCATCAGCAGCGGTGGCAGGACGCCGACGGTGAAGAAGTCGGGCAGCCGGACCGCGAGCGCGAGCCCGACGCAGAGGACGACGAAGCCGAGGTCGAAGAGCAGCCCGACCTGGGCGGTGAGCAGCAGGTCGACGGCGGCCGCGGTGAGGGCGAGGGCCACCCCGAGCGCGGCCATCTCGCGGCCGGGCTCGTGACCTTCCTCCCACACCGTGCGGGACCCGGGCAGGTTCACAGCTCCAAACTACGGCGCGGCGCGTCCTCCTCGGTGTCGGCGCGCCGGGCGGGCTGCACCGCTCTGAGCGGGACGGCGCGGGGCGTGGGCAGCTCGTCGGAGGTGACGCCGAGGTCCCCGAAGCGGCGCGCCTGCACCAGGACGCGCGAGTCGAGGGAGGCGACGGCACTGTTGTAGTGCTCGACGGCGCCGTTGAGCGAGCGGCCCACCCGGTCGAGGTGCGCGCCGAACGTGCCCAGCCGGCCGTGCAGCTCGCGCCCGAGCCGGTGGATCTCGCCGGCCTGGGTGGTGAGGGCCTCGTGGGTCCAGCCGTGGGCCACCGTGCGCAGCAGCGCGATCAGCGTGGTCGGCGTCGCGAGCACGACGCCGCGACCGGCGGCGTGCTCGAGGAGCGTGCCGTCCTCCTCCAGCGCCGCGGAGAGGAACGACTCCGCCGGCACGAAGAGGACGACGAACTCCGGCGACTCCGCCAGCGACCTCCAGTACCCCTTCGAGCCGAGCTGGTCGACGTGGGTGCGGAGCTGGCGCGCGTGGCGGGCCAGGTGGTGGGCGCGGACGTCGTCGTCGTCGGACCCGGTGGCGTCGAGGAAGGCGTCGAGCGGGACCTTGGAGTCGACGACGACCGACCGGCCGCCGGCCAGGTGGACGACGAGGTCGGGCCGGCGCACGCCGTCGTCGAGGCGGACCTGCTCGGAGAAGTCGCAGCGGTCGACCATGCCGGCGAGCTCGACGGCGCGCCGCAGGTGCAGCTCGCCCCACTGCCCGCGCACCTGCGGCTTGCGCAGCGCGGTGGACAGCGTCTGGGTCTCGCGACGCAACGAGTCGGTGGAGGAGCGCATGTCGCTGACCTGCTGGTGCAGCTGGCTCTGCCAGGAGATCCGGTTGTGCTCGAGGTCGCGCATCTGGTCGTGCAGCCGCTCCAGGCTCTCGCGGACGACGGCCTGCTGGTCGAGCGCCGCGTCGAGCCGGCGCTCGGCCGCGGTGTCGACCGGCGCCGCGGCCGGCTCCACCCGCGCGCGCAGCAGGCCGGTGGCGTACCCCAGCGCCCCACCGGCCACGAGGCCGAGCAGCAGGCCGAGGGCGAGCGTGGCGGCGGTCCCGGTGTCCATGGCGTCAGTGTGGCTGGCACCGCCGACAGTCCGGCTCGCGTCCGGCGCCACGTCCGGCCCCACGTCCGGCCCCTGGCGCGCAATTGCCGAGGTTGGCTCGGTTGCGGCGGTCAGAAGTGAGCCGATCTCGGCAATTGCACCGGGTGGGCCCACGGTGCGGCCTCAGGTGCGCAATTGCCGACTTTCGCTCGGTTGGGGCGGTCAGAATCGAGCGAACCTCGGCAATTGCGCCGGATGGGCACCCTCGCCTCGCCCCGGCCGGACTGCCAGCCCACGCCACCAACCGGCCGCAGCATCGGACGGACGAGGGTCGGGCTACTCCGGGGCTGGCCCGGTGGGCATCTGGAGGCCGAGGGCGGAGACGGAGGCGAGTGCGGCCTCGGCGGGGGCGGGTGGGGCGAAGTAGGTGCCCTGGGCGAGGGTGATGCCGAGCGCGCGGGCGGCGGCGGCCTCGGCGGCGGTCTCGATGCCCTCGGCGACGGCGACCTGGTCGAGCTCGCCGATCATCCGGCTGACGTTGCCGAGCACCGTGCGTCCGCCGCTGCCCTCGGTGTCGGCGATGAGGGCGCGGTCGATCTTGACCCACTCCCAGTCCCAGCTGGTGAGCAGCCCGAGGGCGGAGTAGCCGGCGCCGAAGTCGTCGACGGCGAGGCCGATGCCGCCGGCGGCCAGCTCGGCCGCGATCGCGCGCTGCGACGGCGTCCACCGGGTCACGTGCCGCTCGGAGATCTCCAGCACGAGGTGGACGTCGAGGTCGGCCATCCGCCCGGGCAGCGACCGGAGCAGCCGACTGTCCTCGTGCAGCTGCTCGAACTCGATGTTGACGCCGAGGGTCAGGGGCTGCCCGGCACGCGCGGCGATCGAGCCCATCGTCTCGAGCCCGTGGTCGAGGACGACGGCGGTCAGCTCGTCGAGCATGCGGAGCTGGGCGGCGGCGCCGATCAGCATCATCGGCGAGACCGGGCCGAACTCGAGCTGGCGGGCGCGCACCAGCGCCTCGTAGCCGACGATCTCCTCGGCGCCCAGGTCGACGACGGGCTGGTAGGCCACCTCGACCCGGCCCTGGTCGATCATGTCGCGGAGCACGGTGCGGTCGTCGTACCACCGGGGCGGGAGCATCGCCGGGGTGCGGGCCCGCTTGCGCTGGCGCATCTGCCGCTCGGCGCGGCGCAGCAGCGCGTCGGGGTCGTCGGTGCCCGACAGCGACAGCGCCTCGCCGATGCTGACCTCGACCTGCAGGACGGCCTCGCCGACGAGGATCGGGCCCCGCAGCGTCTCGTGCAGGTGGGCGACCAGGCGCTCGAGGTCGGCGGCGTCCTCGAGGTGCCGGACGACGGCGGCGAACTCGTCGCCCCCCATCCGCGCGGCGAAGGAGCCGGGCGGCAGCACGTCGCTGCGCAGCCGGACGCCGATCTCCTGCAGCACCACGTCGGCGTCGAGGTGCCCGAGGGTCTCGTTGAGCCGCTTCATGCCGTCGATGTCGAGGAACAGCACGGCCAGCGTCTCGTCGCTGCGGGAGCTCATCGTCTGGTCGAGCAGCTCGCGGAAGTGGCCCTGCTGCCACAGCCCGGTGAGCTCGTCGGTGAGCGCCTGGCGGCGCAGCCGGGCGTCGCGGCGGGCGGCGTGCCGCGACGCGGTCGCCATCGTGACCAACGCGTTGAGCAGCCGACGGTCGAGCTCGGAGAACGGCAGGCCGCCGGGGGGCCGACGGGCGACCAGGAACCGCTGCTCGCCGAGGTCCAGGCTGACGTCGGGGGGCGGCGTGGCGAAGTCCTGGAGCAGGACGTCGCCCGGCACCGCCCGTCGCGACCAGCCGAGCAGCCACTCCTCGATCCGCTCCTCGGGCCACGGCATCTCGGTGGCCGCCTCCGCGAGGACGTCGATGAGGACGCGATCGTCCCCGCTCATGCCCACACCATGGGGAGGAGCGTAGAGATGCCCGGGCCTCCGCGGGGCAGATCCCGCGATTGCCGCCGACCCGCGAGACGACCCGGGCCCTCCACGTCAGGTGCGCCGCGTCTCGCGCCGACGCAGCGGCCGGGGCGCGTGGTCGCCGGCTGGAAGGATCACCGGGTGAGGAACCGCCTGGCCGCCGTGCCGTCCGACCGCGTGCACCTGTGGCTGATGCTGCTGCTGACCTTCGGGACGGGGGTCGTCGACGCCGTGGGCTACCTCGGCCTCGACCGGGTGTTCACCGGCAACATGACCGGCAACGTCGTCATCCTCGGCATGGCCCTGGTCGGGGCCGACGACCTCCCGGTGCTCGGCCCGGTGCTCGCGCTGGGTGGGTTCATGGCCGGCGCCGCGCTCGGTGGCCGGGTGCTGAGGCGCGCCGCCGGCGCGTGGACCGGCCTGACGACGGCGCTGTTCGCGGTGGTGGCCGTGCTGGTGCTGGCCCTGGCGGTCGTGCTGTTCGCCGTCGGTGACCACCCCGGTCGCTGGGTCGAGATCACGGTGACCACGGTGCTCGGTGCCGCCATGGGCGTCCAGGCCGCGACCGCGCGGTTCATCGCCGTCAAGGACGTCACCACCGTCGTGGTCACCTCGACCATCACCGGCCTGGCCGCCGACTCCACGCTCGGCTCCGGCAAGGGCGGTGGCTCCGGACGCCGGGTGCTCGCCGTCCTGCTCATCCTCGCCGGCGCCGCCGCTGGCGCCGCGCTCCTGCGCTGGCACCTCGGCGCCGGGCTGGTCCTGTCCGGCGCCGTCGTCGCGGTGGCGACCGTGGTGGGCGCGGTGCACACCACGGTCGCGGCGGCGACCCCCGCGCCGGGCTAGGCCCCCGGCGCCGACCGGGACAGCGGCCGGAATGCTGACCGGGACGTCGGCCGGTCAGTCGGCGAGGTCGACCACGACGGGGGCGTGGTCGCTGGCCCCGGTGCCGGCACGCTCGTCGCGGTCGACGAACGCGCCGGTCACGGCGGAGGCGAACGCCGGCGAGCCGAGCACGAAGTCGATGCGCATGCCGCGGTTGCGCTCGAAGCGCTGCCGGTAGTAGTCCCAGTACGTGTAGCCGCCCGGTCCGGGGCTGTGCGGCCGGACCACGTCGGCGTACCCGTCGTCGAGGAAGGCCTGGAACGCCGCCCGCTCCGGCGCGGTGACGTGGGTGGACCTGGCGAACGCGGCGATGTCGAAGACGTCCTCGTCGAGCGGGGCGATGTTCCAGTCGCCGACCAGCGCGGTCGGGCCGTCGAGCCACGGCTGGGCGGCGGCGCGGAGTCGGGCCAGCCAGTCGAGCTTGTAGACGTAGTGGGGGTCGTCGACCTTGCGCCCGTTGGGCACGTACAGCGACCACACCCGGACGCCGCCGCAGGTGACGCCGATCGCCCGGGCCTCGCCGGCGACGGGGTCGCCCCAGCCGGGCATCCCGGGGAAGCCGACCTCGACGTCGTCGAGGCCGACCCGGCTGATGACCGCGACGCCGTTCCACTGGTTGACGCCGGCGGAGGCGACCTCGTAGCCCATCGACTGCAGGCCCATCAGCGGCAGCTGGTCGTCGCGGGCCTTCGTCTCCTGCAGCGCCAGGACGTCGACGTCGTGGCGCTCGAGGAACGCCTCGACCCGGCCGATGCGCGAGCGCAGGGAGTTGACGTTCCAGGTGGCCAGGCGCACGCCGGTCAGCCTAGGTGTAGGGCGTCAGCAGGTCGGCGAGCGGCGTGATGGGAGCG
This sequence comes from Nocardioides sp. S-1144, assembly GCF_005954645.2. Taxonomy (NCBI): domain Bacteria; kingdom Bacillati; phylum Actinomycetota; class Actinomycetes; order Propionibacteriales; family Nocardioidaceae; genus Nocardioides; species Nocardioides dongxiaopingii. The sequence goes on from NZ_CP040695.2 coordinate 804,234, forward strand.
CCGATCTGCTTCATCCGGGTGCTGTAGCCGCGGTAGGCCCGCCGGGCCTCGCCGTGCCGGCGCGCCTGGTGCAGGGTCGTGATGAGGTGGTGGTGGGACGGCTCGTCGTAGGGGTCGTCGGCGATCAGCCCGACCAGCCACGGGATGGCGCGCTGCTGCTCGCCGCGCCCGAGCAGCGCCAGGGCGAGCTCGCGCTTGACCTCCAGGGCGCTCGACAGCAGCTCGTCGCGGACGTCGACGGTCCAGTCGCTGTAGGGGTCGTCCTCGAGGTAGTGGCCGGTGTACATCGCGGCGGCCCGCTCGAGCTCCTCCACGACGGCGAGGTCGGTGCGCTCGCCGGAGCGCAGCGCCCGGAGGGCACCGGTGGCGGTCTGGGTGAACACCACGGCGTCGATCTCGACGTGCTCGGTGTCGAGGCGGACGGCCTCGCGGTCGGCGCGCAGGTAGTGGTCGGAGGGGTGCTCCTTCCCCGGGTCGAGCACCCCGCGCAGCGTCGACAGGACGACGGAGAGGCGGTTGCCGCTGCCGGGGGAGTCGGGCCACAGGTGCTCCGAGAGCGCCTCGCGGGTGATCGGCCGCCCGCGGCGCCCGGCGAGGATCTTGAGGGCGTCGCGGGACTTGCGCGACTGCCAGGCCGACGCCGGCACCGTCTCGCCGTCGCACAGGACGGCGAACGCGCCGAGCGTGCGGATCGCGACCCGGGCGCGGTCGGCGCCTCCGAGGGCCTGCAGCGGTCCGGCGATCCGGGTGGCGTCGTCGCGGACGCCGAGCGCGCGCAGCCGCCGACGGGCGGCCTGCTCCTCGACGTGGTCGGTGGTCGCCCGGGCCCGCAGGGCCTGGTTGGTCGCCAGGCCGATGGAGTTGGCGGTGCTGCGCCACAGCGTGCCGGCCTCGTCGAGGAGGTCGACGGCGCGCGGACCGGACATCAGCAGCGACTGGAGCTCGAGGGACTCGGCCAGCCCCCGGGAGTCGTGGCGGCGTCCGGCCTCGCGGACGGCGAGGCGGGAGTACTCCCCGGCGGCCGCCTTGTCGCCCGTTGCGAGGCAGACCCACCCGGCGGCGAGCAGCGGCTCGACCTGGCCGACGGCGGCCGGCTGGTCGAGGGCCTGCTTCACCAGGCCCTGGGCCTCGTCGAGGTCGTCGACGACGAGCACGCGGGCCAGGCCGGAGGTCGCCGGCACGATGATCTGGGCGTTGTTGGTGCGCTCGGCGATCGCCAGGGCCTCGCGGTAGGCCAGCGCGGCCTGGGTGGCGTTGCCGCAGAGCCGGTTGGCGTCGCCGATGCCGACCACGGCCAGGCCGAGCAGCGGCGACTCCGACGTCCGCGTGATGGTGCGGGCCAGGTGCAGCTCGGCCAGGCACTCCTCGAGCCGGCCGAGGCCGAGGAGCGAGTCGGAGCGGGTGATGAGGCTGAGCGCGCGGACCGGGCCGGGGGCGGCCACCGACTCGGCGAGGGCGATCGCCCGGTCGAGGTGGGTCAGCGCCTCGGTGTAGCGGCCCTCGGAGTTGCAGCGCGAGCCGAGGTTGTTGTGGATGCGGGCCTGGGTGAGGACGTCGCCCGCGCGCTCGGCGGCCGTGAGGGCCTTCTCGTAGGCCACGAGGTTGGCGTCGAGGTCGCCCTCGAGCACGCACACGAGGGCCTGGCTGATCCAGGCGGCGGCGACCGCGGAGTCGTTGCCGCAGGCCAGCGCCTCCTGCACTGCCTGGTCGGACAGGCGACGGCTGGCGACGGCGTCGCCGGTGGCCCACAGCGTGGAGGCGTGGCTGGCGTGGAGGAACGCGACGTCGACCGGGTCGGTCGGGGTGCCCGGCTGGTCGCCCGCCTCGTCGCCGGCGCGGGCGTAGACGAGGAGCGCCTCGGCGAACCGACCGGCCTGGTGCAGCGCGTAGCCGTGGCGCCAGGCGAGCGCGACCGGCAGGGCGCCGCCGTCGGGGGCGACGACGGCCACGGCGCGCTCGAGCAGCGGGACGCCGGCGAGCAGCAGCGTGTCGTGCGCCGGGCTGCCCACAGCGGCCAGGACCGCCGCGCGGTCCTGGGCGCCGATCGCGCGCTCGAGAGCCTCAGCCGTCATGTCCCCGTCCCTGGGACCCCTCGTGCGTGCAGGTCCGCAGCCCCCAGGATAGGCGCTGGCGGCCGGATCGCCGCCGAGTTGTCCGTGCCGATCCTCGGTTGGGCGACGCCGCCCGTAGACTCGCCGCCCGTGGCACTCACCATCGGGATCGTCGGCCTTCCCAACGCCGGCAAGTCGACCCTCTTCAACGCGCTCACCAAGAACGACGTCCTCGCGGCGAACTACCCGTTCGCGACCATCGAGCCGAACGTCGGCGTCGTCGGCGTCCCCGACGAGCGGCTGCCGAAGCTGGCGGAGGTCTTCGGCAGCGCCAAGATCCTCCCCGCGACGGTCGAGTTCGTCGACATCGCGGGCATCGTCAAGGGCGCCTCGGAGGGGGAGGGGCTGGGCAACAAGTTCCTCGCCCACATCCGGGAGTCGGCCGCGATCTGCCAGGTGACCCGGGTCTTCCGCGACGAGGACGTCACCCACGTCGACGGCGAGGTGAACCCCTCCAGCGACATCTCGACGATCCAGACCGAGCTGATCCTGGCCGACCTGCAGACGGTCGAGAAGGCGATCCCGCGGCTGGAGAAGGAGGCGCGCGGCCGCAAGGAGCTCGCCGCCAACCTCGCCGCCGCCAAGGAGGCGCTGGCCGCGCTCGAGTCCGGCACCCCGATCATCGACACCACGATCGACCGCGACCTGATCCGCGAGCTGTCCCTGCTGACGGCCAAGCCGTTCATCTACGTCTTCAACTGCGACGCCGACGAGCTCTCCGACGAGGCGCTCAAGGACCAGATGCGGGCCCTGGTCGCGCCCGCCGAGGCGATCTTCCTCGACGCCAAGTTCGAGGCCGAGCTCGTCGAGCTCGGCGACGACGACGAGGCCCGCGAGATGCTCGCCGAGATGGGCATCACCGAGCCCGGCCTCGACGGCCTGGCCCGCGTCGGCTTCGACACCCTCGGCCTGCAGACCTACCTCACCGCCGGCCCCAAGGAGTCGCGCGCCTGGACGGTCCGGAAGGGCGCCACCGCCCCCGAGGCCGCCGGCGTCATCCACACCGACTTCCAGCGCGGCTTCATCAAGGCCGAGATCGTCTCCTTCGACGACCTGGTCGAGCTCGGCTCGATGCAGAAGGCCAAGGAGGCCGGCAAGGTCCGCATGGAGGGCAAGGACTACGTGATGGCCGACGGCGACGTGGTGGAATTCCGCTTCAACGTCTGACTATTGACCGTTTGCCCAGGTCAGAGGGGGTGTGCGGGTTCTTCAGGGCCCCTCTGCCCTCACAGCGCCCTCAGTAGAACGGTTGACTTCGGCAACCAGTGCCGCCGCAGCGTCCCTCACGCGGTCCTCTGCGGTGGGCCAGAGGTGGGCGTACGTCGTCAGTGTCGTCGTCGACTTGGCGTGCCCCAGAGCGCGCTGGACGGCCACCACGTCACAACCCGAAGCGATCAGACCTGACGCGAAGAAGTGACGTAGGTCGTGCAGCCGGACGCCCTGGACGCCGGCCCGCTTGAGCGTCGTGCGCCAGCGGTGACCGACGGTGTTCTGGTGAGGCGGGACGTCCTCGACACCGGAGAACAACCACTCGTTGGCGAGGCCGAGCCCGACGTGCTCGGCGAGGATCTCGAGCAGCGCGTCCGGGACGGCGACGGTCCGCTCGGAGTTGTACTTCGGCAGCCGGATCTCTATCTCGCCGTCGCCAAGGCGCTGCACCTGGCGACGGACGTGCACCTGGCGGCGCAAGAAGTCGACGTCGCCGACCTTGAATGCAGCTGCCTCGCCGAGCCGGAGGCCGGCGAAGGCGCACAGGGCGACGAACGCACGGAACCGGAGGTCGGAGGCGTCGAGGATGCGCCGGACCACGTCGGGCGGGGGGATCTCCATCGACGCCTCGCGCCTGCGCTGGCGGGGGAGCCGGACGGTGACGGTCGGGTCTGCGGCGATCATCCCGTCGCGCACGGCGGCGCGGAAGACCGTCCGGACGTTGACGAACCGGGTCTTGATGGTGCCGGGCGCCAACGGTCGCTTGCGGTCCTTGGTCGCCACCGTCATCGACTTCACCCAGGCCTCGACGTGGCTGACCTTGATCTGGCGCAGGTCGATGCCACCGAAGGTGGCCGACCGGGCGGCCAGGTGCATGGCCTTACGGGTGCCGTCGGTCCAGACCTGGTTCTGCTCCCATGCCTGGAAGTAGTGCAGGAACGACACCTTGCCGGCCTGGGGGTCGACCCATCGGCCGCGGTCGAAGGCGTCGAGCTGCTGACGGCGCCACCGGACGGCGTCGGCCTGCTTGGCGAAGGACTGCTCGTGCTGGCGTCCGGTCTCGGGATGGCGGTAGCGAGCCCGCCAGGAGCCGCCCCGACGTGTGATCCCCTCGGCCATGGCCTACTCCTCGTCGCTCGCCGTCGTCGCACCGTCCACGGTAGGCGCTGGCGAGGACACCTGGCCCGGTTGCTCTGCTTGCTTCGCGAGGCCGCGAAGCCGGGCCGCCTCGCGGACACTGATCCCGCAGGCCGCTGCTGCTTCGCGCGCGGGCGCCCACCGCAGCGCCGTTATCTCGGTGAGCAGACGACCGGCGCGGAGGTCGAGGGCGTCGACCGCGGCGTCGCGCTGGGCGAGCGCGTCACGGACGCGGGCGATCAGCACCTCTGCCTGGCGGTTCCGATCGCGCCGGGCTCGCGCCGGTCCGGTCCGGTCCGGCCCTCCCCGTGGTCGCGTCGGGCGCGCTGGAGATCCTGTTGCCGGCTCACCGGTGTCCCCACCTCAGCTGTGGCCGGGGCTTGGGCTGGAGTCGCTCGATCTCCGACTGGACGCTGTTCCACCTCGAGTCCTGGAGCAGCCCGGCCTCGGACCGCTCGCGGATGTCGCGCAGCACCCGCCGGCAGGCGGCGGGGGAGTCCAGGACTGCGCGCACGTGCTCCTCGAGCGTGACCGCCACCGGGACGTGCTCGACCGCGATGGCCCCGTTCGCGGCGGCTCGGCGTTCCTCGGATGCTGCCCGGCGGCACGCCTGCGAGCACCACCGCCGTGGTCGCCCCGGCTTGCGCGGGTGCGGCTCGTGGAACGTCGTGCCGCACCGCGGGCAGGTCTCCTCGAGGATCATGTCTCGTTCGCCAGCCCGAGTGTCCACTGGATGACGGTCGCCGCGTGCCAGCGCAGGTGCTTTCCGACGCGGAACCCACGGGGGCCGTAGCCGGTGGTGCGCCACCCGTAGATGGTCTGCTTGGGCACGCCGAGGTAGGTGGCGACCTGGTCGATGTCCCAGAGCTCCTGGAACTCCATTGGCCGACTCGGCCGATCTGCAGGCAGAGGCGGCGGGGTCCGTCGTGCCTGCTCCCGCTTCGGCGGAGCCGGACGCTGCGGCAGGTCGGGGAACAGGGCCTCTTGGTCGTGTCGTCCGTGCTGGGTCATGTCATCGCATCCTCGGTCGCGTCGTCGTCCCGTGGTCGCCGAAAGCCGGCAACTCAGCGGCCTGGGGATCCAGGGCCGCTGAGCGCCGAGAACCGGTCGCCCAGGACGCTTCTGTTGTGGTCCGTGGGCATGGCCCACTCATTTGGGACAAGGCGCCGACGGGGTTCCTGGCGATCACTGATTGGCAGAAACTTTCGATGCCTCCGGTCACCTAGGTGACGACGTTGCCCGGGAACGATCAGTGCACGGCGAACTCACGAGATCCGAGGGCTCTCCGTTGCGGACGGCGTGGCTGCGGCCGACCGAGGTCCCCCCCCCAGCCGGCGACGAACGACTCCGGTGGGGGACAGGCAGTTACGTCCGACGAATCAGGACCGAGAATGCAAGAGGTGTGTGGGTCATCGGGTTTGTGCGTTCCTGGCCGGCTGGTTTGGGATCGGCAGCAGCGAGCTCGAGTCGGTGGGCAGCTAGCGTGGCGAGGTGATCAAGGACCTAGAGGTCGTGGCTCAGATCCTGATGCGAGACGTCCACGTGACGACTCCGGTACGACTCGCCTTCGCTGCGGCGCCTTGGTTCGCCGACGACGGCGACGGGTCGACGCCCGACGGCGTGATTCACCTGGCTGACATGACGCCGAGCCGAGATCCGGATGCGCCGTTCGGGGCCGCTGCCGACTTCAACCAGACCGTCTTCACCTGGCAGCGCGATCGCGGTGCTTCGCTTGAGGACGCGCTGGTCGAGGCCGCATGGGGCGGACTCGAGGCCGTCGTGCAGGTCGCGCTGTGGAGTCGTGGACTCGACCCGACCTGGCCGCCGTGCCTTGAGCACGCCGGTCATCATCCGCTCCGCGCAGTCGCAGAGGACCTTGAGATCCGCCAATCCGCCGATCATGTGGTCGCGCAGTCAGCGACGTGGCGTTGCCATCAGCCGGTCGAGAATCAAGTCGCTTGGGGCGAGACCGCTATCCCGATTGGCCGACTCGGCCTGCGCAACGGCCTGGCCATCGAGGCGAATGGCGCTCCGTAGCATGCGTGCCGCTGCCTGCCGCTGCCTGGTGGGTTGTCGCGGACGAAATGCCATCGACGATCGGGGTACAGACTCGGTTCGTCTCTGCCGGGTCGCTGTCGGACCGCATCTCGATCGATCCCGAGGTCGTGCACAGTCGTCCCGTGATGCCGGGCAGCCGGATGCAGTTCTCGGAAGTGCTGTCTCTGCTCGTCGCCGCCCGGCGCGCGACGAGGTCGAGAGACCCCTCGCGGCCTACCCGTACCGTTTGACCGCCTGTCCTACTTCGTCGTCACACGAGCTGGGCAGGCCGTCTCGGTAACGCGCCGCGAGCCAACCCGGGCTCCCGGCAGGCGACCCGAGCTCGGTGGCGCCGTACCGGCCCGAGTTGGCGTACCTATGGGGTGCTGCACAGCGCCCAGATAGACGCGCCGATTAGGACGCAGCGTTCGCGTCCCTACCTGCGGCACGTAGGGCGCGCCTAAGCCGTGATCCAAAACGCCTCGATGCTGTGTCGGTTGGCCGCGATCGGTTGATGCCAGCCAGAAGGGTTGTTCGTTGCTGCGGCGAGTCCGTATCCAGAGCAACCACACCCAGCCGTACTCATCTGCCGTTCCATACTTGCTCGGCGCGGTGAGTCAACGAGGCTCATCGCCGAAGAGGCTCTGGATCGGCCGGAGGATTTCTCGACCGCCTTGCTCAGGCACGATTGCGCCTATTGCGATGCCGAATCCGGAACACTGCACCTATGGACACGCGCGACTACGAGAACCAGAGGTTCCGTGACAGCATCCGTCGGCTGCGCGGGACTGTTCGACGCATGCGGTACGACTGGCCGCTCGACGCCGACACAGCGAAGGACTTTGAGGATCTCACTCGTGAGCTAGAGCGTTACTTCCTCCGAGCCGCATCGCGGGTTGACGACCCGTACTTCGACGGCCAGTGGTCAGATTGGCAGGAGCGGTGGCGCTCGGTGGCTCGTGAAGGTGTCCGACCTGACCTCCGTCTGATTGCTGCTGCTGCAGCTGGCTCGGCTCTGGATTTTGAGGTTAGGCCGATCTCGGATTTGCTGGCCGAAATAACGATCTATCTCGATGTCTTCGACAGCAATGCCGTGGTGAGGGTCGAAGGGGCCTGCTTCGCCCTGAGCGGTCTGCTGGGTTACGACGGCTTCGAGTTGATCGAATACCAGCGTGCATCTATCTGGGAGCGACTGCGAGGCAAGACTAACGAAGCTGCAAGCTCTGACGTCGTGAGGCGTCACGCCTCCGAGATCGATCAGGCTCTCTCCAATCTGATTGTGGGGAAGCAGCAGGTCGAGGTCGACGGCAAAGCCGCTGAGGTGATCGCCACTCTGACGGCGAGCGTCAGCGACGTCGCCAATGCCTGCATCCGAGCTGGTTCGGTCATGCTCGTGAAGTTCACGCCGCCGGGTTCAGATCAGGCGAGCTTGTTGATTCGTTCATTGAGTCCGCTCGAGCTTCGAGCGCTGGAACAGAACCCCGGGATTCAGCGTGACCCCGCAAGCGCGATAGAGATGCTCGCGGTCACGGTACAAGCGCTCGAAGGAGGACAGGCGGACTAGCGGCGCCCATTTGAACCGTTGGACGTTGGACCGCTAAGCGGAAGGCTCTGTCTGCGACTTTCGACAGAACTGGCAGGGACCCGGTCCGGCACCATGGCAACCCTGCGATGGTGCGCGTCGGTCGCCGTCTGACTGTGCGATGCCGAGATGGTCCGCCTACGCGCGGACCCGCCGCCGTCGAACCCGTTCCGGCCGCGCGTCCTTTCACCGCCTGACAGCGCGCCTTCTCAATTGCACTCTTCCGCCGAGATCCGGACGTTCGGCAAGGCGGGCACCCCGCCCACAAAGACGCGCCTGAACCCGCTGCAATCCGAGTAATCCGCCCTCGTCGCCATTCGCTCGATAGTGTGCGTGCACTTGAGATACGCAGGCGCCCAGGTCGCGGCGCACAGATGAGGATGAAGATGGCACTCGCTCAGCACTGGCCCATCGAAGAGGTCCCCCTCGACGACCTCGATCTGGACCTTCGCAACGTCCGCATTCCGAGTGGTCACGCCGACGAGATGGCGATCGCGGCCTACTTGGTAGAGGCAGCGGACCTGCTCACCCTGGTGCGCGACATCTTGCGCGACGGCTACCTCGATAACGAGCTACCGCTGATCACCGCCTCCGGTGTCCGTCACGTCGTCCTGGAGGGCAACCGTCGAATCACGGCGTTGAAGGCAATCAAGGACCCGAGCGTGGTTGGTAAGGCAGCACCCCAGGTCGAACGGTTGAAGACCCGATATCCGCACGGCGAGACGCCGACCGTCGTTCGCGTCATGATCGCCCCGTCTCGAGAGGCGGCACTGCCACTTCTTGCGCGGCTGCACACGAGCAACCCGAAGAAGAGTTGGGTACGCGAGCAGCAAGCGATCTTCTATCACTCCCAACTCACGCCGAGCGTGACAGTCGACGACCTGCGCACGACCTACATCGGCGAGACGCAGATGATGGACTACATCCGCATGGGAGAGATGCGCGAGTTGATCCGCGGGCTCCGCTATGCAGATACCGCTCTGCGCGAGTTCGTGTTCTCGGGAAACCTGAAGATGACGGCGTTTGAGTACGTCTACGAGAAGCGCCAGGTACAGGACGCTCTTGGCATCAGCTTCAACAAGGACGGCATGCTCGCCTCGAAGAAGATGAACAAGAAGCAGCAGAACGCCTTCATCTACGTCCTACAGCGGCTTAAGGAAGGCACTCTCAACACCCGCTCGCCGGAACTGAAGGTTCGCGGGCGGGAACACAAGCCGTTCGTTGACCTACTGGCTCAGATTGTGTCCGGCATCGCCCCATCCCCGGGCACCCCGGACACCGGGGCCTCCGATGATGCAGGAACAGGCAATAGTCACGAGGACAATCACACTGACGCCTCGGAGCACGGCGACGGCGGTAACGGCACCGGTGACGTTGGCATCGGCGGGCGGGCTGGTACTGGCAGCACAGGGGCCGGCGGTACAGGTGGCGACGCTGGTGATGTCGACAGTGGATCGGGAACCCGTGGTCCGAACCGTGGTGACACCCTCTCGCGCCTCAATATGGACGGCTTCGCCTACACGGGCACCTCGCCGGCCATGAGGCGGCGCTTCGAGGAGTTGCGACGCATCGACGTCCGCGACTTCGCAAACGCGACTCACGATCTGTTGCGGACTGTCCTGGAGTGCTCGATCAAGGAGTACATGAGAGTCCAGGGGAACCCGATCAAGCCGAACAGCACCATCGGCTACTGCGTTGAAGAGGTGGCGAAGGCGTTCGCCAAGGATCGACGCATGACCGTCCTGATCAACACGATCAACCGCAAGGGCAGGATGAGCACGTCACAGTTCGTAGGCACGACGGAGGCGCTGAACAGCAGCAACCACGAGCCCGACCACTTCGTCGAAGGTCGCGAGGTCCACGAGGCCTGGGACCGCCTCAAGCCGATCCTCAACACGCTCGTCGGTTCCTAACGCACGCTTTTCGCGAGGCAAGGACTACTGGCAACCTCAGGCGCCGTGAGCCTACTCAACGTCGCTCAGCATCGCGGCAATCGGGCGCGACGCGATCAGGAGTTCACTAGCCTTTCCAGTTCGTCGCGCGCTGTAGCTGAGCTCGTACTCACGGACCTCGAACTGGCGGTAGAGACGTCTGATGAAATCGGAAGGATCGTAGGTGAGCACCCAGTTGGCCCCGCTTGCTGCGCTCAGCGTCTCGGCCAGGTCGGCGTGGTCGCGATGCGTGAAGGCGTTCAGATAGAGGCTGCCGCCCATGTCGACGTAGGGCGGGTCTACGTAGATGAACGAGTTTGGCTCGTGAGCATATCGCTCAACGACGGCCTGACCGTCGATGCTTGACACCTCAATGCGATCGCTGAGCCGTCCGATCTCCTCAAGCCGCTCGACGAGTTGCGCCCGGTTGAAGCGAGCGTCGATCTTGTAGTTGCCGTTCTGGTTGACCCCACCGATCGGACCAGCGTTGAGAATTCCGGAGCGGTTGGTCCTATTGAGATAGAAGAACGCGAATCCCAACTCGAGGGGAATCGACTCGTCAGCGGCTTTGTAGAGGGCCTTTTGCTCTCGCCAGTACTCGACCGTGAGGGGAGCCGACTCGACGAGATCGACAAGGTCTGCTGAGTGCTCGGTGACGGCCTTCCAAAAGCAGTAGACCGCCGGGTCGATGTCATTGACGACGAGTCGCTCGACCACGCCCTGGCGCAGGAGCGCGATGCCGGCGCCAACGCCGCCTGCATACGGTTCCACGTACAGTGCACCGGTGAGACCGCGGCGGCTGATGACGTCGGCGAAGAAGCCTGCCAAGGCTGCCTTGCCCCCGGGATAGCGCAGCGGGCTGAACGCGACGCTGCGCCCGGCCGCCCTAATCTGAAGCGGCGCGAGATCTGCGTCGGTCAGAGCCACAGGCTCAGTGTCGACCCTGACTGCTGTGACCGGAGCGGTACTCACTGAGCACGTCTCGCTTCCCCGGCTCGCGAGCCGCCAGTCGTCGACGCCGGACGAGGCGACTCCTCAGTGCGCGTCCGATTGCGGAACGCGGCTACGCGGCACTTACCGGAGCAGTACAGCGCATCGGCACGTGCGAAGAACCCGGAACCGCACAGAACGCACGTGCGCTTGGTGCTGGTACGTCGCAGGTGTTCTTGGCGCAGCGCGAAGCGGCGCTCGTCGAGCTCTCTGTCCGAGAGGGAACGAACTCGCATGTAACTACTCTAATCGTTACACCGCGAGGACGCCGATTCCTCACCAAGTGCGCCGCAACCGGCGAGCCACGGGCGGCTCGTTGGCCGTCAGAACTGGGGCCGTAGCCGGCGACAGCCGTACGGTCGCGGGCAACCGAGACGGGGGCTCGTCGGAATGGCAACGCCAGCTACCGCCGGTGGCTCGCGCACACGTGCGTCACACCACGGCGACGGAACTCGCGATAGCCCGAGGGTGGTGGATGGTCCCCATCGGTCTGGTGCGAGTGTTCGTACATGAGCGAGGCGGAGGAAGCTTGTGTCACTTTCGTTCGGGCCTGGGCGGAGTCAACACTGCGGCAGGTGGAGCGTGTGCGCGAGGTCAGACAGCAAGCCGCGCAGCTGAACCGGCAACTCGACCGAGACTGGGATCGAGATCTGGCGAAAGAGCTCGAGCCGCTGTGGCGTCAGAACTGGACGGAGGAGCACAGCCTCGTTTGGTCCCTCCATCAGTTGGAGCGCTGGGCAAGCCGACTGGCGCGCGAGCGCGGGTTGGAGCCCCTTGAGCCCGATGTTGAACTTCGCGATCTCAGGAACGCGCTGGAGCACCTGGATGACGCGGTGCTTGAGCACGGTCACCTCGCAGAAGCTGGTGAGGACCCCAAGAAGAATCGCTCATTGCGTCGGCTGCCCGGTGAGAACATCGCGATCGCAACAGGCGGGAGGCTGTTCGGCACGTTGGACCTTCGGGACCTTGAGGTGATCGCTCGCGAGCACTTCGAGCGTATGGAAGATGAGGAATTCGAACGTGAAGAGGCTGAAATCGAGGCCGCGATCGACTCCTATTTCGACGACGTAGTCGCAGCACGCCGCGAGCTGCGCTGAGTCATCGCGACCGATCCGACTCCCTAGTCGAAGGTGCGAGCGCGACAGCGTCTTATCGCCGCCTCTGGGACAGCCCATGCGCCACACATGCCAAGGACCGGGCGGCTGACTCAGGTCAGCAGCGGCGCGGTCATTGACCCCGAGTGCGACCATGGGTCATGCGACTCATCGGGCGCATCGCTCTTGTCGGCTGCGGGCTGCTCTTCGGCGCTTCCGCACTTCTTGGGTGCAGTTCCGACGAGACCTCGACGCCCGCTGCTGCACAGGTTGTCGATGCCAAGCCCGTCATCGCCCTGAACTCCGAGAGCAACGGCTGGCCTGCGGCTCTCATCAGTGGCTCCCTGGTGGAGCGCGAGGGGTGCCTGCTTATCGGTAATCAGGTGGCGGTGTTCCCGTTCGGTACGACCCGCGACGCCTCAGGTACCGAGTTCCCGGACGGCACGAGGGTGGCCGTGCCCTCCGAGGTGCGCATGACGGGGGGCCACTACGACGACCTCACCCTTATCCAGAGCGACCTGCCCGTCGTCCCGATGGCTGAGGTTAAGACCTGCGCGGGCGCGACTGGCGCGACTGGCTTCGTGTGGGCAATGCCGTCGTAGGTCCCGCTCGACCATGTCGCGATGAGTGCGCGCTTATGCCGAGAGTCGGGCGTCCGCTCGCGCAGCAAGATTGTGCGTAACGACGCTCGAGACAACTGATCTGGCTTTCAGGCTGACCTGAGCGGGCGTGCTCGGTTCGTCAAGGCACGTTCTGGTGCGAGGACCAGGCCGCCCGGCCTCTGCTGTGAGCCGGCCGGCCGCGCCCGGTTAGTTGTCCGTCCAGCAGCCTGACGGCCAACTTCGCGTTCTCCAGCGCCGAGCGGACCGACGGCCATAGGTTTCCCGCATGATCGTTAGCCGTCGCACCATCGTTTGGCTCGTTGTCCTGGTGGTCAGCGTCTCAACGCTGACTCCGTCGGCGGCCTTTGCCGACCACGAACGCGTTCTCGACGAGACCAGCGACGTCACCCGCACCTGGTGGACGGGATGCGGGCCGACCCAGGACTGCGCCGAACACCATGAGACGGCTCGCCATCGCAAAGTCGCAGACATTGTCTGGTCGCAGCACAAGTACACCGAGAAGCGACTGATCCTCCGCATGAAGCTGCGTGGCACCACAGTTCGTCGACAGGTCGGCACCTACGTGTACTGGGACATCGAAGGGCCTCGTGGGACAGGACTGAGCACCCAGATCCTCTACAGCGAGGGCGACCCCTTCACGAACTTGGGGAGCTACGACACCGACGGGTACAGGTGCCCGGCGGCGCGAACAACGATCCGCTCTCGGCGCGGGGTCTTCGCGCTGACGATCCCTAAGAACTGCCTCGAAGGGATGCCGTGGGTTCGCGTTGCTGCCGGAGTGATGGTTCAGGACTTCCGCCAGGGCGGCGGCGTCTGGCACGACGACGCACGCTTCGGTCCCGGGTTGGAGGTCCGTGACGGGGTCGCCCAGCGACACTTCGGGCCCCGGCTCTACATCGGCTGAGCCCGCGGCCCTCCCAGGGGTTGGACGCGCGAAGGTACAGCGAACGACCATCCGCCCGCTCATGTCGCGCTGCGGGCTCCGCCCGACCATGCCGCGCTGCGGGCTCCGCCCGACCATGCCGCGCTGCGGGCTCCGCCCGACCATGCCGCGCTGCGGGCTCCGCCCGACCATGCCGCGCTGCGGGCTCCGCCCTGCCGCCCGCCGGGCTACGAGGTCGACGAGTCAGGAACCGAGCCGAGCTTCGGTCTCTAGAGCGTGAAGGAGGTCTCGTCGCCGCCGGGTCCATGCATGGCCCTCTCGCTGGGACCCGGAGGACCCCGAGGGGGACGACGCAGTAGCGCTCGCACGCTTCGCGGACGTTGAGCCCGACTCCCTTGGCAGCTTGAGTCCCGACGAGCCGCGGTCACCCGGTCGCTGGTGTGGTCACGCCACCTCGGTGCGCCCGAGGGGGCTCGCGGTGAGGTGGTCTGAGCGGCTCGAAATCGTCGCCGGAGACGCCCCTCTGCCCTCAATCTGCCCTCACCAGGACCGTCAGAGACCACCATCGGCGCCAGACGACGAGTGGCGTCCGAGTCCTGTTTGCGCAGGTCAGAGGCTATTTTCGGTCGACGACGCCCAGCGTCCGAAACCCCCATCAACGTTCCGCTTCAACGTCTGAGGGAACCGGGCGGCCGTCGTCGGCGCCGCCGCCTCAGCGCGAGGGATCGACGATGGTGATGCCGGCGCTCTCGGCCCGGTCGAAGCGTGGCAGCAGGGCCGCGGCCTCCTCCAGGCCGATGGTGCGCCCGACGAGCCGGTGCGGCTGCAGCGTCCCGGCCTCGATGAGCGCCATCATGGCCGGGTAGTCGGCCGCCGCCATGCCGTGGCTGCCCAGGACGTCGATCTCCCACCCGATCACCCGCTCCATGGGCACCCGGGGGTGCCCGCCGACCGGCGGGAGCAGCCCGACCTGCACCAGGCGGCCCTGGCGGCGCAGGCTCAGGACGGCGTCGGCGCAGGTCTGCTCGCTCCCGACGGCATCGATCGCGACGTCGGTGCCGCCGGCCACGAGGTCCCGGACGGCCGCGGGGACGTCGGTCCCGTCGGCCAGGACGGTGTGCTCGGCGCCGAGCTCGGCGGCCAGGGCGAGTGCGCGGGGGTTGCGGTCGACGACGACCACGTGGGCGCCGTGGGCGCGGGCGACCATCACGGCACTGAGGCCGACCCCGCCGGCGCCGACGACCGTGACCCACTGCCCCGGGGTGATCCGTGCTCGCCCGACGAGCGCGCGGTAGGCCGTGGCGAACCGGCAGCCGAGGCTGGCCGCCGTCGCGTAGGTGACCTGGTCCGGTATGGCGACCAGGTTGGTGTCCGCCGCGTGCAGCGCGACGTGCTCGGCGAACGAACCCCAGTGCGTGAACCCGGGCTGTTGCTGGTCGGGGCAGACCTGGGCGTTCCCGCCGCGGCACCACTCGCAGCGCCCGCAGCCGCACACGAACGGGACGGTGACCCGGTCGCCGACCGACCACCGGGCGACGCCGGCGGCGACCTCGGCGACCTCGCCGGCGAGCTCGTGGCCGGGCACGTGCGGAAAGGCGATCTCGTCGTGGCCGGCCCAGGCGTGCCAGTCGCTGCGGCACATGCCCGTCGCGACGACACGGACCACGACGCCACCGGCGGGGGCCGAGGGGCGCGGGACGTCACGGACCCACGGCCGGGAACCGGCCGCGTCGACCACGACGGCGCGCATGCCCCCATCCTCGCGACCGTGCTCGGCTCGCTCGGTGCCGGGGGCCGGTCACCTCACCCGGCTCGTCGGGTCCCGGCCGCCGGGCTGCTCGCCGCGTCCTCGAGGACGACCCGTCCTCGGTCCAGGTGCAGGACGCGGTCGGCGAGGTCGATGACGACGGGATCGTGGCTGACGCACACGACCGCGGCCCCCGCGGCGACCTGGTGGGCGACGGCCTCGCGGATGTGGCGCGAGCTGAGGGCGTCGAGCCCGGTGGTGGGTTCGTCGAGCAGGAGCAGCCCCGCGCCCCGCGCGAGGCCCTGGGCCAGCAGGGCGCGCTGCCGCTCACCCCCGGAGAGGGTGGCGAACGGCCGGCGCGCCAGGGGGGTCATCCCCAGGAGGTCCACGGCCTCGCGGGCGCGCTCCCGGCCGCGGGGTCCGACGCGACGCCAGAGGCCGGCCTCGCCCCAGGTACCCATGGCGACGACCTCCCGCACGGTCACCGGCAGTCGGTCCGGCACGGCGGAGCGCTGGGGGACGAACGCCACCGACCCCGCCTCGACCACCACCTGCCCGGACGTCGGCGGGAGCACCCGGGCCAGCACCTCGACCAGGGTGGACTTGCCGGCGCCGTTCGGTCCCGCGAGCACGGTGAGCTCACCGCGGGCCACGTCGAGGTCGACGTCGAGGAGGGCGTCGTGCCCGCCCCGGGTGACGCGGACGCCCACCAACCGAGCGGCGGGGGTGCCCGGTGGGCGAGCAGGTTCCGGGGCGGTGGGGGCGGTCACGGGGGAGAGGCTAACCCCGTCTCATCTGATTTTGAGAATCACTCTCATTTCGTTTAGCGTCCTGATCCATGCCCGACCTCCTCGAACCGTTCCAGCTGGAGTTCTTCCAGCGTGCCGCCGTGGGCGGTGCCCTCGTGGCGGTGCTGTGCGGCGTCGTCGGCACCTGGGTGGTCATCCGCAGCATGGCCTTCCTGGGCGAGGCGCTCGCGCACGGCATGCTCCCCGGCGTGGCCGTCGCCACCGTCGCGGGCCTGCCGGTCGTGCTGGGCGCGGCGGTGAGCGCGGGCCTGATGAGCCTGGCGGTCAGCCTGCTCCAGCGCCGCGGGCGCCTGTCGTACGACACGAGCATCGCGCTGCTGTTCGTGGCCATGCTCGCGCTCGGGGTGATCGTCATCTCGCACTCGGGCAGCTTCGCCACCGACGCGACCGCGATCCTGTTCGGCGACATCCTGGCCATCTCGGACGCGGACGTCCGGTTCCTCGCCGGCGCCGCGCTCGGCACCGTCCTGGCCGCCGCGCTGGCCCACCGGGCGCTGCTCGCGCTGGCCTTCGACCCCCGGGTCGCCGCCGTCCTCGGCCTGCGACCCGCCCTCGCCCAGGGTCTGCTGGTGGGCCTGGTGACCCTGGCGGTGGTGGTGTCGTACCAGGCCGTCGGCTCGCTGCTCGTCGTCGGCCTGCTGGTCGCGCCCGCGGTGGCGGCGTCGCAGTGGACCCAGCGGATCCCCACCACGATGGTGCTGGCGGCCGTGCTCGGCGTCGTCGCCGTGCTGGTCGGCCTCCTCGTGTCCTGGTTCGGCGCCACCGCCGCCGGATCCTCCATCGCCCTGTCCGCCATCGGTCTCGCCGCCCTGTCCTGGGTGGTGCGGGTGGTCGGCGACGCCGTGCTGTCCGCCGCCCGCACGCGGGCGACCCCCGCCGCATGACCCCGTCCCCCACCCCAGGAGCCCGCGTGTCACCCCGCCTGATCGTCCTGGCTGCGCTCGCAGTCCTCCCGCTCGTCGCGTGCAGCGGCGAGCCGGACCCGTCCCCCCGCGACTCCTCCGCCGGGGGCGACGAGAACCACGGCGAGTTCGCCGGGGCCGTCGAGCTGGCCGAGCCGGCCCTCGGCCTGACCACGGTGGACGCGGCCGGTGTCGTGCGCCACCTCGACCTGCTCGACGAGAGCGTGAGCGAGCTCGCGGGCGTCGGGGACGCCAGCGGGGTGCACACCGATGGCCGGTTCGCCTTCGTGCAGACCTCGGGTGGCGTCGACGTCGTCGACAGCGGGGTGTGGACCTGGGACCACGTGGACCACTTCCACTACTACCGCGCCGAGCCGCGCGAGGTCGGGACCGTGCCGGGGACCGGCCCCGCCACCGTCGCCACGACGAACTCGTCGACGAGCGGGGGCAGCGGCGTGTTCTTCGGCGAGTCCGGCGAGGCGGTGCTGCTCGACACCGAGGCCCTCGCCGACGGCGAGCTGGTCGAGCGGTACCGGGTGTCGACCACCCCGCACGACGGCCTGCTGGTGCCGGTCGGCGACCTCGCGCTGGTCACCGAGCCCGACGCCTCGGGCACCGCGGCCCGGGTGCTCACCCTCGACGGCGACGGTCGCCCCGTGCCGGGCGGGGCGCACCCGTGCCCCGACGCCCAGGGCACCATCACCACCAGGGTGGCGGCCGTGATCGGCTGCGCCGACGGCGCGCTGCTGGCCAGCGTGGTCGACGACGAGCTGCAGGTCGAGCGCATCCCCTACCCGCCCGGCACCTCGGCACCGGCGGCGACGTCGTTCGCGGGGCGGGACGGCCGCCCGACGGTGGCGGCGCTCGCCGGCGAGGACCGGGTCTGGCTGCTGGACACGCGGGCGGAGTCCTGGACGCTGCTGGAATCGCCCGTGCCGCTGGCCCAGGTGACCGCGGTCGACGACGACGACGAGCACGTCGTCGGGCTCTCCACCGACGGCCGGGTCGTCGTCCTCGACGGTGGTTCGGGGGAGCTCCTGGGCACCTCGGGTCGCCTGGTCGCCGCGTCGCTCCGGTCCGGCGTCGGGGTCCCGACGATGGTGGCCGACCAGCAGCGGGTCTACCTCAGCGCGCCGGCGGAGAAGCGCCTCTACGAGGTCGACTTCGCCGACGACGCCCGGGTCGCCCGGACGTTCGAGACGCCGACCCGGCCCCTCTACGTCGCCGGGACCGGCCGGTGAGCGCCGTCCGCGTCGTGGGCGCCGTGCTGGCCGCTGCCCTGCTCGGCCCCGCGCTGGTGGCCTGCTCGACCAGTGACGACGACGACCGTCCGGTGGTCGTGGTGTCGACCAACATCCTGGGCGACGTCGTCGAGGAGGTCGTCGGCGACCAGGCGCAGGTCGTCACCCTCATGCGCCCGAACGCGGACCCGCACTCGTTCGAGATCTCGGCCCAGGAGGCGGGCCGGATGCGCTCGGCCGACCTCGTGGTCTCCAACGGGCTCGGCCTGGAGGAGGGCCTGCAGCAGCACCTGGACGCCGCCGCCGACGACGGCGTGCGCGCGTTCGTGGCCGGCGACGCGATCGAGGTCCTGGACTACGCCGACGGTGACGCGAGCGGGTCCCCCGACCCCCACTTCTGGACCGACCCCGCCCGCATGGTCGACGTCGTCGAGGGGCTCGAGGCCGCCCTCGTCGAGGTCGACGGCGTGGACGCGGAGGTCGTGTCGGCCCAGGCCGACGCCTACCTGGAGGAGCTCGGTGCGGTCGACGCCGAGATGACCGAGACCTTCGCCGCCATCCCCGCCGGACAGCGGGCGCTGGTGACCAACCACCACGTCTTCGGCTACCTCGCCGACCGCTTCGACTTCGAGATCGTGGGGGCCGTCATCCCGGGCGGCACGACCCTGGCCGCGCCCAGCGCCTCCGACCTCGCCGACCTCGTCACCGCGATCGAGGAGACCGGCGTCCGCGCCGTCTTCGCCGAGTCGTCCTCCCCCGACCGGCTGGTGCAGGCCCTCGCCCAGGAGGCCGGCGTCGACGTCGAGGTGCTCGAGCTCTACACCGAGTCGCTCACCGAGCCCGGGGAGGGCGCCGAGGACTACCTCACGATGCTGCGCGCCAACGCCGAGCGCATCGCCGCGGGCCTGGCCTGACCCGCCACGCCCGGCCACGCACCTCAGCTGAACCACCACACACAGAGAAGAGACAACGATGCACACACCCCTGTCCCGGCGAGTCCGCCTCGCGGCGATCTCGTCGACCGCCCTGCTGGTCCTGGCCGGCTGCTCGTCGGAGGACGAGGACGAGTCCGCCGGCGACGGCGAGCCGGGAGGCTCGTCGAGCCAGTCGCCGGGCTCGACGCCCGCGCCCACCTCACCCCGCGTCGCGGTCAGCTACGAGGGCGGCATCGTCGTCCTCGACGGTGCGACGATGGAGGTCGTCGCGGACGTGGACTCCGAGGAGTTCACCCGCCTCAACCCGGCCGGCGACGACCGCCACGTCATGGTGACGGTGGCCGACGGCTTCCAGCTCCTCGACACCGGTGCCGGCACCGAGAGCGGGGAGGCGGAGCTCACCGACGTCGTCTTCGAGGCCGACACTCCCGGTCACGTCGTCACGCACGCGGGCCGGACCGTGCTGTACGCCGACGGCACCAGCGACACCACCGTCATCGACACCGCGAGCCTCGCGACCGCGTCCGAGGAGGCGCCGGAGACCACGACCGTGCCGGGCGTCGAGGCCCACCACGGCGTCTCGATCGTCCTCGAGGACGGCACCCTGCTCACCACCGTCGGTGACGCCGAGTCGCGCTCCGGCGCCGTCGCGCAGGACGAGGACGGCACGGTGATCGCCGAGAACGACCAGTGCCCCGGCATCCACGGCGAGGGCACCGCGGCCGACGAGGCGGTCGTGTTCGGCTGCGACGACGGCGCACTGCTCTACGTCGACGGCGCCTTCCAGAAGCTGGCCGCCCCGGACCAGCCCTACGGCCGGATGGGCAACGCCTACGTCAGCGAGACCAGCCCGCTGGTCGTCGGCGACTACAAGACCGACCCCGACGCGGAGGGCTACCTGCTCGACGAGGTCGCCGTCATCGACACCGCCGCGGCCACCCACGAGGTCGTCGAGCTGCCCGAGGGCGTCGAGTACACCTTCCGCGACGTGGCTCGTGGCCCGGACGACCTGGCCTACATCCTGGCCACCGACGGAGCGATCCACGTGATGGACCCGGAGACCCGCGAGCTGACCGATGCGTTCCCGGTCGTCGACGCCTGGGAGGGCCCGGCCGAGTGGCAGGACCCGCACCCGGCCATCAAGGTGGCCGGCACCGTCGCCTACGTGACCGATCCCGCCGACAGCGAGGTGCACGCGGTCGACCTCACCACCGGTGAGGTGCTCGCGACGGCGACCCTCGACGTCGCCCCCAACGAGATCGCCGTCGCCGGCTAGGCACCACGGCCAACGGCACGACCCGAGTCCCCGACCCGTCCTGGACGGGCCGAAGGCTCGGGTCGTCGTCTCGAGATGGACACCAGCCGGACCACAACAATCGATATCGGTGTTCAATACCGATATCAGTTGGTGCGCGCCAGGCGATCGGGAGGAACACGATGACGAGTCCACCTCAGTCCGAGGTCACCAGACCGCGGTCCTACCTCGGGCAGACCGAGGTGGTGGCGCTGGTGGTCCTCGCGGTCCTCCTCGGCGGACGCTGGCTGGTGCCGCTGCTCGACCACCCCTCGCTCGCGACGTGGAGCACGATCTTCGTCGCGATCGTGATCCAGTCGACGCCGTTCCTGGTGATCGGGGTGATCCTGTCGGCCGTGATCTCCGCGCTGCTCTCGGAGAAGGTGCTCGACCGCGTCGTGCCCAAGAACCCGGCCCTGGGGGTCCCGGTGGCGGGGGTGGCCGGGATCGGGCTGCCCGGCTGCGAGTGCGCGGCCGTGCCGATCGCGGGCAGCCTCATCCGCCGCGGCATCGCGCCCGCCGTCGCCCTGACCTTCCTCCTGGCCGCCCCGGCGATCAACCCGGCGGTGATGGTGTCGACCGCCGTGGCGTTCCCCGGTCAGCCCAGCATGGTCGTCGCCCGGTTCGTCGCCTCGCTGCTGACCGCCGTCCTCGTCGGCTGGTGGGTCCTGTCGCGAGGGGCGAGGCTGCCGATCACCAAGCGCCTCGAGGCGTTCGGTGAGGACATGTCGAAGCGCGAGAAGTTCGTCGAGACGGTGCGCCACGACTTCCTGCACGCGGCGGGGTTCCTCGTCATCGGCGCCATCCTGGCCGCCGGCATCAACACCTTCGTGCCGCGCTCGATCGTCGAGACCGTGGCCGGCCAGGCCGTGCTCGGCGTGCTGACGCTCGCGTTGTTCGCCTTCCTGGTGGCCCTGTGCTCGGAGTCCGACGCGTTCGTCGCGGCCAGCTTCACCGCCTTCTCCGACACCGCGAAGCTCGTCTTCCTCGTGGTCGGGCCGGCCATGGACGTCAAGCTCGCCGCGATGGAGGCCGGCACCTTCGGCGGCCCCTTCGCCCGGCAGTTCGTGCCCGTGGTGGTGGCGACGGCGATCCTCTCGGCCGTCGGGGTGGGATGGTGGCTGCTGTGAGCACGCACCCGACGTCCCCGAGGTCGAGCCTGCGAGCGCGGCTCGCTGCCGGGACGATGTCCCGGCCCACCCAGGGCCTGCTGATGGCGTTCCTCGGCGCCGTCCTGGTCCGCCTCTCGCTCACCGACGCCTACCTGCGCTACGTCACACCGTGGATGAAGTGGCCGATCCTGCTCAGCGGCGTGCTGCTCCTCGGACTCGCGATCGGCCTCGTCGCCTCGGACCGGACCGGCTCGCGGAGCGACGACCACGACCACGACCACGGTGACGACGGCGACGACGGCCACGGGCACGGGCCGATCCCGCTGGTCACCTGGCTCCTCGTCCTGCCCGGCCTGGTGACCTTCGTGATCAGCCCGCCGCAGCTCGGCTCCTACCTCGCGGAACGACGTGCCGGGGAGACCCAGTCGGTCGTCGAGCCGGCCTCCCTGACCACCCTGAGCTCGGACGAGGTGGTGCCGGTCGACGTCACGGAGTTCATCTGGCGGGCCCAGGACGGGGGTACCACCCTCGAGGGCCAGCCGGTCGAGCTCACCGGTTTCGTGTCCTACGACAAGGACGACAACTGGTACGTCACGCGACTGACCATCGGTTGCTGCGCGGCCGACGCGGCGGGTTTCCAGGTCGAGGTCGACGCCGCCGACGACGGGGCCGCACGACCGCCGCGCGACCAGTGGGTCACCGTGACCGGCACCTACGTCCCCGGCTCCGGTACCGACGGCCGCACGCCGCCCGTGCTCACCGCCACCGACGTCGAGCAGATCGCGACGCCGAAGCAGACCTACGAGTGAGCCCGCGCCCACGCCGGCTGGCGGCGCCGGTCGCGGTGCTGGCGGTCGTCGGTGCGGCGTTCGTGGTGGGTGACCGCGAACCCGTGACGAACCCCGACCCGGGAGCCGGCTCCCCGAGCAGCGCCTCGAGCGGCACCCCGGCCCCGCCCATCGTCTCGGGCGAGGAGTTCTGCGCCGGCTTCGGCTCCCTGGTCGCGGCGCGGGAGAAGCACCTGGCGGCTCCTGCGCCCGAGACCGTCCAAGGGATCCGGGCCGCGGTCCGCGAGCTCGACGAGCTCAGCGCGGGTGCCGCCCTGTCCGAGTCCGCGCGCGGCGGCGTCGAGTTCCTGGTCGAGGTCATGGGAGGGCTCCCCGACGACGCGACCGCGCAGGACGTCGTCGAGGCGGACGACATCGTCGACCGCCAGGACGGCGTGGAGGCCGAGGCGCTGGCGATCCACATCGGTGAGACGTGCAACCGGCCCCCGATCTCGAACGCGAGGTGAGGCGCGGGACGGCGCTCACCGCCGGCGACCCTGGCACGATGGACCTCCTCGACGAGGGCCGGGCCGGCGCCGCTGCCCCGGCGGAGAGGGACGGGGACGCCGGGTGACCGACCGCCACGACGATCGGGCCACGGACGTGTCCCGCGCCCGACGACCGCGTCGCAGCTGGGCGTTCTGGCTCGGCCTCGGTCTCGTGCTCAGCGGCCTCTCCCTGCTCGGCTGGGTGGGCTGGCAGCTGTACGGCACCAACATCGTGTCGCAGCAGCGGCACCAGGAGACCGTCGAGCAGCTCCACCGGACCTGGGACGACCCCGCCGGCGGCACCGACGTCGAGACCGACCAGGGCAGGGCCGACGCCGTCCTGCGGGTGCCGGCCCTCGGTGACGACTACGCCGTCCCGATCCTCCAGGGCGTCGAGGACGACGCGCTCGCCTCCGGCCTGGGCCACTTCGAGGACTCCGCGCAGCCCGGGGAGGTCGGCAACTACGCCCTGGCCGGCCACCGGGTCACGCACGGCGAGCCGCTGCGCGACATGCCCGAGCTCGAGGCGGGCGACGAGCTGGTGGTCGAGACCCGGGACGCGGTGTACACCTACGTCCTCGACACCGGCGGCGAGGACCTCCGCGTCCCGTTCACCGCCGGCTGGGTCGTCGCCCCGGCTCCCGTCAACCCGGACGGCGGCGTCGGCCCCGACCCGGGGGCCGAGCGGCTCATCACCCTCACCACCTGCGCCGAGCTGTTCCACACCGACGACCGCCTGGTCGCCTTCGGACACCTCGCCTCCGTCGAGCGGCGCTGACCCGACCCATGGCCCCGCCGTGGGCGGTGCAGGCAGCGTCGCGCCGAGTCGCGCCGGTCGCCGTCGCGGCGCCGGTCAGCGGGCGTTCCAGTGCGCGACGACGCGCTGGGCGCTCAGCGCGGTGGAGTAGATCGCGAGCTGGTCCACGCTGGCCGACCAGGAGGCGGGCGGAGCCCCGACGCCGGTGGGCAGGGACCCGTAGCCGACGCGCCACCACCCGGAGAAGGCGCCCGGCACGCTGGTCGCACCCGAGTCGACGGCGACCCCGTCGAGGTACATGACCGCCCGCGAGGACGAGAACAGGCCGGTCCCGTTGCCGGTCACGGAGACGACCAGGTGGTGCCACTGGTTGTCGTTGTAGGCCGTCGGCGACTCGACGACCGAGCCGCCGAGGAAGCCCCACCGCCCGTAGGTGATCCGGCCGTTGGCGCGCATGTAGACGTGACGGTCGTACTGGCTCGACGTGTTGTCCCGCGTCGACTCGAAGCCGACCATCTTGCCGCCGGCGGTGGTCGCCGTCCTGAACCACAGCTCGATGCTGAAGTTCACCGGACCACCGGTGGCCCCGCCGCCGGTGACCATGCGGTCGGTGCCGCCGTTGATGCTCACCGCGGTGCCGGGGTTGCGGGGGAGCGCGCCGGGGACGCGGTAGGCGCTCAGGCCGGTGTAGGTGCCCGTGCGCGACGCGCCGGAGCGGTCGGCGGCCAGGGCGCCGCCGACCTCGTCGAGGAGGTAGAAGGACTGGGGTGCGTCGGCCATCACCGCGGCGGTGTAGCGCTGGTACAGCGTGCTCGAGGCCTTCCAGCGGTTGGAGGCGGTGCTCGTGGTGTCGGTGAAGGCAGCCGTGGCCACCGTGGTCGACCCGAGGACGACCAGCAGGGCCAGGGGAGCGGTCGCGAGGGAGAGCAGTCGCCGCGTGCCGGGGGAGCGCAGCGACCGGCGCCGAGCCGGGGGCGATGCGGTCGCCCGTGCGTCGGAGCCGTCCTGGTCCTGGTCCTCCTCGTCGCCCTCGTCGTCGGGTGGCGCGTTCCTGGTGCGCGGCACCACCCGCAGCGAGGCCACCGCGAAGGCGAGCATCGTGAGGGCGACCCAGAACACCAGGGGCGCCAGGTCGCGCTCGGCGACCCAGGTGACGGGCAGGCCGACGTAGGGCACGAGCAGGATGGCGCGGTCGTGGAACAGGGAGCGCTCGACCGGGGTGGCGTCGGTGACCTCGTTGGCGTCGCCCGCGGTGATGTAGCGGCCGTCGTCCAGGCGCTCGTTGATGCGGTGGACCAGCTGCTCGTCCGCCCCGGTGGCGGGGTTGGTGAAGATCATCACGCGGCCGACCGGCAGGGGACCGGTCTCGGGCAGGGGCTGGGCGACGACGACGTCGCCGACCTGGATGTTCGGCTCCATGGAGCCGCTGCGGATCACGTGCGAGGACATGCTCAGCACGCACGGGACCACCGCGATGGCGATCAGGGTGAGGACGCCGCCGCGGTAGGCGCGCGCCAGGCAGATGGTGGTCAGCCTGGCCCATCCCCACCAGGGGCTGGGACGGGCGGGAGCGGCGGGTCGGCCCCCGTCGACCCGACCGGGGGCCGCCGCGTTGGCCGACGTCATCGATGACCCCTCGGTCGAGTCGGGTGCATGACCTGGTGCGTCTCGGTCCGGCAGGACCTCAGCTGCTTTGGAGCTCCCACTGGAAGTCGATGCCGGTCAGCGAACCCTGGAGCGCGTCGACCTGGGTCTGGGTCATGCCGGTGGCGTCGAAGTCCCAGGTGACCTTGTAGGTCTTGGACTGGGTGCCCTTGTCGACGTCCCAGCCGCCGACGCCGTCGGCGTAGTCGTCGTAGCCGGCCAGGGTCGACAGCGGCATGCGGGGGATGATGGTGCCCTCGGCCACGAACCCGGTGCAGCTGGCGAAGGTGCCGC
Organism: Nocardioides sp. S-1144; assembly: GCF_005954645.2. Lineage (NCBI taxonomy): Bacteria > Bacillati > Actinomycetota > Actinomycetes > Propionibacteriales > Nocardioidaceae > Nocardioides > Nocardioides dongxiaopingii. Next base: position 829,881 of record NZ_CP040695.2, read on the forward strand.
CGTTGCCGGACTGGACGGTCACGAAGACGCGGTCCTCCAGGCCCTTGCCGGAGATGATCGGGTTCACGGCGTAGCCGCGCACGGTGCCGGGCACCGTGGCGTTCGCGGTGACCTTGATGCAGGCGTTGTCGGTGTCACCGGGCTGCATGTCGGCGACCTGGAACCGGGCCGAGCCGGCGTCGTCGTCGGTCAGCGCGACCGAGCCGGTGGCCCAGGAGTTCCCCGAGTTGCGGGTGGTGCCGGTGAACGCGGCGTAGGAGGACTGCCAGACCATGAGTCCGACGACGAGCAGGGCGATCGGGGTCGAGATGATCCCGGCGATCTTGGCGATGCGGGTGCTGGGGGTCTTCATGGAGACGTGTTCCTTCGATGGCGCGCCGGTGCGGCGCTGATGTGGGGGGAACAGGGGGCTGCGCTGGTCCTGGCTCGCCGCCGCGGACCGCGCCGCCCGGCGAGCGGACAGCTGGACCTCGGCAGCCATGCGGTGACTCCCTGCTGCGAGAAGTCTGCGTGCCGGCGTGCGTGCCCGCAGGAGAATCCGCGGGAAACTGGTGTGTGGCGCCCGTCACTGGCCCACGACGGCCCGAACGGACTAGTCCACACGGGCGCCGGGGTGGCCGGTCGGCCACCTCGGCGGCCACGTGGACCAGTGCCACCCGGCTCCCGACGGGGCGGGCGAGCCTGGCGCCTGCCGTCACGCCGGGTTGCCGTCCTGGCAGAGCCGGTGACCCCGGGGAGAGGTAGTGCCCGATGACTCGGCTCGGCAAGCTCGTGGTGGCGGCGTGTGCCGCAGCCCTCCTGGTGGCGGGTCTCCCGCTCCTCACCCCCGCGCCCGCGCAGGCCGCGACCGACCGGTGGGCGTCGTGGTCGCCGATCACCGGCACGTCCAACGCCTACGCGACGTCCGTGCAGCAGCGCTCCGCGGGCTTCCCCGCCGCCGCCGTCGCCACCGACTCCCGCGCCAACGTGCAGCTGCCCTCGGGGGCCTCGACGTTCCTGGGGGCCACCACGCCGCCGGGCCAGAAGTACGGCAGCAGCGTCGGCTCGCCGTACCTCGCGCTGCGCCCCAAGGTCGACAACGCCAGCGGTCCGTCGACCACCACATACACCTTCGACCGCCCGACACCCGACACCGGCTGGGCGTTCGTCCTCGGCGACATCGACGCCGACCAGGTGCGCGTCACGGCGCTGGACGCCGCCGGCGAGCCGGTGCCGGCCGCGGAGGTCGACTCGTGGTTCAAGGGCGGGTTCAACTACGCCGGCGGCGCCGACCAGCCGACCTGGAACGCCGGCACCTCGACGCTCGTCGGCAACCCGACCGCCACCGACACCGACGGGGCCACCGGCTGGTTCGAGCCCGACGTCCGCCTGCGCAGCCTGACCCTCGTCTTCACCCGCCGCGCCGGCTTCCCGGTCTACCAGACCTGGTTCGTGAGCCGCGCACGCCCGATCGGCGGCGCCGTCGCCGTGGCTTCCGGCACCTGCGCGGTCGAGGACACCGTGCTGACCCTGGTCTCGCCGTCGGGCGATCCGCTCGGCTCGGTGAGCCCGGACGCTGCCGGCGACTACGACCTGGGAGAGTTCGCCACCCAGAGCGGCTACACGGTGCGCGTGACCGCCCCGCCCGGGTGCGCCGTCGTGGGAGCCTCCGCCAGGGCCGTCGACAACCGCGGCAACGACGGCTCCCCGGCCTCGCGCGCCGACTTCACCGTGCGCCAGGTCGTCCCGCAGCCGATCAGCGGGACCGTCACCGACCCCAGCGGCGCGCCGGTCGCGGGCGTCAGCGTCACGCTCACCCGGCCCGACGCCTCCGTCGTGACGCTGACGACCGGTCCGGACGGCGGCTACCTCTTCGACGACAACCCCGTCGACGCCGGCTACTCGATCGCGATCGCCGTCCCCGACGGCTACGTGCCGGGCCCCGGAGGCACCGTCATCGGCGGCCTGGCCGTCGGCGCAACCCCGATCACCGGCCAGGACTTCACGATCCGGTCCCTTCCGGACGTCTCGGGCCGGGGCACCGGCGGCGGCGACGGGCTCGGCAGCGTCCCGGTCAGGCTCACGCCCACCGGTGGTGGTCCCGTGGTCACGACCGTCACCGACGGCGACGGCCGCTACACGTTCCCGCGCGTCGACGCCGACAGCTACACGATCAGCATCGAACCGCCCGAGGGCTACACCGGCACCACGACCAGGGACGCCGTCGTCGGCTCGGTCGACGTCACCGGCCAGGACTTCGCCCTCGTCCGTCCCGGCGCCGCGTCGGGACAGGTGAGCGACGACGACGGTCCGGTCGCGGGCGTGACGGTGACCGTCGACGGGCCGGGCGCTCCCGTCGCCGTCGACACCGACGCCGCGGGCGGCTACTTCGTCGACGACCTCGACCCGGGCGCCCACACCGCCACCGTCACCGCCCCGACGGCTACGACGTGCGGGGAGCCGCCACCCTGCCCTTCACGACCACCGCGGCCGGGGAGATCCGTGGGGGCCTGGACTTCCTCCTGCAGCCGGCCACGACCGAGCCCACGGCCACCCCGTCGACCACGACCACGGGTTCACCCACGGCCACCACGTCGCCCACGGCCACCGCGTCGCCGACGTCGGACGGGCCCACGCCGACGTCCTCGACCTCACCCTCCGACGGGGGTGCGGGCTCGGGAGACGGCACCGGTCTCCCCGACACCGGGGGCCCCCCGGTGCTGCTGCTGGTCCTGGCCGGCGCGCTGATCGTCGGCGGCGGCGCCGTCGTGCTGGTGCTGTCGCGCCGGCCGCGCCGGCTTCACTGACGGGCCGGACGCCGGTCCCACCACCGGGCGGCCAGGGACAGGGCCGTGACGAGGGCCAGGACGCCCACCAGCACCACGACGACGCCCGGCCAGCCCTCCTCGTCGGGATCGAGGAACGGGTACGGGTACCAGCCGTCGAGCTGGCCGAACGCGAGGGTCCAGGCGGTCCAGCCCAGCAGCAGCGCCAGGGCGGACCAGATGGTCGCCGACGACACGCGGGGGCGCGGTCCGTACCGGAGCCACCCGAGGATCGCGACGGCGGGGACCGCCATGTGGAGCACCTTGTCGGCGACGTAGTCCCAGCCCTCCAGGTCGAGCAGCGGCCGCAGGAGGAGGAAGTGGACCAGCGCGGTGACCGTGATCGCCACGATGCCGGCCAGCCGGACCACCCGCCACCGGGGTCCGTCCCGCAGCGGGTCGCGCGCCAGGGTCAGGGCCGCGTAGGCGACGAGAGCGTTGCTCTCGACCGTGAAGTAGGCAGCGAACCGGTACAGGCGCAGGCCGAGCCCGGGCGGCTCGACCTCGGCCAGGACGGGGTTCCCGATGATCACCAGCACGAGCTGCAGCGTCAGCCCGCCGACGGCCAGCGCCGCGGTGGCGACGTGCCACCTCCGCGCAGCGCCCATGGCGTCACCCTAGGGTCCGGCCGGCCGCTCCGTCAGGACGAGCGCCGCGGCGGCTGGTCAGGACCCGGTGGCGCTGCCGCCGACGGGGGCACCGGCGGCCGCCCAGGTCCAGTAGCGGTCGCGGGGGGCGACCGGGACGTCGACGACGCGGAGTAGCCGGCCCTCGTCCGGTCGCCAGGCCAGGACGCCGTCGTCGGTGCCGACGAGCAGGGTCCGCGGGTCGAGCCAGGACCACTCGCGGACGGTGTAGCCGCGGTTGTCGAGCCGCAGCACGTGCTCGACCCGCTGGCTCTCGGTGTCGACGACGACGATCTCGACCCTGCGGAAGTCGAGCGGCCGCGGCTGGTGGCCCACCGCGAAGCGTCCCTCGGTGGGGACGACGGCCCGGAGCCGGGTGACGCCGCGACCCAGTCCCGGGATCGACAGGCGCCCGCGCACGACCACGTCGCCGCCGACGTGCTCGACCAGCTCGGCGGTGCCGGCCTCGACCCGGCGCAGCGACAGCACGGTGCCGTCGGGCTCGGTGCCGACCTGCCACAGTCGGTAGGGGAGCTCGGTGACCTCGAGGCTCGGCACCGTGACCCGCTGGCTGCGGCCCCGGACGCCGTCGACGACGTCGTACCCGCTGCTGTCGGCCAGCCAGCGCACCTCGGAGACCCAGTCGGTGCCGGTGTCGACGACGCGGTGCTCGCCCGTGCGCAGGTCCAGCAGCACGACGCCGGCGCGCGACCGACCGGCCCACCACCGCCCGTCCGGCGACAGGTTGCCCGCGCCGTAGGTGTCCGGCCCGGGGTGGGCGGCCTCCGCGAGCCCGAGGTCGCCCAGGTCGAGGCGCCGCCAGCGGCGGTCGGCGCCGAGGAGCAGCACGGTCTCGCCCGACCAGCCCGGCGTGTCGCCGCGACCCTCGGGCGGGTGGTGGGCGAACAGCGCCCGACCGGGCGGGTCCGACAGCAGCGAGGGCAGCGCGGCGGGGTCGCTCGGCACGGCTCGTGGGAGCCGGGTGCGCAGCCGTGGGAGGTCGGAGAGGTCGCGCGGCAGGCGCACGACGTCGCCGGGGTAGCCGCTCGGGTCCGGCGACGCCGGTCGAGTGGTGACAGCCGCGTGTGTCGGCGTCGTCGACCCGAGCCCCTCCTGCGGCTCGGCCCTCCCAGGACTGCACGCGCCGAGGATCAGCAGCAGGGCCAGCGCCACCACCGTCCTCATCGCCGAGCCAGCAGGTCGGTGGCGAAGGATGTGGAGTACTCCGTGGGCCAACAGGCCACCCGCGACAGGTCGCCGCTCTCGACGTCCCAGGCGATGAGGTACTCCTTGGCGGCGTCCCTCGGGAGCACGGTGAACAACACGGTGTCGTCGTCGAGCCAGGACGTCGGGACGAGGTGGCCGCCGTCGGCGTAGTAGCCGGCGCGGTCCTCGACGGGGAGCAGCGCCCGGGTCGCGAGGGTGGCCCGGTCGAGGGCGATCAGCCCGTCGACGTCGTGCGCCGCGGGGCGGCCGCCGACGACGGCGCCGTTGGCGCGCGCCGCGGCCAGCGACGAGTCCGACAGCGCGTAGCGCTGGATGCTCTCCAGGGGCCCCGGGAAGGCCTCCGCCGTGCCGCCGTCGCCGTCCTCGCTGACGAGGGCGGCGCCGGCGGTGCTCGGCTCGTCGGCGCGCCGCTGGTAGGTCAGGCGACCCTCGGGGTCCGCGGCCCACGACACGTACTCGGCGAGGTGCGGCAGGAGCCGGGTGGCACCGGTGGCGAGGTCGACCCGGACGCCGGGACCGTAGCCCTGGAGCACCACGACGGCGCTTCCGGGGAGCCAGCCCACGGAGCCCTCGCGGGCGTGGGCGGGAACCTCGACCCGCTCCCAGCCGCCCCCATCGGGGTCGCCGTCGAGGCCGCCGTCGAGGTCGCGCCAGAAGAAGCCGCTCGACCCGACGGCGGCGACCCGGCGCCCGTCGGGCGAGAGCCGCACCGAGCGTCGGGTGCCGAGCCCGTCGGGCAGGTCGAGTGCGGCCTGGGTGCCGTCGGCGCCGACGAGCAGGGTCTCGCCGTCACCGTCGAGCAGCGCGACGGCGGTGCCCACCGCGCCCGTGCCACCGTCGATGACCGGGAGCACCCGCGGGACGCCGAGGTCGAGCACCGGGAGGCTCTCGGCACCGCGGGGGTCCCACCGGTCCTGGATGCGGTCGAGGGGGATGTCGGGGGCGACCAGCGGCTCGGCCGGTGTCGGCGGCGCGGTGGTCGTGGTGGCCGGCGCCGCCGGCGGCTCGGCCGTGGGACCGCCCGCGCCCTGGACGGCGACCACCACGCCGGCCACGGCGGCCGCCGAGGCGAGACCCGCCGCGATGCCGCGGCGCCGGGTGCGGCGACGGCGCGCGTTGCTGAGGGCCCGCGCCGCCATCCCGACCGGCGCGACGGCGTCCGTGGCGCGGTCGAGGACGTCGTGCAGGTCGTCGGCGTCGAGTGTCATCGTGGTCCTCCGATCAGGTCGAGCAGCTCGGGTGCGCCGTCGCGGAGGCGCGCGAGGGCGACCCGGTTCTGGCTCTTGACGGTGCCGACGGCGATGCCGAGGACCTCGGCGGTCTCGTGCTCGGTGAGGTCGTCGAAGTAGCGCAGCACCACGACGGCGCGCTGCCGCGGGGTGAGCCGGGCCAGCGCCCGGCGCACGACGAGGCCGGCCTCGGCGTCGGTGGTGACCGACGGGTGGCCGCTGCCGGCCGCGGTGGCGGGGTCGACGACGACCTCGTGGCGGCGGCGTCGCCACCAGGAGACGTTGTCGCGCGCGACGATCGTGCGGGCGTACGCCGTCGGCTGCTCCTCACGCAGGCGGGGCCACCGCATCGCGACCTTCACCATCGCCTCCTGCACCAGGTCCTGGGCGCGGTGGAGGTCGCCGGTGAGCAGGACGGCCGAGCGGAGCAGCTGGCGCTCGGCGCCTGCTGCCCACGCGGTGAACCCGTCGCTGTCGTCGTCCCTCATCCACACCTCCGTCGCCAGGAGAACGCTCACACGGATGCCTTTGGTGGGGGCGGATTCCCGGCCGTCGGGATTCTCGGGGACGGGGACGATGACGACCGCGGATCTGGGTACCGGTCGTTGCCTCGAACCCCGGGGAGCTGAGTCCCGACCCGGTGAGCGACCCCCGATGACCACCACCACCCCGAGGCCCGCCGGCCCCCAGAGGGCCGAGGCGCCGGCCCGGACGCCGCTCGGCCAGCAGCTGGTCAGGACGCTGACCACCACCGACCACAAGCTCATCGGCAAGCTCTACCTCGTCACCTCCTTCGCCTGGTTCGCCCTCGGCGGGCTGATGGCGATGGTGATCCGCTCCGAGCTGGCGATGCCGGGCCAGCAGGTGGTCAACGAGGAGCTCTACAACCAGCTCTTCACGATGCACGGCACCGTGATGCTGCTGCTCTTCGCGACGCCCCTCTTCTTCGGGTTCGCGAACGCGATCATGCCGCTGCAGATCGGCGCTCCGGACGTCGCGTTCCCCCGGCTGAACATGTTCAGCTACTGGTGCTTCCTGTTCGGTGGACTGATCGTGGCCGCGGGCTTCCTGACGCCGGGGGGTGCCGCCGACTTCGGGTGGACGGCGTACACGCCGCTGTCGGACGACAGCCGGAGCCCGGGGGTGGGCGCGGACCTGTGGGTGATGGGGCTGTGGCTCGCCGGGCTGGGGACGATCCTCGGCGCGGTCAACCTGATCACCACCATCATCTGCATGCGCGCCCCCGGGATGACGATGTTCCGGATGCCGATCTTCACGTGGAACACCTTCGTGACCAGCCTGCTGGTCCTCATCGCCTTCCCCGTGCTCGCCGGTGGCCTGCTGATGCTGGAGGCCGACCGACAGCTCGACGCCCACGTCTTCGACCCCAGCACGGGCGGGGCGATCCTGTGGCAGCACCTGTTCTGGTTCTTCGGGCACCCGGAGGTCTACATCATCGCGCTGCCGTTCTTCGGCATCGTCAGCGAGGTCCTCCCGGTGTTCTCCCGCAAGCCGATCTTCGGCTACGTCGGCCTGGTGGGGGCCACGGTGGCGATCGCGCTCTACAGCATCGCGGTGTGGGCGCACCACATGTTCGTCACCGGCGCCGTCAACGTGCAGTTCTTCTCCGCGATGACCTTCGTGATCGCCGTCCCCACCGGGGTGAAGTTCTTCAACTGGGCCGGCACGATGTGGGGCGGCTCCCTGTCGTTCGACACCCCCATGCTCTGGTCGTGCGGCTTCCTCGTCACGTTCCTGTTCGGAGGCCTCACCGGCGTCATCCTGGCCAGCCCGCCGCTCGACTACCACGTCACCGACAGCTACTTCGTCGTCGCGCACTTCCACTACGTCGTCTTCGGCACCGTCGTCTTCGCGATGTTCGCGGGGTTCTACTTCTGGTGGCCCAAGCTGACCGGTCGGATGCTCGACGAGCGTCTCGGCCGGCTGCACTTCTGGCTGCTCTTCGTCGGGTTCCACACGACGTTCCTGGTGCAGCACTGGCTGGGCGTGGAGGGGATGCCCCGCCGCTACGCCGACTACCTGTCCGAGGACGGGTTCACCCTGCTCAACCAGGTCTCCACGATCGGGTCCTTCCTCCTCGGCGCCTCCACCCTGCCGTTCCTCTGGAACGTCTACGTCAGCAGGCGGGCCCCGCTCGTCGGCGTCGACGACCCCTGGGGCTGGGGCCGCTCCCTGGAGTGGGCCACGTCGTGCCCCCCGCCCCGCCACAACTTCACCGGCATCCCCCGGATCAGGTCTGAGTCGCCGGCCTTCGACGTCCACCACCCCGAGGTGGCGATGACCGAGGTCGAGGAGAACCCGCGGGCCACCGACGGTGACGGCGGCACCCTGGTCGACGCCCCGGACGAGACCGGCCGCGCCGAGCACCTGGGGGCGCAGGTCGGCGCGGGCGGCACCGCGGGTCGCGACGCCGGGGACGGCGAGGACACCGGGCGCAGCGCCGGCGCGGACGACCCGGGCGGCGACGGCCGCGGTCAGCGCCGGCGCTGGCTGACCGCGCTGTTCGTGCTGACCGGCGTGGGGTGCGCCCTGGGCGCCATGCTGCTGATCGCCCTGCTGCGCTGACGCCGGCCGGCGCGGGTCAGGCCGGGTCGTCCAGCTCCGGCTCGGGGGCGAGGACGGCGTCGACGGCCAGCACGTCGTCGAGGGTGAGGACGTCGTCGACCACGGGGCTCACCACGGGGTCCAGGACGTGCATCGCCGCCTCCTCCGCGCCGGCACCGGCCCCGTCGATCCCGACGTCGGCGGCCACCTCGTCCCGGTCGGTGACCTCGTGGACGCCCTCGTCCGGGGCCACGAGCCGGCCGGCCCGTCGCCCACCGGCGGTGCTCAGGGCGTCGGTGTCGTCGTCGACGTCGAGCCGCTCGATGGGGATCGCCTCGGCCTCGACGTACGGGTCGGGCTCGGGCTCCTCCTGGGCGACCCGCTGCGCGAGGTCCTCGCCCTGCGCCTCCTCCCAGGGCGTGTTGCCGAAGCGCTGGGCCGCGGACCACTTCTCCGGCGGCGAGTACCCCTCGTCGAGCGGGTCGGGGCCCACGCGGTCGTCGTCAACCAGGCTGTCACCGGTCGACTGCGCCTGGTCCTCGTCGTCGACGCTGTAGCCGTGGTAGCTCTCGCCGGGGTTGCCGTCGTCGCCCGCACCGTCGATGGCGGGGTCGATCCCCGTCGGGTCGGTCTGGCCTGGGTCCGTCGTCATCGGTCGCTCCGTGTGTCCTCGGGTTCGTCGGGGTGGTTCCGCCCGGTGCCCTGGCGCGCCGCCGGCAAACCACGCCACGGCGCTGCGAGGACGAGGCGCCCGACCTGAGTGCCGGCGGGCTCGGGTGGGCACCGCGGGGTTGCCCGTGGACGCCGGCCGGGAGCCGGCAGCGTGCGGGACCGGACGGGTGGACGCCGGCGCGCGACGCCGTGAGATCGAGGAGAGCACGCGATGGCCGAGGCAGCGCTGGGCATGTGGATCGTGACCGCCCTGGGCGGCACCTACCTGTTCCTGTTCACCACCGACGCGCACCGACCCGAGGCCGGCTCGCCGACGACCGCGCTGTCGCCGTTCCTGCTGTTCGTCCACCCCCTGGTCGCGCTGGTCGGGATCGCGATGTGGATCGCCCACCTGCAGCTGCGCGACGACGTGCTGCCGTGGCTCGGGCTCGCCGACCTGCTCGTGGGCGCGGCCCTGGGCGAGGTGCTCCTGGCCCGCACCCTGAGGGGCGCGCGCCAGGGACCGGTCCGCTCGGAGGACCGCATGCCGCGCCCGGCCATCGCGCTGCACGGGGTGCTGGCCGCCGTCACGATCCTGCTGGTGCTCCTCGTCGCGCTCGGGGTCGACTAGCGCGACCGACGCCGGTGGCGTCGGTCGGCCCGTGCGATCAGGTGCGGGGCTGGGCCGGGTTGGTCGGGTCGCCGTGCGAGGGCGGGTTCACGGCCGGGCCCTCGCGCCGCGACGCGCTCCCCAGGGAGTCGCTGGCCTCCCCGAGCGGGGCCTCCGGCGCGACGGCCGTCGGGTCGCCGCCGCTGGTCGGTGCCCCGTCCTCGAGCTCGGTGAGCCGGTGCTGGAGCACCTGCACGACCGGCAACCGGTCGCCGTGGGCGCGCTCGTAGTCCAGGAGGGCCGTCACGCCGTCGGCGTCGAGGCTGCGGATCCGGTGGCCCAGCGAGCCGACCGGCAGGTGGTCGTAGTCGGGCAGGGGGAGCTCGTCGTGGTGGGGGACGTCGTTCACGGTGGTCTCCTTCGAGGGACGTCGAGCGGTGGGCTGGCTCAGGTGTTGACGGGGTTGCCGCCGGTGACGGCCACGACCTCGCCGGAGATGTAGCTGGCGTCGTCGGAGGCCAGGAAGACGTAGGTCGGCGCGAGCTCGGCCGGCTGGCCGGCGCGGCCCAGCGGGGTGGACTCGCCGAAGACCTCGACCTTCTCCTCCGGCATGGTGGCGGGGATGAGCGGCGTCCAGATCGGTCCCGGGGCGACGGCGTTGACGCGGATGCCGTCGCCACCGAGCTGCCCGGCCAGGCCGCGGGTGAAGTTCACGATGCCGGCCTTGGTGACGGCGTAGTCGAGCAGCTCCGGTGACGGCGAGGAGGACTGCACCGAGGAGGTGTTGATGATGCTCGACCCGGCCGAGAGGTGGGGCAGGGCGAACTTGCTGAGCCAGAACATCGCGTAGAGGTTGGTCCGCACGACCCGGTCGAGCTGCTCGGTGCTGATGTCTGTGAGGCCGCCGGGTTGCGCCATCTGGTGGGCCGCGTTGTTGACCAGGACGTCGAGGCGCCCGAGCTCGTCGACCGTCCGGGCCACCGCGTCGCGGCAGAACTCCTCGTCGCGGACGTCGCCGGGCAGCTGGAGGGCGCGGCGACCGGCATCGACGACCCAGTCGGCGGTGCGCTGCGCGTCCTCCTCCTCCCCGGGCAGGTGCACCAGGGCGACGTCGGCGCCCTCGCGGGCGAACGCGATGGCCACCGCCCGACCGATGCCGGAGTCGCCGCCGGTCACGAGGGCGACCTTGCCGTCGAGCCGGCCGTGACCCACGTAGCTGTTCTCGCCGTGGTCGGGCTGCTCGCCCATCTGGTCGGTGACGGAGTCGGGGTCGCCCGGGGGCGGGAGGTGCTCGTCGTCGCCGGAGGGCTGGTCGTGGCGGGTCCGGGGGTCGGGGGTCGGGTTGGAGTCGTCCATCGGCACCGGTGCCCACGAAGGGCGGCGCCCACTCGTGCGACCCGGTCGGCTCGCGGTCAGCTCGCGGTCGGCTCGCGGTCAGGGTCGCCCGGGCAGGAAGGCGTCGGCGGTGACCGGCAGGTCCCGCACCCGGACGCCGGTCGCGTGCGAGGCGGCGTTCGCGATCGCCGCGGCGGTGCCGACGATCCCGATCTCCCCGATGCCGCGGCCGCCGAACGGCGTCGCGAGCGTGTCGGCCCCGTCGAGCCAGCGCGCGTCGAGGTCCGGTGGGACGTCGGCGTGCGAGGCGACGTGGTAGGTCGCGAGGTCCTGGGTGACGACGTGGCCGAACCGCGGGTCGCGGACGCCGTCCTCGTGCAGCGCGGCCGACAGCCCCATGAGCAGGCCGCCGAGCAGCTGGGACCTCGCGGTGGTCGGGTTCACGACCCGGCCGACCGAGTAGGTGCCGTGCAGGCGGGAGACCCGGACCTCGCCGGTCCAGCGGTCGACGCGGACCTCCGCGAACACCGCCCCGAAGGAGTGCAGCGCGTGCTTCTCCGGCTCGGGGTAGGACTCGGCCTCGGTCCGGCTGTGCAGCCCGGGCAGGGGGTCGTGACCGTGGTCGGCGCGGAACTGCTGCGCGGTCTGCACGATGGCGGTGCCCCACGACGCGGTCCCCGAGGAGCCGCCGGCGACGGTGGCCGTGGGCAGCGAGGTGTCACCGATGGCCAGGTCGATCGCGGCGACGTCGACCTCGAGCGCGTCGGCGGCGATCTGCTGCAGGACGGTGCGGGCCCCGGTGCCGAGGTCGACGGCGCCGATGCCGACGGCGTACCGCCCGCCGGCGCGCGACTCGACGCGGGCGACGTTGCCCGCCATCCACAGGGCCGGGTACGTCGCCGCGGCGACGCCGGTGCCGACGTGCCAGTCACCCTCGGTCCGCGACGCGGCCCGCGGGTCGCGGCCGGTCCAGCCGAACCGCTCCGCCCCCGTCCGCAGGCACTCCACCAGCCGCCGGTCGCTCCACGGGTTGCCGGTCTCGGGATCGGTCGCCGGCTCGTTGCGCACCCGCAGCTCGACCGGGTCGACGTCGCAGGCGACCGCGAGCTCGTCCATCGCGACCTCCAGGGCGAAGGCGCCCGGCATCTCACCGGGCGCCCGCATCCAGGAGGGCACCGCGACGTCGAGGGCCGCCACCCGGTGCGTGGTGCGGCGGGCCGGGGCGGCGTACATCATCCGCGAGATGGTCGCGGTCTGCTCGGCGAACTCCTTGAGCCGCGAGGTCTGGCTGACGGCGTCGTGCTCGACGGCCAGCAGGCGGCCGTCGGGCTCGGCCGAGAGCCGGATCCGCGAGCGGGTCTCGGTGCGGTAGCCGGTCAGGGCGAACATCTGCTGCCGGGTCACCGCGAGCCGGACCCAGCGGCCCGGCACCGACATCGCCGCGAGCGCGGCCGCCATCTCGGGGGAGTGCGGCAGGCCCTTGCTGCCGAACCCGCCGCCGACGTACGGCGCCCGCACCCGCACCCGGTCGACCTCGAGGCCGAGCATCGGGGCCAGGGTCTGCGCGACGCCGTGCACGGACTGGGTGGAGTCCCACAGGGTCAGCCGGTCCTCGTCCCAGAACGCCGACACGGCGTGCGGCTCCAGCGGGCTGTTGTGCTCCTGCGGGGTGGAGTACTCCTGGTCGACGACCACGGAGGCGTCGGCGCGGGCGGCGTCGACGTCGCCGTCGGCCCAGTCGGTCTCGTGGCCGGCGTTGACCTCCTCGGGGGCGTAGAGGTCACCCTCGTCGAGGTCGGCGACGTGCTCCCGGGCCTCGACGTGCACCTCCACGAGGCGGGCGCCCTCGCGCGCCGCCTCGGCGCTCTCGGCGAGGACGACCGCCACGACCTGGCCACGGTGGTGGATGCGGTCGTCCTGCAGGATCGCCAGCTCGCCGTCCTCGGTGTCGGCGAGGCGGCGCGCGCTCGTGTGGTCGAGGACCGACACGACGCCGGCGGTGGACAGCGCCCGCGTCGCGTCGACGCGCAGCACGCGGCCGCGGGCCACCGGTGCGCCGACGATCCAGGCCGTGAGGTGGTCGCGCACGCCCTCGTCGGAGCCGTGCTCGACGGCGTACGGGGCGCGGCCGGTGACCTTGAGCGGACCGTCGACCCGGTCGAGGTGGGCGCCGACGGCACGGACGGCGATCGGGCGCGCCGTCATCGGGTCGCCCCCGCGAGCCGGAGCACGGCGCGAGCGGTGATGCCGGTGAGCATGGGGACCTTGAAGGCGGTGTCGAGGCCGGTCTCGGACGCCCGCAGCTCCTCGGCGACGGCGTCGCGGACCCGTTGCTCGTCGAGGCCACCGCCGCGCAGCAGGCTCTCGGCGGTGCGGGCCCGCCAGGGTTTGTGGGCGACGCCGCCCCAGGCGATCCGCACGTCGGCGACCTCGCCGTCGACGACGTCGAGGGCCACCGCGACCGACACCAGGGCGAAGGCGTACGACGCCCGGTCGCGTGCCTTCTCGTAGGTCGAGGTGCGCGTGGCCGGCGACCGGGTGAGCTCGACGGCGGTGATGAGCTCGCCGTGGGCGAGGGTGGTGTCGCGCTCGGGGTGGGCACCGGGCAGCCGGTGCAGGTCGTCGAGGGCGACCCGCCGCTCGCCGTCGGGACCGAGGACGACGACGTCGGCGTCGAGGGCGCTCATCGCGACGGCCATGTCGGAGGGGTGCGTGGTCACGCAGGACTCGCTCGCGCCGAGCACGGCGTTGTAGCGCCCGTAGCCCTCCAGGGCCGAGCACCCGCTGCCGGGCTCACGCTTGTTGCACGGCGTCGACGCGTCCTGGAAGTAGACGCACCGCGTGCGCTGGAGCAGGTTGCCGGCGGTGGTGGCCTGGTTGCGGATCTGGCCGGAGGCGCCGGACAGCAGGGCCCGGCTGAGGGCCGGGAAGTCGGTGCGGACGAGCGGGTGGGCGGCCAGGTCGCTGTTGCGGACCGCGGCGCCGATGCGCAGCCCGCGCTCGGTCTCCTCCACGGCGTCGAGCGGCAGGCGGCTGACGTCGACCAGCACCTCGGGCGAGGCGATGCCGAGCTTGAGGTGGTCGACGAGGTTGGTGCCGCCCCCGAGGTAGCGGGCGTGCGGGTCGGCGGTGACGGCGGCGACGGCCTCGGCCGCGCTCGTCGCCCGGACGTAGGTGAGCTCCCTCACCGCGCACCCACCGACTGGCGCACGGCGTCGAGGATGCCGGCGTAGGCCCCGCAGCGGCACAGGTTGCCGCTCATCCGCTCACGCACCTCCGCGTCGTCGAGGTCGACGCCGGCGTCGGGATCCAGGTCGGCGGTCACGTGGCTCGGGTGCCCCAGCGCGGCCTCCTCGAGCATGCCGACGACCGAGCAGACCTGGCCCGGCGTGCAGTAGCCGCACTGGTAGCCGTCGTGGTCGAGGAACGCCTGCTGCACCGGGTGCGGCTCGTCGGCGGTGCCCAGCCCGGCCGCGGTCACGACCTCGGCGCCGTCGTGGGCCACCGCGAGGGCGAGGCAGGCCAGGCTGCGCCGTCCGTCGAGCAGCACGGTGCACGACCCGCACTGGCCGTGGTCGCAGCCCTTCTTGGGGGCGGTCACCTCCAGCCGCTCGCGCAGGGCGTCGAGCAGGCTGGTCCGGGTGTCGACGTCGACCTCGCGGGGCGAGCCGTCGACGGTGAGGCGGAGGAGGGGCATGGCACTCACCGTCGCAAGCGATCGCTCCCCGCACATCGTCCCTGCGGGGGAGCCTTCCCCGACCGGGCCGGACCGGTGCCTCCGGATCGAGTCCCTCGGGGTCAGGTCACCGGGGGCTGGTGACCCGGACGCCGTCGACGACGCCGGTGCCGTACATCCGCACGTGGTCGACCGCCATGGTGGCCGGGAACCTCGTCGCACGGCCCGGCCGACCGGGCCAGTCGCCGCCGACGGCGACGTTGAGCAGCAGGTGCATGTCCTGCTCGAAGACCCAGGCGCGCCCGGCCGGGAGGTCCTGGGGGGTGAGGGTGAAGTAGGGCTCGTCGTCGACCAGCCAGGTGATCCGCCGGGGCTCCTTGACCACCGAGTAGAGGTGGAACCTCGCGCTCGCGCGGCCGCCGAGACCGACGGTGCCGCCGAGCCCGTCCTCGTTGGCGTAGCCCGGGCCGTGGGCGGTGCCGTAGGCGGTGCGGGGCTCGCCGCCGACGACCTCGACGACGTCGATCTCGCCCTGCCGCGGCCACGTGCGGCCGTTGTCGCCCAGCATCCAGATCGCCGGGAGCAGGCCCCTGCCGGTGGGGAGCCGGGCACGGACGTCGACGCGGGTGTAGTACTGGAGCTCGTTGTTCCACCAGCCCTGCTGGCGCCGGTTCCCGACCTCGCTGGTCCACACCCGCGCGTCCGGCCGGCGACCCGACCGTCCGGAGAACTCCTCGGCCCAGAACGGCTCGACCGCGGCCTCCCGGGCCGTCGGCGCGGAGGCGGGCGCGGCGGCCGCCACGGGAGCGGGACGCGGGCCCGGTCCGGCAGCGGCACCGACCGCCGTCACGGCGAGGACCGCGCCGACGGCGAGGGCCGCGCCGACCTGGAGGCGGGTGCGGGGGACGAGGCGTCGGGTCGGGTGCTGCACGGCGCCAGGCTAGGGCCGGACGGCGCGATCCCCGTCCTCGTCACCGGGCGCAGGTCGGTCCGCCGGCCTCACAGCACCTCGCCCGAGGGGCCGGGCACGGCCGACGGCGTCGCGTCGGGGCTCCGCCGTTCCCGACGGCCGGGGCCGCGGACCAGGCGCACGGCCCCGCCGCCGAGGAGCAGACCGAGCACGGCGAGCTCGCCGGCGTGGGCCACGCGCTCGGTCCGCATCCGCCCGCACGCGTCGGACACCCGGGTCAGGTCGACGCCCTCGACCCGGTCGAGGGTCCAGCGGTCGTCCTCCGCGACCTCGTCGTCGTCCGAGGCGCCGACGTCGACCGTGGTCCCGGAGTCGCTCAGCCGCGACCCCCCGGTCGCGGAGACGCACTCGACGCGGACCAGGGTGCTCTCGGCCGGGGCGTCCGGGGCGTCGGGTTCGGTCCTGGAACCCGCCAGGGTCTCGTGGCCCGGGGCGTGGAGGAGGACCAGGGCGGTCGCGAGGGACAGCAGGCTGGCGAGCACGAGCAGGACGACGAACCGGCGGCGGGTCACGGCAGCACCGCTACCCGCGCGCGGGTCGGGTCAACCCCGCCAGGTCCTGCCCGGGTCGTGCACGCGCACCGTCGAGGGTGGGTTCGCCGCGACCGCGGACGCCGGACGGACCGGCCGCCGGGTCAGGTCGCCGTCGCAGTTGGGGCAGGCCATCCGCAGCACCGCGCGGGCGCAGTCTCCGCACCACGTGCACTCGAAGGAGCAGATCCAGGCGTCGGTGCTGTCGACGGGGAGGTCGCGGTCGCAGCACTCGCAGCCCGGTCGCATCTCCAGCACGGGAGCGAGGGTAGCGCCGCAGGACCGCGGGCTTCCCGGTCCGGCTGCACGATGAACCACACCCGTGTAATCTCCGTGGTGGTCGGCCGGTCCGTCGACGCACCAGCAACCAGGTCGGAGGTCGTGCCGTGCGAGAGCTCTTCCTGCTCCTCGACGACGCCGACGCGGCGGGTTGGCAGGAGCGTGCGCTGTGCGCGCAGACCGACCCCGAGGCGTTCTTCCCCGAGAAGGGCGGCTCGACGCGGGAGGCCAAGAAGGTCTGCCAGACGTGCGAGGTGCGCACCGAGTGCCTCGAGGCCGCGCTCGAGAACGACGAGCGGTTCGGGATCTGGGGCGGCTACTCCGAGCGCGAGCGCCGCAGGATCAAGAAGGAAGCCGGCTGAGCTCCTCGCCCGAGGAAGTGCTGCTCAGCCGGACGCCCCGGCGTCCAGCTGCTCGAGCAGGATGTCGCCGTGGCCCGCGTGCCGGGCGAGCTCGGCGATCACGTGGCCGTAGATCCACCGCAGGCTGACCGGGCCCTGGTGCCACTCGACCGTCGTGTCCAGGTCGTGACCGGCGGCCACCGCCCGCGAGTGCTCGCAGGCCGCGACGTAGGCGGCCCGCACCGACCCCACGGTGTCGTCGGCCTCCAGCGTGAAGCTCTCCTCGACGGTGTCGGGGAGCCCGACCTCCGCGCGGGTGCGACCCGCGAGGCGCGCGTGGAACCACACCTGCTCGACGAACGTGGCGTGCTTGACCAGACCCAGGACCGTGGTGAGGGAGGGCACCAGCCGCGCGCGGGCGCCGTCCTCGTCGACGTCCGCCAGCAGGCCGGCGATCTCGGTCCGCTGGAGGTCCAACCGTTCCTCGAGCGTGGCCCGCTCCCCGGCGACGAAGGTGTTCACGGTGCCCAACCTAGGGCCGCTCAGCCGATCGGCTGGAAGCCCCCGTCGACGAGGTCGACGGAGTCGAGGACGTCGCGCACGAGGTCGCGGTCCTCGCCGCTGACGCTGACGACGACGTCACCGGTGTGCACGTACCCGGACCAGGCGGGGTCCGCAGCACCGATGCCCGCCGCCACGACGCCGTCCTCGTGCCGGGGGTCGAAGGTTGTCGGCTCGGGGAACGACACGCCCTCGTCGGAGCAGGAGGTCGCCCCGGCCGGACCCCACGTCTCGTCCTCGCCGGCCCGGCAGCCGTCGGTCGGCAGCCGGCGCCAGCTCTCCGGCACGTCGACCCGGACGCCGTCGCGCTCCAGCGTCCTCCACCCCGTGCGGGCCGCGTCGCCGGTCACCCGGGTTCCGGCGTCGGCCTCGCGAGAGGGACCGACGACGCCGCCGAGCCACAGCACCAGGCCGAGGAGCGCCACGACCGCGACGAACACCACCTCGGGTCGCGCGGTGCGCCGGCTGCTGGTCACGTCACCTCGGACGCCCGGCCGGTCAGGTGGGTTCCCGCGGCGCCTGCGGGCGAGGCACCCCCGGGTCAGGACGACGCCGTGAGTGAGCGGGTCACCTCGACCTGGCGCACCAGGAAGACGCCCTCGTCGAGCTTCTTGCGCCGCATCCACGAGGTGACCTCGAGGTTGCACTTGCTGGCGTTGCACGAGCCGCAGGCCGGCACGACGTTCTCGAGCGTGTACCGGCCGCCGCGCGAGATCGGCAGCAGGCAGTCCTTCTGGAGCGCCCGGTCGGTCGCCCCGCAGTAGCCGCACCCGCCCCAGGCGGCCTGGAGCGCGGCCCACTGGGCGTCGGTGAGGTCGTGCTCGACCCTCGCCATCCGCCGTTGGCGGCGCCGGGCGTGGGTGGCGGAGCGGCTGCGGGACGGCACGGCGCGAGGCTACGACGTGCGGCGGGTCCGGCGGGGGACGCCGCGCCCGCGGACGGGGAGCCCAGCGGGGGCGCCGGTCGGTAGCGTCCGGGCCGTGCCTCCCCGTCGCCGCGTCACCACCGAGCCCCCGCGGATCGCCGCCGTCGTCCTCACCGACCTGACCGACGCCCCGGCCGACGAGCTCGGCGCGGGTGCCGACCTCGACGGTCTCGCCTTCGACGACGTCCAGGTGTCGACCCTGATGCTCTCCTCGGCCGTCGTCCGCGAGTGCCGCTTCCGGGGCGTCGTGGCGCGCGAGGCCGACTGGCGCTCGGCCCGCCTCCACGACACCACGTTCGACCGGCTCGACGTCCCCGTCGTGCGGGCCTCGCGCAGCCAGTGGCGCGACGTGCGCGTCGAGGGCTCGCGGCTCGGCTCGGTCGAGGCGTACGAGACGTCGTGGCGCTCGGTGCACCTCGTCGGCTGCAAGCTCGGCTACCTCAACCTGCGCGGCGCGGAGCTGCTCGACGTCGCCCTCACCGACTGCGTCGTCGAGGAGCTCGACCTCGGCCAGGCCGACGTGCGCCGCGTCCGGCTCGACGGCACCCGGGTCGCCACCCTCGACGTGCAGGGGGCGACCCTGCAGCACCTCGACCTCCGCGGCGCCGACCTGGAGGAGCTCCGCGGGCTCGAGGGCCTGCGCGGGGCGACCGTGACCCCGGCCCAGCTGAGCCTGCTCGCGCCGCTGCTGGCCGGCGCCTGGGGCATCAAGGTCGAGGACTGAGTCCCGCCCGGCCACCCGGCCGACGGGGGCTCAGTGCGCGAGCTTCAGCCCGACGATGCAGCCCACCAGGCCGACCAGGAGCAGCACGCGGACCACCGACACCGGCTCGTCGCCGGTCGCCATGCTCACCGCCACCGTCAGGGTGGCGCCGATGCCGACCCAGACGGCGTAGGCCGTGCCGATGGGCAGCGTGCGCATGGCCACGGCGAGCCCGCCCATGCTCGCGGCGAGCGCGACGCCGAAGACGACCGTCGGCCCGACCCGGGTGAAGCCCTCGCTGCGGCCGAGGGCCAGCGCCCAGACCGCCTCGAGCACCCCGGAGACCACCAGCACGATCCACGCCACGACAGATCACTCCTCGTGGCCGTCTTGTCGCGGTCCGGGTACGGCTCCCTCGTCCGGCGGCCGCACGTGGGCCGACGCGGCGAGACTACCCCGCCGGCCGCACGGTGAGGAGCTGGGCGAGCGTGCCGACCGGCCCGTGCTCGTCGTGCAGCACGCTGCTCGTGATCCCGAGGCCGCCGGGGCCGAAGGTCACCGAGGTGTCGAGGCCGACCCACTCGCCGCGGGGCGACCTCGCCAGGTGGGCGGTGAGGTCGACGTTGGGGAAGGCGACCCGGGCCGGGTCGGCCCGCACGGTCAACCCGTTGGCGATGTCGAGGAGCCGCGCCGCCGAGGCGAGGTCGCTGACCGGCTCGCCCGCGAGGAGCGGGAGGTCGCTGCGCACCCAGGACGTCGCCCGGCCCGGCGCGACCTCCACCCGCCGGACCTCGACCGACTCGATGAAGCCGCCGGGCCACACCGCCGTGGCGTCCCACGCGGGGTGCGCGTCGGGCGGCGCGATGGGCGCGAGCGGGGTCGCCGCGAGCTCGTGGGTGTCGCCGGGCTGCAGCAGCCAGGCCCGCAGCCGGACCACGACGCGCCCGCCGTGCGCCAGGGTCGCCTCCACGAGCTCGATCGTCCGACCGGGCCGGACGACGTCCACCGCGACCTCGACCTCGGCCACCGGGACGGTGCCGAGGATGTCGTAGGCCAGCCGGCCGATCACCAGGCCGTCGTCTCGGCGCCGGTCGCGGTCGACCTCGACGGCGTGCGCCAGCAGCCCGAGCGCGGCGGCGACGTGCTGGGCGCCCGGGTCCCAGGCGCCGCCGACGTGCCGGGTCGCGAGGAACGTCGTGGCGCCGGTCCGGCGGAAGTAGGCCATGACCCCAGCCTCACCCAGCCGCCGTCCCGGGCCCGCGGGCGGGGCGGGTTCAGCGCCGCATCGACTCGATCTCGCGCGCCCGGTCGGTGGCGTCGAGGTAGGCGGTGTCGGAGCCGGGGCCGCCGACCAGGATGTCGGCACCCGCGTCGCCCCACAGGGTGTCGTTGCCGAGGAGGCCGCCGAGGCGGTCGTCGCCGTCGCCGCCGTGGATGCGGTCGTCGTGGTCGCCGCCGACGAGCCGGTCGCTGCCGGCGTCGCCGTAGATCTCGTTGGCGCCGGTGCCGACCCGGATCCAGTCGTCACCCGCACCGCCCCAGGCGCGGTCGGCCATGAAGGCGGTGTTGATGAAGTCGTTGCCCGCGCCGCCGCGCACGGTGTCGCTGCCGTCGTCGGTCAGGGCCCACAGCCGGAAGCGGGCCGAGAGGGTGCTGGCGTCGACGGAGTCGTTGCCGAGCTTCGGCCACGTCTCGATGAACATGCCGCCCGCGAACGCCGACGGGATCGGGCACTGCGCGGCAGCCGCGCGCCCGATCTTCAGCCGCGTGCAGGTGCGGGGCAGCTTGGCCCACGAGCGGGCAGCGGTGTCGACGAAGCGCAGCCCGCCGTCGACCTCGGTGATCGTGAGCCGGTTGTTGGCCATGCCGGCCTGGTAGCGGTAGCCCCACCTCGACAGGCTCAGGTGCACCTCGGTCGCCCCGAGCTTCGGGAGCGGGAACTGCCCGACCAGCTCGGTCACCGGGAAGCTCGCCGGGTTCGCGATCGCGACGTCGGACCAGTGCGTCGCGGCGCGCTGGGCCGGTGCCGACGCCTGGCCGGAGGAGGCCGTGAGCGCGAGGGACGACGCGGCGGCCACGACGACCGCGGTGACCGCGGTGACGGCGCCGGCGAGCCGGCGGGCGGGGCGGCGGGCGGGGGAGGGGGTGGTGCTGGAGGTGCGGAGAGGCACGGGGAGCTCCTGGAGGTGCGGCCGGGGGGACGCTCGGGGGACGGGCGACCGGCGACGTCCCCATGTCCGCAACCGGTCTCACTTCGGTTCTCGGCACCTCGGGGGAGCGACTTGAGAGCGCCGGGCAGGCGCCGCACCAACCCGGGAGGCCGGGGCGAGTATGCCCGGTGTCCGCCCGGCCCACACCTCGGCACCGCCTTCCTGGCACTGGTGTAACTTGAGAGACTCGGTTCTGATCGAGGGTCGAGACCCGTCCGGGAGTGCGTCGAGAGGATCCGCCGGTGCGCGCACGAGACCGCACGACAGGCCTGCTGGCCGTGTTGTTCGCCCTGCTGCTCGCCGCCCTGGTGCCCGCGGCGACGCCGGCCCACGCCGACGGCGAAGCCGATCGTCCGGTGGTCCGCGTCGGCACGGAGGGCACCTACCCGCCGTTCTCCTACAAGCCCTCGGGGTCGGGCGACCTCACCGGCTACGACATCGACGTCATCGAGGCGGTCGCCGAGGAGGCCGGCTGGGACCTGCGGTTCGAGGAGGGCACGTTCGACGCGCTCTTCCCGGCCCTGGACTCCAACCGCATCGACGTCATCGCCAACCAGGTGACGATCAACCCCGAGCGCGAGGCGCGCTACCTCTTCACCGAGCCGTACACTTACTCGCGCGGCGTCATCGTCACCGCTGCGGACAACGACGACATCACCTCCCTCGACGACCTCGACGGCCAGGTCGCGGCGCAGTCGGAGACCAGCAACTGGGCGCAGGTCGCGCGCGACGCCGGCGCCGAGGTGCAGTCGGTCGAGGGGTTCGCCCAGGCCGCCGAGCTGCTCGTGCAGGGCCGGGTCGACGTCATCGTCAACGACAACATCGCCGTCCTCGACTACCTCGCGTCCACCGGGTCCGACGACATCAAGATCGTGGGCGAGACCGACGACGAGGTCAGCCGGCAGGCCTTCGTCTTCCGGCAGTCCGACCCCGACCTCCAGCGCGCGGCCGACGAGGCGCTGGCCACCCTCGCCGAGGACGGCACCCTCGCCGAGATCTCCGAGGGCTACTTCACCACCGACGTCTCCGTGGAGGAGCAGGACGGCGAGATCGCCGTCGAGGGCTCCAACAGCGGCCGCAGCACGCGCGAGGTGATCGCCGACGAGGTCGGGCCGATGCTGCTCGAGCTGGTCCGCACCAACATCCCGCTCACCCTCATCAGCTTCGCGGTCGGCCTGCTCATCGCGCTCGCGGTGGCGATGGCGCGGATGTCGTCGCTGCTCGTGCTCAGCCTCCCGGCCCGGATCTACATCTCGATCATCCGCGGGACGCCGCTGCTGGTGCAGCTGTTCATCGTCTTCTACGGGCTGCCCCAGGTGGGGATCAAGCTCCCAGGGTTCCTCGCGGCCTGTCTCGCACTGAGCCTCAACGTCGGAGGCTACGCCGCCGAGATCATCCGCGGCTCGATCCTCTCGGTGCCCCGTGGCCAGTTCGAGGCGGCCACCACGATCGGCATGCGGTACCCGCAGCTGATGCGGCGCATCGTGCTGCCCCAGGCGTCCCGCATCGCGGTCCCGCCGCTGTCGAACACGCTGCTGTCGCTGGTCAAGGACACCTCGCTCGTCTCCGTCGTCCTGGTCACCGACATGTTCCGCGTCGCCCAGAACGCGGCATCGGTGAGCGGGCAGTTCCTGCCGCTCTACGTGATCGCGGCGCTCTACTTCTGGGTGGTCTGCTTCCTGCTGTCGCTCGGCCAGGAACGCCTCGAGAAGAAGCTGGGGAGGTACGTGGCATGAACACCGACGACCAGGGTGGGAACGAGCTGATCGAGGTCCGCGGGCTGCGCAAGGCCTTCGGTGACCGCGAGGTGCTGCGCGACGTCGGGTTCACCGTCGGTGCCGGCACCAGCACCGTGCTGCTCGGTCCGTCGGGATCGGGCAAGACGACGGTGCTGCGCTCGCTCAACGTGCTCGAGACACCCGACGCCGGGCTGGTGCGGATCAGCGACGCCGCGGTCGACTTCGACGTGCTGCCCGCCGACCGGGCCCTGCGGCGCCGCGAGATCCGTGAGCTGCGCGCCCGCAGCGGGATGGTCTTCCAGTCCCACCACCTGTTCCCGCACAAGACCGTGCTCGGCAACCTCGTCGAGGGTCCGGTGCAGGTGCAGGGCCGCTCGCGCGAGGAGGCCGTGGACGCCGCCCGGGCGCTGCTGGAGCAGGTGGGGCTCGCCGGTCGCGAGGACGCCTACCCCGCGCAGCTCTCGGGTGGGCAGCAGCAGCGCGTCGGGATCGCCCGGGCGCTGGCGCTCCGGCCGGAGGTGGTGCTGCTCGACGAGCCGACGTCCGCGCTGGACCCCGAGCTCGTCGGCGAGGTGCTCGCGGTCATCCGCGACCTGGCCGAGCAGGGCTGGACGATGGTCATCGTCACCCACGAGGTGCGCTTCGCCCGCGACGTCGCCGACCAGGTCCTCTTCCTCGACGAGGGCGTGGTCGCCGAGAGCGGTGGCGCCGAGGTGCTCACCGACCCGCAGCACGAGCGGACCCGCCAGTTCCTCGGCCGGGTGCTCGAGGCCGGCTGACCCCGCCGGGCGACCACGAGGGCTCCGCGCGTCAGCGCGGCTCCCTGGCGCCGGCCGCGAGCGCGAGCGCGGCGGCCAGCGCCCGGGGCTGGATCGGCTTGTCGACGACGGCGACCAGCCCGGCGGCCCGGGCCCGCTCGCGGACGGCGTCGTCGACGCCGGTGGCGATGCCGATCGTCGGGGTGTCACCCAGGTCGAGCTCGCCCAGCCGGCCCAGGTCGGCCAGCACGAGGTCGACGTCGGCCGGGTCGGCGTCGGTGACCACGTCGTGGTCGAGGTGGACCAGGATCCCCTCCGCGACGAGACGGTTGACCTCGCCGTCCTCCACGAGCAGGACCCGGCGGTGCGGCGGCGCGAGCCGCAGGGGGAGGGTGAACCAGAACCGGCTGCCGCGTCCCGGCGTGCTCTCGGCCCGGAGGACGCCGCCCATCGCCTCGACCAGGCGCAGGCTGATGCTCAGCCCGAGGCCGGTGCCGCCGAACTCCCGGGTCGTCGAGGCGTCGGCCTGCGCGAACGGCTCGAAGATCCGCTGCAGGTCGCCCGCGGCGACGCCGATGCCGGTGTCGGTGACGTCGAAGCGGACCTCGACCCGGTCCTCGTGCTGCCCGGTGACCTCGGCGCGGATCCGGACCTCGCCGGCCGGGGTGAACTTCACGGCGTTCGCGGCCAGGTTGAGCAGCACCTGGCGCAGCCGCGACGGGTCCCCGACCAGCCGCGGGACGTCGCCCTCGACGACCAGGCGCACGCTGCCCGCGCGCGCCGGGTCGGCCGCGAGGTCGGCGACCTCGTCGAGGAGGCGGCGGGCGTCGAAGCCGACCTCCTCGACCACGACCCGGCCGGCCTCGATCTTCGAGAAGTCGAGGAGGTCGTTGATGATCGTCATCAGCGCCCGACCCGCCCCGGCGACGCCGTCGGCGTAGCGGCGCTGACGGTCGTCGAGGTCGCCGGCCAGCAGCAGGTCGGTCAGCCCGAGGACGCCGTTCATCGGCGTCCGGATCTCGTGGCTCATGGTGGCGAGGAACTCCGACTTCGCCCGTGACGCCGCCAGGGCCTGGTCGCGCGCGACCTCGAGGTCGGCCCGGGCCTGGGCCTCGGAGCGGAGCAGCCGGACCGTCCGCACCACCGCCAGCGCCCCCAGGGCGACCGTGGCGAGGAACAGGGCCACGGGGGAGGTGCCGACCCCGTCGCGGGGCAGGAGCAGCAGCGCCGTGGGGACGACCAGCGGCAGGATCGCGACGAGGACCCGGCCGGCCGGCGGACCGGCGGCCTCGGCCCCGGCGTCGCCGGGCGCCACCCGGCGCGGCGCCCACGGGGCGATCGACATCGCGAGGCCGCCGAGCATCCAGCCGAGGTTGAGCAGCGGGTTGTCGGGGTCGGGGAGCCGCTCCAGGAGCATCAGGATGTCGGAGGCGAGCCAGCACCCGATCCCGGCGATCAGCCAGGCGCCGCCCCACGCGCGGCGGTGCCGGCCCAGCGCGACCCGCACCAGCAGCCCGAACAGGACCGCGTCGGAGACCGGGTAGGCGGTCAGCACGCCGAGCGCCAGGAGCGACCGGTCGTCGTCGACCTCGACGAGACGGGTGCGCAGGTCCCACAGCACGAGGACCGACACCACCACGATCGTGAGCGCGTCGATGACGGCGTCCACCTCGACCCGCCGGCCGCGACCGCCCCACGCGATCGCGACGAGCAGGGCACAGATCAGCAGCGTGATCGCGCCGAGGTAGAGGGCGTCGGCCGGGGCCGGGTTCGACACGCCGCGGTGCGCGTCGTCGATCGCGTACGCGACGTCGCCGGCGGCGTAGACCGCCAGCCCCGCGGCCACGAGCATCGCGACCCGGCGCTGGGCGCCCTGGTGGCGTCGGGCGCCGGCGAGCGCCAGCGCGGCCGCGCCGCCGTTCACCACGATGTAGAGGGCGTTGGTGAGGTCGGGCGGGAGCGCGCCGTGCAGGAGGGTCGTCGCCACCGCGAGGACCACGAGGACGGATGCTGCCCCGAGCACCCGCGGCACCGGGTGCCTGAGCATGGGCTGCCTTCCCCTGGTCAGGGTCGGAGCCGGACCGCGACCGCGTGGTAGACCTCGTCGTCGACGGCACCCGCGATCCGGTCGACCGCGATCCGGCGCGGCACGCCGTTGCGGTAGCGCACCACGACCTCGTCGGCGGTGGCGTAGAACTCGCGGAGCAGCTGGTAGACGGCGTCCATCTCGTAGCCGTGGCGGGCGAGCTCGCGGCTCCGGCCGGCGTGGGTCACCGAGGTGACGCGCCGCCCCCGGACGACGGTCACGACGTCCTTGATCGGGTCGGGCCCGCAGAAGCAGGCGGTCCGGAGGACGGTCGTGTAGCGCTCGTGGTCGTCGCGGGACGCCCAGGTGCGCCAGGCCCGGACCAGTCGCCGGTCGTCGTCGGCGGTCGGGCGGAACGGGGTGATCCGGTACGGCGCGCGCGCCCGCGGGTCCGACCCAGCGGCGGTGGATGTCCCGGCGGTGTCTGCTCCGGCGGGGCCCGCTCCGGTGGGCTCTGCGCCGGCTGGGACGACGAGCGCGAGGGTCGCCACGGCGGTGGTCGCCGCCACGGTCAGGGTCGTGATGACGTGCCTCAGCATGCTGCTGCTTCCTGTCGGGGGGACTGTGGCCCATCGTCCACGACGCGGCGCCGGCGGGCGGGCGCCGCGCCCAACTCGGTACGGTCCGATCGTGAGCGTCTTCGACACCGCGACCGCCGTGACCGCCGCCGGCCCGGGTCGCTGGACCGCCGACCTGAGCGAGGGGTGGGCGATCGGCGGTGGCCTCAACGGCGGCTACCTGCTGGCCACCGTCGGTCGCGCGGTCGCCGCGGCCCTGCCCGCGAAGCCGGACCCGCTCGCGGTCGGCGCGCACTACCTGTCGGCCACCCGGCCCGGCCCGGCCGAGATCGACGTCGCCGTGCTGCGCGACGGCGGCAGCGTGGGCACCGCCCGCGCCGAGCTGCGTCAGGGCGACACCGCACGGATCGCCGTGCTGGCGACGTACGGCGACCTCGACCGCGGCCGCGACGACGTCCGCACCACCGCCACCCCGCCCGCCCTCCCGCCGCCGGAGGACTGCGTCGCGAACGAGCCACCGCCCGCGCTGGGCGACGCGGTGTCGCTGCTCGGCCGGTTCGAGATGCGCTTCCACCCCGACCACGTCGGCTGGGCCCGGGGGAGGCCGGACGGCAGCGGCGTCCTGACCGCCTGGTTCCGCCTCGAGGACGGCCGCGAGCCCGACCCGCTCTCGCTGCTGCTCGTCGTCGACGCGCTGCCGCCGGTGACGTTCACCCACGGCCTGATGGGCTGGGCCCCGACCCTCGAGCTCACCGCCCACGTCCGCGCCCGGCCCGCGCCCGGCTGGCTCCGCGTCACCCACGCCACCCGCAACATCGCCGGCGGCATGTTCGAGGAGGACTGCGAGGTCTGGGACTCCGCCGACCGGCTCGTGGCCCAGTCGCGACAGCTGGCGCGACTGCCCCGCTGAGGCCCGGTGCGGGAGGCTGCCCGGTCGCGGTGCCGCGCCGGCGTCAGTCGAACCAGGACCGTCGCATCGTGAACAGCCACCGCACCGAGGGGTGCTCGGAGACGGAGTAGAGCAGGTCCTCGTCGGGGGAGTAGGCGACGTCCTCGTTGCCCATCGGCGTGGCGTGGCGGTGCTCGCGCAGGCGGGACGGGTCGCCGGCCGGACCGGCGAAGACCGAGCCACGCACGAAGCGGCCCTGCGAGACCGTGACGTAGACGTGGTCGCGGCCCGCGGCGACACCCTGCATCCGGCGGGGACCGCTGCCGAACGGCTCGATGTCGGCGCGGTCGACGGCACCCTCGCCCAGGGAGAGACGGGCCAGCCGGCGGGTGCGGGCCGGGTCGTTCGTGTACTCGCCGGCGAGCAGGTCCGGGCCGGAGGGCCCGCTGCGTCCGGCGTGGTCGAGGGAGAGGAACGAGAAGCGGAACTTCTCCACGCCCTCGTCGGCGTGGGCCCGGTACTGCCAGCGCACCGGCAGCACGTAGCGGTAGCCGTGCGCCGCCGCGCGGTCCGGCACCCGCACGAGGTCGTCGAGCAGGCAGGTGAACAGCCCGCGGCCGGTGCCGGCGACGTGGATCCGCGAGCCCTGCCACACGAGGCCGCCGGCGTGCACGTGCAGCGGCTCCACGGTGCCGTCGTCGCGGGGGCGCACGAGGAGCACGTGCCGGTAGCGGCCGCGGTCGAGGTCCATCACGCTCAGCCGGGAGCCCTGGTTGGCGTCCTCGTGGGGGAGCTTCTTGGCGTACCAGGTGGTCATCGCCAGGCGGCGGCCGTGGTGGGTGCCCGCGTCGGCGTTCGTCGTCACGCCCTGGGGCCACCAGCGCAGGTCCACCTGGTCGCGGACGTCGTACCGGAACGCCTCGTGGACGGCCCGGCCCGGGGCGCGCGTCGTCCGCAGCCGGCGCGGGAGGTCGTCGAGGAGCGCGTCGAACGGCACCCGGCCGCCCGACCTGGCCACCACCGCCGCCACGGCGTCGGTGCGGTCGTCGACCCGGTCGAGGCGCAGTCCGCTCGTCGTCACCCGACTAGTCTCGCCCCCGTGTGGTCGCGATGAGGAAACCGGTGGTCGGCGCAGCGGTCGTCCGCGACGGACGCGTGCTCGCGTGCCGGCGCACCTCGCCGCCGGCCGCGGCCGGTCGGTGGGAGCTGCCGGGCGGCAAGGTCGAGCCCGGTGAGACGCCAGGGGCAGCCCTGGTCCGCGAGCTCCGCGAGGAGCTCGGGGTCGACGTCGTCGTCACCGGCTGGCTCGCGGGCTCGGCCGAGATCGCCGGGACCCACGAGCTGACCGTCGCGCTCGCCACCGTCGCCGTCTGGACGCCGTACCCGCTCGAGCACGACCGGCTCCGGTGGCTGCGCGCCGGCGAGCTGGACGACGTCGACTGGCTCGAGCCCGACCGGCCGTTCCTCGCCGAGCTGCGCGGGGTGCTCGCCCCGTGAGCGCCCGCGGCATCTTCTTCGACGAGGACGACGCGCGCGCCGTCCTCGCCCGTCTCGCCGGCGACGGCTACGACGCCACCCTCGTGCGCGAGCGGCTCGCCGGGGAGGACGACGACGAGGACCACCCGTGGGCGGTCGTGACCGACGCCCCGGACGTCGTCCTCGAGCTGCTGGTCGACCAGCACGACGGCTGGTTCGACGTCGAGGAGCCGGCCCCGCCGGCCCTGCCGCCGCTGGACCTCCCGGCCGCCCCCAAGCGGGTCAAGCGGCCGCCGACGGCCTGATCCGGCCCGGGGTCCGCCCTCGGCGGGGCACCGGCTCGCCCGGCTCACTACGCTCTCCCCATGAGCGAGACCACTGAGCACCGGCTGCTGCTGGTGCACGCCCACCCCGACGACGAGACCATCGGCCAGGGCGCCACCATGGCCCGGTACGTCGCGGAGGGGCGCGGCGTCACGCTCGTCACCTGCACCGCCGGTGAGATGGGCGAGATCCTCGTGCCCGAGCTCGAGCACCTCGCCGCCGACCGCGACGACGGCCTCGGCGAGCACCGCCGCGGCGAGCTCGCCACGGCGATGGCCGCCCTGGGCGTCACCGACCACCGCTTCCTCGGCGGCTTCGGCCGCTACCGCGACTCCGGGATGGCCTGGCACGCCGACGGCTACGCCATCGCCGCCGACCTGCCCGCGGACGAGGGGGGCCACGACAACGCCTTCTCCCGCGCCGACCTCACCGAGGCCGCCAACCACCTCGTCGAGATCATCCGCGAGGTGCGCCCGCAGGTGCTGGTGACCTACGACGAGTTCGGCGGCTACGGCCACCCCGACCACGTGCAGGCCCACCGGGTCGCGACGTACGCCGCGGCGCTGGCCGCCGTGCCCTCGTACCGGATCGGCGACGACGGCCTCGGCGAGCCGTGGGACATCCCGAAGATCTACTGGGGCGCCATGTCGGAGAGCCGGATGCGGCAGGGCCTGCGGATGATGCGCGAGGCCGGCGACACCACGTCGTTCGAGGGCATGGACCCCGACGGGCCGCTGCCGCACTTCGTCACGCCCGACGAGAACCTCTCGGCGGCCGTCGACGCCCAGGACTTCGTCGAGGCCAAGATGACCGCCCTCGCCGCCCATGCCACCCAGATCACCACCGACGGCCCGTTCTTCGCACTGTCCAACAACGTCGGCGCGACCGCCTGGGGCATCGAGTACTACCGCATCGCCAAGGGCGAGCGCGGTCCGGTCGGCGACGACGGCCTCGAGGCCGACCTGTTCGCGGGGATCTGACGCTGAGCGTGCTCCGGGCCGCGGGGCTGGTCCTGCTCGGTGCGGTCGTCGGCGCGGCCTCGGTGCTGGTCCACGGCCGGCCGGTCGGGCTGACCCTGGCCGTCGTCGCGTCGGCGTCCGCGGCGTGGGCGTTGCCCGGCGGCTGGAGCACGCGGTTCGCGTTCGTCGCCGGCTGGGTCGCCGTCCTCGGGGCCGCGCTGGTGCCCCGCTCCGGCGGGGGCTACCTCGTCGGCGCGAACGCCGAGGGCTACGTGCTGCTGGGCCTGGGCCTGGGCCTGCTGCTGCTCGGGATCGTGACCGTGCGCCCGCTGCGCCCGAGCGATCCTTAGGATGGCCCGGTGAAGAGACCTGACGAGCGCGGCCTCGCCGGCGGCAGGGTCACGCTCGTCGTGGTCCTGGTGCTCGCCCTCCTGCTCGGCGGCGGGTACGCCGCGGCGTACGCCGTCGCCGGCGACAAGACCCCCCGCGACACCGTCGTCTCCGGGGTCGACATCGGCGGGATGACGCCCGCCGCCGCGCGCGAGGCGCTGGTCGAGGGTCTCGCCGACCGGACGGCCGCGCCGCTGCGGGTGTCGCTCGGCGACCGCAGCGACGAGATCGACCCCGCCGAGGCGGGCCTGTCGATCGACTACGACGCCACGGTCGCGGCCGCCGGGACCGAGCGGTCCTGGAGCCCGAGCCGGCTGTGGGACTACTTCACCGGCGGTGACGACGTCGAGGCCGTCGTCGCGGTCGACGAGCAGGCCCTGGACGCCGCCCTCACCGAGCTCGAGGCCGGGCTCGGCGAGGACCCCGTCGACGCCCGCGTCGTCTTCGCCGACGGCGAGGTCTCCACCACCCCGGCCGAGCCCGGCCGTGGGCTGGAGCCCGGCTCCACGCGCGCGGCCCTCACGGCCGCCTACCTCTCCGGCGACCCGGTCGACCTCGACATCACCTCGCTCGAGCCCGACGTCACCGACGCCGAGGCCGCCGAGGCCGTCAGGACCTTCGCGGAGCCGGCCCTGGCGGGCCCGGTGAACCTGCGCTTCGGCTCGGCCGGGGTCCGCCTCGCACCGGACGACTTCGCCGACGCCCTCTCCCTCGAGCCGGGCGACGACGGCGCCCTCGTGCCGGCGGTCGACGCCGACCTGCTCGTCCCGCTGGTCGAGGACGCCACCGCCGGCGACGGCGACCCCGTCGACGCCAGCATCCGGCTCGTCGACGGCCGGCCGCGGGTGGTCAAGGCCAAGCCCGGCATCTCCTTCGAGCCCGCCGACGTGGCCGCCGCCTTCCTCGAGGTCGTGGCCCGCCCGAGGGGCGAGCGCAGCGTCGACGTCGAGGGCACCGTCGAGCAGCCCGCGTTCACCACCGCCGACGCCCGCGCCCTCGGCGTGAAGCGCAAGGTCTCCGAGTTCACGACCTACTTCCCGTACGCCGAGTACCGCAACACCAACATCGGCCGGGCCGCCGAGCTCGTCGACGGCACCCTGCTCAAGCCCGGCGAGACGTTCTCGCTCAACGACATCGTCGGCGAGCGCACCCGCGAGAACGGCTTCACCGAGGGCTACATCATCAGCAACGGCATCCTCAAGCTCGACCTCGGGGGCGGCGTCTCCCAGATGGCGACGACGCTGTTCAACGGGATGTTCTTCGCGGGTCTCGAGGACGTCGAGCACAAGCCGCACTCCTTCTACATCGACCGCTACCCGGTCGGCCGCGAGGCCACCGTGGCCTGGGGCTCGGTCGACCTGCGGTTCCGCAACAACACCGAGCACGGCGTCCTGGTCAACGCCGAGGTGAAGCCGAGCACGCCGTCCACCCAGGGCGAGGCGACGGTCCGGATGTTCTCGACGAAGGTCTGGGACATCGACACGACCACCGGCGAGCGCTACGCCTACGTCGGCCCCGCCACCCGCGTCCTCGACACCCCCGACTGCGAGCCCAACACCGGCTACTCGGGCTTCCAGATCGACGTCACGCGGATCTTCCGGGAGCCGGGCTCTGACGAGGTCGTGCGGACCGAGAAGTTCCACACCGACTACACCCCCAGCGACACCGTCGTCTGCCGGCCGCCCGGGTCCATCAAGAACCCCTGAGCGGTCGCCCTCCCACACGCCGGCCGGGGATGCCCCCGGCGAGGGGACCCCGACCGGCATGGGTACCTACGGCGCGAGCCGGTGCAGGTCGCGCGGGAAGAGCGTGACCTCGCGGACGTTGGCCGCGCCGACCAGCCGCGACACCCAGCGCTCCAGCCCGATCGCGAACCCGCCGTGCGGTGGGATGCCGTGGCGGAACGCCTCGACGTAGGACGCGAACGGCTCGGCCGGGTAGCCGCGCTCGGCGAGCACCCGCACGTAGTCGGCGTGCCGGTGCAGCCGCTGGGCCCCGCTGACCAGCTCGACGCCGCGGAAGAGCAGGTCGAAGGAGCGCGACCAGCGCGGGTCCTCGGGGTCGGGGTGGCTGTAGAAGGCCCGCGAGGCGGTGGGGTAGCCCTCGACGACGAGGAAGTCCGAGCCGTGGGTCTCGCGCGCCCACGCGCCCAGCGCCCGCTCGTGGGCCGGAGCGAGGTCCGGCTCGTCGTCCGGGGCGCCGACGAGGCGGAGGGCGTCGCGGAAGTGCAGCACCGGCACCTCCTCCGGCACGACCGGGACGTCGACCTCGAGCCGCTCCACGGCCGCCGCGGCCCGCTCGTGCACCGCCGCGACCATCCCGGCGACGACGTCGCGCAGGCACGCGACGACCTCGCGGTGGGACTCGACGAAGCCGAGCTCGACGTCGAGCGAGACGTACTGCGCCAAGTGCCGCACCGTGTCGTGCGGCTCGGCGCGGAAGACCGGCCCGACCTCGTAGACCCGCTCGAAGACCCCGACCAGCACCTGCTTGTAGAGCTGCGGGCTCTGCGCGAGGAAGGCCGGGCGGCCGAAGTAGTCGACCTCGAAGACGCTCGCCCCGGACTCCGTGGCCGACTCCACCAGCTTCGGCGAGTGCACCTCGGTGAACCCCGAGGCGTCGAGGGTCGCCCGGAAGCCGTGCAGGCTGGCGGCGGCGACCTCCCAGCGGGCCCGCTGGCGCGGGTGGCGCCAGGTGGTCGCCGCGTGGTCGAGCAGGGTCGGCAGCGCGGCGTCCAGCGTCGGGCGCCACAGCTCGACGACGGGGGTGGCGGCGGGCTCGCCGAGTGCGGTCACCGAGGCCGCGGTGACCTCCACGCCCCCGGGGGCCCGGGCGCTGGTGGTGGCGGTGCCGACCACCTCGACCGGGGTCTCCTCCGGCGGCACGGCACCCCACGCGGGGTCGTCCTCACGGACGACGACCTGCGCGAGGCCGGTGCGGTCGCGCACGACCAGGAAGGTCAGCGCCGCGAGCTCGCGGCGCCGGTGCACCCAGCCCTGCAGTCGCACGGTCTCGCCCGGGACGGCGTGGGTCAGGTCGGTCGTGTGGGTACGTCTCATGGTCACCTCCAGCAGGGGAAACCCTGGAGGTGTGGGCGGGGGTCAGGTCGCGGTGCCACCACACCTTCGCCGCTGTCTCCGCACCCACGGGGGAGGGAGGGCGGCCTCTCGTCGGTGACGCCGCACGCGCGGCCCGGGCCGTGTGCGGGGATCGTCACTCCCCACCCGGGCAGCACCAGGCTAGGTCGTAGCCTGCGTGCGTGCTCGCCCATTTCCGGCTGACCGTGCCGGCGTCCCTCGCCGACGACGTCCGCGACCTCCTCGTCGCGCACGACCACGTCACCAACGTGACCGTGCAGCCGGGCGCCGTCGTCCAGCCGGCCGGCGACCTGGTCGAGGCCGACGTGGCGCAGGAGTCCTCCGGCGCGCTGATGGGCGAGCTGCGCCGCCTCGGGGTGCACCGGAGCGGCGGGATCGTCATCACCACCCCGACCGGGACGCCGTTCGCCGCCGCCGACGCCCTCGAGGACCTCGCGCCGGGGCATCCGGACGACGCGGTGATCTGGGACGCCGTCGAGGACGGCGCCGAGGCGGGCGCGGCGCCGACGCTGTCGTACCACCTGTTCCTCGTCATCGCCGTCGCGCTCGCCGCGATCGCCGTGCTGACCGACTCCGCGGTGCTCGTGGTGGGTGCGATGGTCGTGGGCCCGGAGTTCGGCCCGATCACCGCGATCAGCGCCGGCATCGTGCTCGGGCGACCCGGGCTGCTGCTGCGGAGCCTGCGGCTGGTCGTGCTCTCGTTCGCCTTCGCGGTGCTGGCCGTCACGCTGCTCTCGCTCGCCGGCGTCGCGGTCGGCTGGGTCGACCAGGAGCTCGTCACCCGCGAGCGGCCCAACACCGGCTTCATCTTCAACCCCGACCACTGGTCGTTCGTGGTCGGCGTCCTCGCGGGCGCCGCCGGTGCGCTCGCGGTGGCCCTGCAGCGGGCCGCCACCATGGTCGGGGTCTTCATCTCGGTCACCACGGTGCCTGCCCTGGGCAACCTCGCCCTCGGCGTCGCGGTGTGGGAGCGTGAGGAGGTGCTCGGTTCCCTCGCGCAGCTCGGCCTCAACGTGGCCGGGATGGTGTTCTCCGGCGTCGTCGTGCTGCTCCTGGTGCGGACGGCGTGGCCGTGGCTGGCCGCCCGCTCCGACCGGATCTTCGGGGTCGTGACGTGAGCGCCGCCGAGCCCGAGGAGGAGCAGGGCGACTCGCTGCTGACCGTGCTGGTCGCGCTCGCGGCCAACGCGCTGATCGCCGGCGCCAAGTCGGTCGCGGCCGTGCTCACCGGGTCGGCGTCCATGGTCGCCGAGGCGGCGCACTCGTGGTCCGACACCGGCAACGAGGTCTTCCTGCTCGTCGCCGAGCGTCGCGGCCGGCGTCCGCGCGACGTGGAGCACCCGCGTGGCTACGGCCGGTCGACCTACATCTGGTCGCTGGTCGCGGCGTTCGGGCTCTTCTCGGCCGGTGCGGTCGTGTCGATCTGGCACGGCGTCACCGAGCTCGGCGCCGAGGAGGGCGAGGCCAGCTTCACGATCAACTACGTCGTGCTGGCGATCGCCTTCGTGCTGGAGGGGACCTCGTTCCTGCAGGCGACCCGCCAGGTGCGCGGGGGAGCGGTCCGCTTCGGGCTGCGGCCGTGGCGCTACGTCACCCGCACCTCGAACCCGACCCTGCGCGCGGTGTTCTTCGAGGACGCCTCCGCGCTGCTCGGCATCCTGATCGCCGTCACCGGCATCGCGCTGCACCAGCTCACCGGGAACGCCGTCTGGGACGCCGCCGGCTCGATCGGCGTCGGCGTGCTGCTCGCCGTGGTCGCGGTCTTCCTGATGCGTCGCAACATGGACTACCTGCTCGGCCAGGGCGTCGACCCCGGCACCCGCCGCCAGGTGCTGGTGCGGCTGCTCGCGCACCCCGAGATCGACCGGATCACCTACCTCCACCTCGAGTACGTCGGCCCCCAGCGGGTCTTCGTGGTCGCCGCCGTCGACCTGGTCGGCGACGACACCGAGGGGCACCTCGCGCTGCGCTTCCGGCGCGTCGAGGCCGAGATCGAGGAGGCGTCGTTCATCGAGGACGCCGTGCTCACCCTCGCCCCGCCCGACGAGCCGGCCCTGACGCCGGGGCGCGACGCAGGCTGACCGGGCGCGCCGGCCCGGCGTCAGCGCGGCGTGAGGTAGCGGTAGCGGTGGTGGGTGCGGAAGCCGAGCCGCTCGTAGAGCGCGAGCGCGGGGGCGTTGTCCCCGAGCACCTGCAGGAAGACCGTCGACGCGCCGCGCTCCCCGCCCCACCCGACGCAGGCCGCCAGCGCGGCGAGCCCGAGCCCGCGGCGCCGCTGCGCCGGGTCGACGGCGAGGCCGCCGAGGCCGAGCCAGTCGCCGTCGGGTGCCGGGTCGAGCGCGGCGAACGCCGTCGCGTGGTCGCCGACCGTGACCCGCACCCAGGCCTCGTCGCCGGTCCCGCCGGGGGCGGTGGTCCCGTGCACCGCGGCGTCGGGGTGCGCCGCGCCGCGCAGCGCCCGGCTCACCTGCGCGAGCGCGGCGACCTGGAACAGCGTGTCGGACTCGTTGCTCTCCGGCACCCACCCGAGCGCGGTGAGGCGGGTGTGCTCGGGGGAGCCGGTCAGCACGGCCGCGACCGGGCGGTCGTAGTGCGCGAGCACCCGCTCGACGTCGGTGTCGCCGTCGAGGCCGGACGGGCCGAAGGCGAGCACCGAGTTGGCGCGGCGGGCGGTCGCGGTGGCGGAGTCGCGCAGGACCCACCCGCCCAGCGGCTCGGTGACGAGGTCGGGGAAGAGCGCGAACCCGTGCTCCTGGGCCACGCGGGCGGGCACCCGGTCGCGCACCGACGGGCGCGGCGGCACCGGCTTGCCGGAGACGACGTCGCGCAGGGCGATCGTGACCGGGACGCCGTCCGCGGGCCGGACGACGCAGACGCCCCCGCCCCACGCCTCGCAGACGCCGAGCACGTCGGTCATCGCCGGTCCGCCGCTCGGGCCGGTCTCGCCGGGCACCAGCCGGCGCACCACGACGCGGGAGCCCACGACGTGCGGGCCGAGCGTGTGCTGGCCCGGCGTCTGCTGACCCGGCGTGGGCTGGCCCACACCGGTGTCCAGGGGTCGGGGTTCGTCGTTCACCGGCACTGTCGGGATACTAGGCTGCAGAAGGCTCTCGCACCGTCCGGGCCCCGGCCCGGACGCCGCAGCATCAATTGGAGGAACTGATGACCTACGTCATCGCGCAGCCCTGCGTCGACCTGAAGGACCGTGCCTGCGTCGACGAGTGCCCGGTCGACTGCATCTACGAGGGCAAGCGGATGCTCTACATCCACCCCGACGAGTGCGTCGACTGCGGTGCGTGCGAGCCCGTCTGCCCGGTGGAGGCCATCTTCTACGAGGACGACACCCCGGAGGAGTGGAAGGAGTACTACACCGCCAACGTGGGCTTCTTCGAGGAGCTCGGCTCCCCGGGCGGTGCCGCCAAGATGGGCGAGATCGACCACGACCACCCGTTCGTCGCGGCCCTCGAGCCGCAGGAGCACGACCACTGAGCGGTCCCGTCTCGGCGCGGCTGCCCGCCGCCGTCCAGACCGGTCTGGTGGCCGTGCGCCGACGTGCCGAGGCCTACCCCGGCCCGGTCGTCGACCTCTCGATCGGCGCTCCGACCGACCCCACCCCGGACGTCGTCCGCGCGGCCCTGGCCGCGCACGCCGACGCCCCCGGCTACCCGCTGACGGCCGGCCGCCCCGCCCTGCGCGAGGCGGTCGTCCGCTGGCTGGAGCGCGTCCACGACGTGACCGGCCTCGACCCGGCGCACGTGCTGCCCGCGGTCGGCACCAAGGAGCTGATCGGCTCGCTCCCGCTGCACCTGGGCCTCGGCGCCGGTGACGTCGTCGCCCAGCCGACGCCGGCCTACCCCACCTACGCGGTCGGCACCGCGCTGGTCGGCGCCACCACGGCCCACGCCGACTCAGTGGCCGACCTCGAGGCGCTCGCGGCGCGGGGGAGCGTGCCGCGGCTGGTGTGGGTGAACTCCCCGGCCAACCCGACCGGCCGGGTGCTCCCGCCCGACGCGCTGCGCGCGATCCTCGCCTGGTGCCGCGACCACGGGGCGCTGCTGGCCTCC
This sequence comes from Nocardioides sp. S-1144, assembly GCF_005954645.2. Classification (NCBI taxonomy): domain Bacteria; kingdom Bacillati; phylum Actinomycetota; class Actinomycetes; order Propionibacteriales; family Nocardioidaceae; genus Nocardioides; species Nocardioides dongxiaopingii. The sequence goes on from NZ_CP040695.2 coordinate 867,423, forward strand.
GACGAGTGCTACCTCGACCTCGGCTGGGACGTCGACCCGGTCAGCGTCCTGCACCCCGACGTCTGCGGCGGCAGCCACGACGGCGTCGTCGCCCTGCACTCGCTGAGCAAGCGCTCCAACCTCGCCGGCTACCGGATCGGCTTCCTCTCCGGTGACCCCGCCGTCGTCGCCGAGCTCGTCTCGGTGCGTCGCAACCTCGGCCTCGGCCTTCCGAACCCGCAGCAGGGTGCGGCCGTCGCCGCGCTCGACGACGACGAGCACGTCGCCGTCCAGCGGGCGCGGTACGCCGGACGCCGCTCCGTCCTGCGCCCCGCGCTCGAGGCCGCCGGGTTCCGCGTCGACCACAGCGAGGCCGGGCTGTACCTGTGGGTGACCCGCGACGAGCCGGGCCCCGCCGAGCGCCGGGGCGTCGACCTGGTCGGCCGGCTCGCCGACCTCGGCCTGGTCACCGTCGCCGGGGCCGAGTACGGCGCCGCCGGCCACGCCCACGTCCGTCTCGCCCTCACCGCCCCCGACGACGCGGTCGCCCTCGCGGCCGACCGCCTGATCCAGGAGTTCCGTCCGTGACGCCCACCACCCTCTCGCTCGCGCACCCGAGCGTCGACCCGCCGACGCTGATCGACCGCACCCGGCAGGCGCTGGGCTGGTCGGGCAGCGAGTTCCTCGTCGGCCTGCGCGGCTACGACGAGCTGATGGAGACCCTCGAGGTCGCCTCCGACGTCGAGGGCCTGGCGCGCATCGGCGACCCGACGTCGCCGCCGGTGCGGCTGCTCCGGGCGCTGAACGCCTCCGGTGCCGGCCTCAGCGTCGGGCGCGTCGCCACGCTCGACGCGCCGTGGCGCTGGGCCCGGATCGGCGAGGGCACCGCCGAGATCACCGGTGTCGCGCTGCGCCAGCAGGCCTACGCCGACGTCGTCGGCGCCCTCGGCCGGGCCGGCGTCTCGTTCCGCGTGCTGCCCGACGACACCACCACCGAGGCGCTCCTCGACCTCGGGCGGACGCTCGGCTCCGCCGTCCTCGACGTCGACGAGGTGCCCGCGGACGCCGTCCTGGTGCCGGGCTACCTCGACGACCAGCCGCCGCTCACCTACGGTCTGCTCACCCGCCGTGCCCCCGAGCTCGCCGAGGACGTCGTCGTCTGGCTCTCGATGCAGCCCGAGCGCGAGTCGGCCGGCACGCTGATGGCGGCGCTCCAGCGCTTCAGCGACCTCGGCCTCAACCTCGACTTCCTGCACAGCGACCCGCTGGGGCCCGACGTCCACAGCTTCTACCTCGGCTTCCGCACCGACCCGGCCCGCGTCGACGACCTCCAGGCCTCGCTGCGCGAGGGCGGGTTCACCAGCCGCGTCCTCGCCGCCTTCGCCCTCTGAACCGGACCCGACAGCAGCGCGCCGGCGCGACGGCGCGCCGCGTCGGCGGGCCACTAGGCTCGCGGGCGTGAGCGTCACCTACCTGGGCCCCTCGGGCACCTTCACCCACCAGGCGGCCGTGGCGCTGCGTCCCGACCTCCGCGTCGACGCCGGCGCCGGCGACCTGGTGCCGGCGACGTCGGCGGCCGACGCGCTGGCCGCGGTCGAGTCGGGCGCGGCCACCTACGCGGTGCTGCCGATCGACAACTCGGTCAACGGCGTGGTCGTGCCGACCCTCGACGGGCTCCTGCTGCGCCCGGCGCTGTCGATCGTCGACAGCGTCGTGCTGCCGATCTCCTTCGACGCCTACACCCGCGACCCGACCATCGAGCCCCACGTCGTGGTGAGCCACCCGCACGGCCTCGCCCAGTGCCGCACCTGGATCGAGGCCCGGGGCCTCCCCACCCGCGAGGCCTCCTCGACGGCGGCGGCGTGCCGCGATCTCGGGCCCGGCGAGATCGGCATCGGCCCGCGGATCTGCGGCAGCCTCTACGACCTGCACGCCGTCGCCGAGGCGGTCGAGGACAACGCCGCCGCCTACACCCAGTTCGCGCTGGTGTCGGCGGGCCCGGTGCCGGACGCCGGACCCGGTCCCGGCGCCGGCGACGACGGGTTGCTGGTCGGGCTGTTCCCCGACGCCAACGTGCCCGGCCTGCTGCGCCGCCTGCTCGGCGTCCTGGAGGACCGGGGCGTCAACATGACCAACCTGGTGACGCGGCCGGTGCCGGCGACCCCGGGCATCTTCGTGTTCCTGCTGTTCCTGTCGGGCTCGTTCAGCGCCGACGACGTCGAGGAGATGCGGGCCGAGTGGGCCCACCTCGGGGCCTCGGCCCGGCCGCTGGGCCGGATCTCGCCGCTGGCCCGGATGGCCGCGCGGCCGTGACCGTGTTCGAGCGGGTCGCCGTCGTCGGGGCCGGGCTGATCGGCGGGTCCGTGGCGCGCCGGCTGCACGCCCGCGGGGTCGACGTCGTCGTCGTCGACCCGGACGCCGGCACCCGTGCGGCGGCGTCCGCGGCCGGGCTCGCGGTGGCCGACGCGCTGCCGGCCGACCGCGACCTGGTCGTGCTGGCCACCCCGCTCGACGCGCTGGCGACGGTGCTCGCCGACGCCGCGGTCGCCGCCCCCGACGCCGTCGTGGTCGACGTCGGCAGCGTGAAGGTCGCCGCCGCGCGGGCCGCCGCCGCGGCCGGCCTCGCCGGTCGCTACGTCGGGGCGCACCCGATGGCCGGCACCGAGCAGTCCGGTTTCGAGCACTCCTACCCCGACCTGCTCGTCGGCGTGCGGTGGGCCGTCGCCCGCGGCGACGGCCCGGTCGCGGACGTCGTCCGCCTCGTCGTCGAGGCCTTCGGCGCGACCGCGGTGGTGCTCGACGCCGAGGAGCACGACCGCGCCGTCGGCCTGGTCAGCCACGCACCGCACGTGCTGGCCAACGCCCTGCTCGAGCTGGCCGAGCGCGCCGCCGAGCCGACGGCGTCCCACCTGGCCGCCGGCAGCTTCCGCGACGGCACCCGCGTCGCCGGCCGCAACGCCGAGCGCACCCGCAACATGCTCGCCGACAACGCCGGCGCCCTGGCCGGCGTCCTCGACGACCTGGTGGCCCTGCTGGCCCACTACCGCCGCGAGCTCGCCGACCCCGACGCCCTCGGCGCGCGGCTGCAGGCGGTCGTCGACGGCGCCGCCGCGGTCCGCCGCCCCGACGCCGACTGGCGGGCCTGCCCCGACCTCGACCTCGTGCTCAGCGCCCCCGGCCCGGTGCTGGTCCGCGCGGGCGCGGGCGGGCTCGAGTGGGCTCCGGCCCAGCCGTGAGCGCCGACGAGGTCGTCGCCCTCTACGACCGGACGGGCCGGCCGTGCGGGTCGGCGCCGCGGTCCCGCGTCCGCGCCGAGAACCTGCGGCACGCGGCGACCAACGTCGTCGTCCGCGACCCCGCCGGGCGGATCTTCGTGCACCGCCGCACCGACACCAAGGACGTCTACCCCGGCTACTGGGACTTCACCGCGGGCGGCGTCCTGCTGGCCGGCGAGGAGCCCGACGACGCCGCGCGCCGCGAGGTCGAGGAGGAGCTCGGCGTCACCTCGGGGCTGGTGTCGCTGGGCGCGGCCGACTACGCCGACGACCGCACGACGTACCGCGCGTTCCGCTACGAGACCGTCTGGGACGGCCCGCTCCGGCTGCAGCCGGAGGAGGTCGCCGAGGGGCGCTGGATGACCCCCGCCGAGGTGGTCGCCATGATCGACGACGACGCCCTGCGCGTCATGCCCGACGCCGTCAGCGTCCTCGGGGCCTGGCTGCGCGCCCTGATCCTCTGACCCGAACCGCGCGATCGCGCGGTTTGGGTTGGTGGTGGGGGTGTGGGGCGACCCGTTCGGCGCGATCGCGCGGTTTGGGTTGGTGGTGGGGGTGTGGGGCGACCCGTTCGGCGCGATCGCGCGGTTTGGGTTGGTGGTGGGGTGTGGGGCGACCCGTTCGGCGCGATCGCGCGGTTTGGGTCGGTGGTGGGGGTATGGAGCGACCCGAACGGCGCGATCGCGCGGTTTGGGTCGGGGGGCCAGGTGGGATCGGCGCGGCGGACGCTAGGCGAACACGTCGACGTGGACGTGGTCGCGGTGCTCGAGGATCGCCTGGGTGGCGGGGTCGTCGTTGGTGGGGGCGTCGTAGTCGCGCCAGGTCTGGTCGCGGCCGGCGACCCAGATCTTGTCGTCGAAGATGACGGTGCGGACGTCGAGCCGGGCGGCGTGGGCCACGAGGTACTGCGCGACAGCCCAGCCGCGCTGCCGGTGGGGTGCGTCCACCGGGCGGAAGAAGAGGTCGACGGCGCGGCCGTCGTAGTGCGCGGAGCCCTCCATGTGACCGGTGCTGACGCCGCCCGGCGCGAAGCCACCGGTCGGGAGCTCGCCGAAGGCCTGCTGGACGTCGTCGCGGACCGCGTCGGCGCGCGCGGTCAGTCCGCGGCGGTTGAGGTCGGGGCTGTCCTCGTCGACGTCGCCGTCGACCTCGCAGGCGAACGACGACCCGCTCTGGCCGGTCAGCGCGGAGGCGAGCACGCGGGCGTCGTCCTCGTGGTCGGCGTAGGCGCCGGGGAACGCGGAGCGCTGCACGGCCTGCGCCGCGACGGTGATCTCGAGGTCGCGGTAGTCGCCGACGTCCTCGAGGGCGTCGTAGAAGGCGTTGGTGGAGTAGACCGGGTCGAGGATCTCCTCGACCGAGCCCCAGCCCTGGGAGGGCCGCTGCTGGAAGAGGCCCACGGAGTCGCGGTCGCCGTGGTCGATGTTGACCAGGTCCGACTCCTGGTAGGCCGTGGCCAGCGCGATCGACGCCGCCCGGGCGGGCAGCCCGCGCCGCACCGAGATCGCGGCGATCAGCGAGGCGTTCTCGGCCTGCTCGACGCTGACGTCGACGCTGCGGCCGTCGACCGTCGCGGTGCACCCCTCGGCGCCCTGGAGGAACGGCACGCGCACGTTGCGCAGCACGCCGACCGCCACCGCGGTCACCACGACCAGCGCGGCGACGGCGACCAGCGCCGGCGCGGCCCCCCTCCTCACCTGGCGGTCCTCATGGCGCCAAGTGTGGACGACGGCCGGTTGAGAGGAGGCTGAGCGTCAGTTCGCGTGCAGCGCCTCGTTGAGGGCGATGCCGCTGCCCCGCCACGGGATCGCCTCGACGGCGCCGGTGACCGAGTTGCGGCGGAACAGCACGTTGTCGCGTCCGGAGAGCTCGATCGCCTTGAGGTGGGTGGGCTTGCCGTCGCGGTCGAGGACGGTCAGCTTGGTCCCGGCGGTGACGTAGCAGCCGGCCTCGACCACGCAGTCGTCGCCGAGGGAGATGCCGATGCCGGAGTTGGCGCCGAGCAGGCAGCGCTCGCCGAGCGAGATGACCTGCTGGCCGCCGCCCGACAGCGTCCCCATGATCGACGCGCCGCCACCGACGTCCGAGCCGTCGCCGACGACGACGCCGGCCGAGATCCGGCCCTCGACCATCGAGGTGCCGAGGGTGCCGGCGTTGAAGTTCACGAAGCCCTCGTGCATCACGGTGGTGCCCTCGGCGAGGTGGGCGCCGAGACGCACGCGGTCGGCGTCCGCGACCCGCACGCCGGTCGGGACCACGTAGTCGGTCATCCGCGGGAACTTGTCGACGCCGTAGACGCTCACGTGGCCGACGGCGGCCCGCAACCGGGCCCGGGTCAGCTCGAAGCCGGCCACGGCGCACGGCCCGGCGGAGGTCCAGACGACGTTCGCCAGGAGCCCGAAGACCCCCTCCATCGAGCAGCCGTGCGGGCGGACCAACCGGTGCGAGAGCAGGTGCAGGCGCAGCCAGACGTCCTCGGTGGACGCCGGCGCCGCGGCCAGGTCGGCCGTCACCAGGCGGACCTCCCGGGTCACCCGCCGGGCCTCGTCCGGGACGGCGAGCGCGGCGAGCTCCGCGGGCGCCCCACCGTCGGTCGCGCCCAGCACGGGCGTGGGGAACCAGGCGTCGAGCACGCCGCCGTCCGCGTCGAGGGTGACCAGGGCCCAGCCGGAGGCAGCGGTGTCGCTCATGCGACCAAGCCTAGGAGGCGCGACGGTCGGGGGGTCGGCCCGGTCTCAGAGCCCGGTGCTGCCGTCGATGCACTCGCGCAGGAGGTCGGCGTGGCCGCAGTGCCGCGCGTACTCCTCGACCAGGTGCACCAGGACGTCGCGCAGCTCGACCTCGTCGTCGCCGAGCGTGCCGAGCACGTCGAGGGACGGCGCGCCGGCGTACCACTGCTCGGCGTGCGCGACCTCGGTGCGCCAGGCCGTCCAGGCCTCGTCGACCACCGCGGGGTCGGCGACCGCGCCGTCGAAGTCGGCGTCGCGGTGCTCGTCCTTGCCGTACAGCTTGGGGCGGTCGAGGCGGCGCTCCATGACGCGGCGGCACCACGAGTACTCGACGGCGGCCAGGTGTCGGAGCAGGCCGAGCAACGACAGCGACGACGGCGGCACCGACCGCCGGGCGAGCTGCTCGGCGTCCAGACCCTGGCAGGTGCGCTCGAACGTCGCCCGGTAGTGGCGCAGGTAGTCGAGCACCACGGCGCGCTCGCCGCGCAGCATGTCGGTCATCCCCGCACGATGCCACGGCCACGGACCGGTCCCCGGACCGGCGCGGCAGCGTCGTCGTCGGCCGGGCCCGGCGCGACCAGCCGGCGGTCGTCGCGCAGGATGGGACGATGCGACGTCCGGTCTTCGTGCTGCACGACCACCGCAAGCCGCGCCCGCACTTCGACCTGCGGCTCGAGGAGGACGGCGTCCTGCGGTCGTGGGCGGTGCCGAAGGGGCTGCCCGTCGACAGCGCGCACGACCGGCTCGCGGTGGCCGTCGCCGACCACGACCTGGCGCACGCCACCTACACCGACGAGCACAAGACCATCGCGGACCACGGCACCTGGACGCTGGTCGACCGCAACGACCGGCGGTTCGTCTTCGACCTGTGCGGGGTCGACGGCGTGCGGCGCTACGCCCTGGTCGACACCGGGCGCGACTGGCTGCTCCACCTGCTCAAGGAGCAACCGTGAGGCGCCTCACCGGGCGGTGATGAACCCGGACACGCTGCACGGGTCGGTCGCGGAGCCCGTGACGTCGGCCATCAGGGTGCCCTGGACGACGGCGCCCGACGGGTCGCCGTAGGTGAAGGTCAGCTGGGCGAGGTCACCGTCGTCGCCGACGAGGAGGTCGAACTCGCCGGCGAGGGGCCCGAAGTCGCCGTTCTCGACGTCGTCCTCGAGCGGGGTGGCGCCGGGGGTGTCGCTGAGCACCACCGAGGCGATCCGCGAACCCGCGCGGGACGAGGTCGCGAGGAGCCCGACGCGGGTCCCGCCGCCGATGACGGTGCAGCGCAGCTCGACGTCGAGGCCGGCGCTGCTGTAGAGGAAGCGGGGCCGCCCGGGACCCGTGCCCAGGGTGTCGTCCACCGCCTTGACCGTGAGACCGGCGACCGTGCCGGCGTCGCTGGCGTACCTGGAGGTGTCGGCGTTGCGGACCACGCCCAGGGTGTCCTCCTTCACGTCGGCCCCGGTGACGGCGCCGTTCTTGATCTTGGCGCCGGTGACCGCGTCCTTCTTGAGGTCGGCGGTGCCGACCTTGACGGCGGCGTACGACGTGCCGCCGAGGGCGACGAGGAGGGCGAGGGTGCTGGCGGTCGCGCTGTAGCGCGCGGTCATCGAGGGGGGCATGCGCCGATCCTGCGCGGCGACCTTCCGGGAACCTGCGGGAATCGTGTGGGGCGCTCACCGCACGGCTCAGCGGCGGGCCTGCCACACCCGGTCGACCTCGGGGTGGCGCCGGTGCAGGACCGCGAGCATGGTGACCAGCACCGCGAACACGGCCACCAGCAGCCGCGCCACCCACAGCTGCAGGTCGCTCGAGCCGGCCGACGGCTCCTGCACGCCGAGCACGGTGAGCAGGAGGTCCAGCAGGCTGGCGCGCCGCCGGGAGCCGGAGTCGACCACGAGGGCGAGCGCGACCGCCATCGCGACGACGTCGACCAGCACGAGGCTGAGCAGCACCGAGGCACGCGCCTCGACGTCGCCGCGGACGGCGGCGGGGGAGTCGAGCACGATCCGGATCACGGGGGCCAGCACCATCAGGTGCGCCAGCATCGCGAGCAGCAGCGCGCCGCCCCCGACCAGCCAGACGACGAGCGGGACGACGCCGAACCAGCTGCGGTCGGGCTCGACGCCGTCCTCCAGGGTCACCGGGAAGAGCAGGAAGCCGACCAGGGTCTCCAGGAGGAGGGCGCTGACGACGGGGGCGACCGTCGCCGACATCGCCCGGCCGATCGAGCGCGGGTCGAGCGAGTCGCGCGAGACCAGGAAGGCCAGGCCGAGGACGACGTCGGCGGCGGCCACCACGGCGATCGGGCCACCGACCCGGTCGGCGTCGGCGGCCATCCACCACAGGCCGACCCCGGCCGCGGTGACGGCGAGCACCCAGACGGTCCAGCGGACCCGGCGGGTCCACGAGCGGCGTCCGGGCACGCGTCACCGTACGACGGGTGGGGTCAGTCGTCGCGCTCGACCCGGATGACCTCGCCGGTGACGGCGTCGAGGGTCACGGTCTGCTCGTCGGCGGTGTCCTCGTCGAGCTGGACGTCCCACGTCGCGCGGTTGCCGCTGTCGTCGTCGAGGTCCAGGTCGATCGAGGTGACGGTGCCGCCGGGCACCTCGCCCAGCGCGGCCTCGACGGCGGCGGGCAGGTCGACGGTCGCGTCCCGGAGCAGCTGCGTGCGCTCGGCGAGGTCGTCGTCCCCGTCCCTGTCCCTGTCGTTGTCCCCGTCGTCGTCGCGGTCCTCGACCGGCTCGCGGGTCACGGTGGCGCCGTCGGCGCTGACCGTCAGGTCGAACTCGGCGCCGTCGGCGGTGACGACCGTCGCGTCCCACCCGTCGCGCTCGCGGTCGACGGAGAAGACGACGGCGCCGTCGAGGGCGCCGAGCGCGGTCCGGGCGGCGGCGAGGACGTCGCCGGCCGGCGCGGCCTGGCCCTCCTGGCCACCCTCCTCGCCCGGGGCCTCGGCGGGCGCGCTCGAGGAGTCGGTCGCGGCCGGGGCGTCGTCGGCGGACGAGGAGGACGAGGAGGACGCGGCCGGCGTGGTGTCGTCGGCGGCGTCGCCCCCGTCGTCACCGCAGGCGACGAGCGTGAACGCGAGCGGCGCGACGGCGACCACGGCGAGACGGCGGCCGGACAGCGCGGACAGGAAGGACGGGCGGTTCATGGGTATCTCCTCGACAGGGGGTGCGATCGGTACTCCCCGACCATCTCGCCGCGGCGGTCAAGGGGGCGCGAACCGGAGGTCAAGGGCACGCTAAGACCGGGCGGACACCGCGCGGGGGAACCGATTGGTCAGCGTCCCCGGCGCCGCCCTACCCTGGGAGCACAGGCGTTCGAGCCGTCATCAGCGGCGAGCCTCCGGAAGAACGGCCCCGCCCGCGAGGGCGGGGCCCACTAGAACCGGACGGGTGGCCCGTCACAGCCGACAACGAAGTGGTCCCGCAGCAGGTGGGCGGGGCAATCGAGGTGGTACCGCGGCAGCCCGTCGTCCTCGTCGTGACATGCACGTGACGTCCGACGAAGCGCCAGGAGCCCCCGATGCCGTACCCCAAGAACGCCCCCGAGCAGGGTGTCCCCTCGAGCCCGCGGTTCCCGGAGATCGAGGAGCGGATCCTCGCGTTCTGGCAGGCCGACGGCACCTTCCAGGCGAGCATCGACCAGCGCGACGCCGGTGCCGACGGCGCGAACGAGTTCGTCTTCTACGACGGCCCGCCGTTCGCCAACGGCCTGCCGCACTACGGCCACCTGCTCACCGGCTACGTCAAGGACCTCATCCCGCGGTTCCAGACGATGCGTGGGCGCCGGGTCGAGCGCCGCTTCGGCTGGGACACCCACGGGCTGCCGGCCGAGCTGGAGGCGATGCGGCTCAACGGCATCAAGACCACCGACGAGATCCTCGAGCTCGGCATCGAGAAGTTCAACGACGCCTGCCGCGAGTCGGTGATGAAGTACACCGGCGAGTGGCGCGACTACGTCACGCGCCAGGCCCGCTGGGTCGACTTCGACAACGACTACCGCACCATGAACCCCGACTACATGGAGTCGGTCATGTGGGCGTTCAAGCAGCTGCACGACAAGGGCTACGTCTACGAGGGCTTCCGCGTGCTGCCCTACTGCTGGAACGACGAGACGCCGCTGTCGAACCACGAGCTGCGGATGGACGACGACGTCTACCAGATGCGGCAGGACCCCGCCGTCACCGTCGGCTTCGAGATCACCACCGACGGCCCGCTCCAGGGCGCCAAGCTGCTCATCTGGACCACGACCCCGTGGACCCTGCCGAGCAACCTGGCCGTGATGGTCGGCTCCGACATCGACTACGTCGTCGTCGAGCACGCCACCGACCGCGGGACGGACCGGCTGGTCATCGCCGAGGCCCGGCTGGCGGCGTACGCCCGCGAGCTCGGCGACGAGCCGACCGTGGTCTCGCGCCACACCGGCCGGGAGCTGCTCGGCCTGGTCTACCGCCCGCCGTTCGGCTACTTCGAGGGCCACGAGAACGCCTTCCGCGTCGTCGCCGCCGACGACGCCGTCACCACCACCGACGGCACCGGGCTGGTGCACAGCGCCGGCGCGTTCGGTGAGGTCGACAAGGAGGTCACCGACCGCGAGGGCATCGAGGCCGTGATGCCGGTCGGCAAGGACGGCCGGTTCACCGCGCCGGTCACCGAGTACGCCGGCATGCTCGTCTTCGACGCGAACCCGCACATCATCGACGACCTCCGGTCCGTGACGGGCGGCGAGCCGGCCGGTGCGGTGACGGCCGGCACGGTGCTGCTGCGTCGCGAGACCTACGACCACTCCTACCCGCACTGCTGGCGCTGCCGCGAGCCCCTCATCTACAAGGGCGTCTCGTCGTGGTTCGTGCAGGTGACGGCGTTCAAGCAGCGGATGCTCGAGCTCAACCGCGAGATCAACTGGGTGCCCGACCACATCCAGGACGGCCAGTTCGGCCGGTGGCTGGAGAACGCGCGCGACTGGTCGATCACCCGCAACCGCTTCTGGGGCAGCCCGGTGCCGGTGTGGGTGAGCGACGACGACGCCTACCCGCGCACCGACGTCTACGGCTCGTTCGCCGAGATCGAGCGCGACTTCGGCCGGGTGCCGACCAACGCCGCCGGCGAGCGCGACCTGCACCGGCCGTTCGTGGACGACCTGACCCGGCCCAACCCCGACGACCCCCGCCCCGAGGGGGAGCGCTCGACGATGCGCCGCGTCCCCGACGTCCTCGACGTGTGGTTCGACTCGGGCTCGATGAGCTACGCCCAGGTGCACTACCCGTTCGAGAACAAGGAGTGGTTCGACGGCAGCGCCGAGAGGAAGGGCCACTTCCCGGCCGACTTCATCGTCGAGTACATCGGCCAGACCCGCGGCTGGTTCTACACCCTGCACATCCTGGCGACGGCGATCTTCGACAAGCCGGCCTTCGAGAACTGCATCAGCCACGGCATCGTGCTGGGCTCCGACGGCAACAAGATGTCGAAGTCGCTGCGCAACTACCCCGACGTCCGCGAGGTCTTCGACCGCGACGGCGCCGACGCGATGCGCTGGTTCCTCATGTCGAGCCCGATCCTGCGCGGCGGCAACCTCGTCGTCACCGAGCAGGGCATCCGCGACTCGGTGCGCCAGGTGCTGATCCCGCTGTGGAACAGCTGGTACTTCTTCCAGCTCTACGCCAACGCCGCGAACGGCGGGGCCGGCCACGACGCGACCGCCGGGGCGTCGGAGCGCTCCTCGGTCCCGCTCGACCGCTACCTGCTGGCCAAGTGCCGCGAGTACGTCGAGGAGATGACCACCGCCCTCGACGCCTACGCCGTCGCCGAGGCCTGCGACGCGACGCGCTCGTTCCTCGACGTCCTCACCAACTGGTACATCCGGCGCTCGCGCGACCGGTTCTTCGACGAGGAGCCGGCCGCGTTCGACACCCTCGGCACCGTGCTCGAGACCGTCTGCCGGGCGACCGCGCCGCTGCTCCCGCTGACCACCGAGGAGATCTGGCGCGGGCTGACCGGCGAGCGGTCGGTGCACCTCACCGACTGGCCGCGGGCCGAGGAGCTGCCCGCCGACGCCGCCCTGGTCGCCGCCATGGACCAGGTGCGCGAGATCTGCTCGGCCGCCTCCGCGCTGCGCAAGGCCGCCTCGCTGCGCAACCGGCTGCCGCTGGCCCGCCTGACCGTCGTCGTGGCCGACCCCGACGCGCTCGCGGCCGAGGGCCTCGAGGGCCTGGTCGCCGACGAGGTCAACGTCAAGGAGGTGCGGCTGCTCGCCGCCGACAGCCCGGAGGCGGCCGCCCACGGCGTGGAGCAGAAGCTCACCGTCAACGCCCGCGCCGCCGGCCCGCGGCTGGGCCGCGAGGTCCAGCTGGCCATCAGGGGCTCGAAGTCCGGCGACTGGCAGGCCGAGGTCGGCGACGACGGCCAGGTCCGGGTCACCGCCGGCGGGCTCGCGCTCGTCGAGGGCGAGTACACCCTCGAGACGGTCGCCGGCTCCGCCGACGCCGACACCGCGACCGGGGTGCTGCCGGGCGGCGGGTTCGTCGTCCTCGACACCGCGGTCACCGCCGAGCTGGCCGCCGAGGGCCTGGCCCGCGACCTGGTCCGCGCCGTCCAGCAGGCCCGCCGCGACGCCGGCCTCGACGTCTCCGACCGGATCGTGCTGACCCTCACCGGCGGTGAGGCCGTCGTCGCGGCGGCCCGCACCCACGAGGCCCTGGTCGCCGGCGAGACCCTCACGACGTCCTACGAGGTGGTGCTCGGCGACGGGACCACCGGCACGCCCGTGGGCGACGGCGAGCGGGTCGCGATCACCCTCGCCAAGGCCTGACCCCCACGCCGACCCGTCAGTGATCAGCGACGGGTCGGCGCGGGAACGGGGTCGTCTCACTCGCTCGGGCGGTGGACGTCGTCCCGGCGCCCCGGCACAGTCGTGCCCATGACCGCCTCCTGGCTCGAGCTCTGCCTCGACGTGCACGACCCGGCGTCGTACGACGCGATGGCGTCGTTCTGGTCCACCGCGGCCGGGTTGACGCGCCAGCCGTGGTCGGGCCCGGGGAACGAGCCCGACGACCTGGTCGGCGCGCCCGGGCAGGGCATCGCGCTGTGTCCCGTCCCCGAGCCGAGGACCGTCAAGCACCGGGTGCACCTCGACGTGCACGTGCGCGCGGTCGACGACCTCGTCGCCGCCGGCGCCACCGTCGTCCAGGAGCTGCCGCACTGGACCGTGCTGACCGACCCCGAGGGCGGCGAGCTCTGCGCGTTCGTGCGCGCAGCGGACCAGGACCTGCCCGACTACCGCGTCCACGAGGTCGTGGTCGACGCCGCGGACCCGGAGCGGATCGCCCGCTGGTGGGCCGCGCGGTTCGGTGTCGGCGTCGAGAACGACGGCGAGCCGTGGTGGCGGATCCAGGACGTGCCCGGCATGGCGTTCGACTCGCTCGTCTTCCAGCCGGTGCCCGAGCCCAAGACCGTCAAGAACCGCATCCACTGGGACGTGCGCGGCAGCGTCGAGGAGTTCCTCACCGCCGGCGCCACCCGGCTCTGGGACCAGCCGCGCTGGAGCGTGCTCGCCGACCCCGAGGGCAACGAGTTCTGCGTGTTCGCTCCGCGTTGACCGGCCGGTTCCGGGGGGCTGATTGACTGGGCCCGTGGAACTGGACCTCACCCTGGACGCCGTCACCCTCACCCGCGCCCTCGTCGACATCGAGTCGGTGAGCAGGAACGAGCAGGCGATCGCCGACGCCGTCGAGCGCGCGCTGACGACGCTGCCGCACCTCACCGTCGTCCGGCGCGGCAACACCGTGGTGGCCCGCACCGACCTCGGCCGCGACGAGCGCGTCGTCATCGCCGGTCACCTCGACACCGTGCCGCTCAACGACAACCTGCCGAGCCGGCTCGACGAGGAGACCGGCCTGCTGCACGGCCTCGGCACCTGCGACATGAAGGGCGGCGACGCCGTCATCCTGCGGCTGGCCGCGACCGTGCCCGAGCCGGTGCGCGACGTCACCTACATCCTCTACGAGGCCGAGGAGATCGACTCCGAGTTCAACGGCCTCAACAAGCTCTCGCAGTCCGACCCCGACCTGATGCAGGCCGACTTCGCGATCCTGATGGAGCCCTCGGACGCCGTGGTCGAGGCCGGCTGCCAGGGCACCCTGCGCGTCGAGGTCCGCACGACGGGGGAGCGGGCGCACTCGGCCCGGTCGTGGCGGGGCGTCAACGCCATCCACGGCGCGGCCGGCGTCCTGGCGCGGCTCAACGACTACGAGGCGCGGCGGCCGGTGATCGACGGGCTGGAGTACCACGAGGGCCTCAACGCCGTGTTCATCCGCGGCGGCGTCGCCGGCAACGTGCTGCCCGACGAGTGCGTCGTCGAGGTGAACTTCCGCTTCGCCCCCGATCGCAGCGAGGCCGACGCCGAGGCGTTCGTCCGCGACTTCTTCGAGGGCTACGACGTCCGCCTCACCGACACCGCGCCCGGCGCCCTCCCGGGCCTGGACCGCCCCGCCGCCCGCGACTTCATCGCCGCCGTCGGTGGCGTGGTGAACCCCAAGTTCGGCTGGACCGACGTCGCCCGCTTCACCGTCCTCGGCGTCCCGGCGGTGAACTTCGGACCCGGCGACCCGATGCTCGCCCACAAGCAGGAGGAGTTCGTGCCGGTCGAGCACATCGAGCGCTGCGAGCAGCAGCTGCGCGGCTGGCTGGGCGGCCTCTGATGGTCAAGGCGCGGATCAAGGGCCCGATCGTCGAGCGGCGCGCCCAGCGCGAGGGCACCACCGCCGACCAGCGGCTGCTCGACCACCGGGCCCGGCTCGACACCAGCACCGACTACTGGCGGGTGCTGCGCATCCAGGCCGAGTTCGTCGAGGGCTTCGGTGCCCTGGCCGACCTCGGACCGGCCGTGTGCGTGTTCGGCTCGGCGCGCACCCCGGCCACCGACCCGGCCTACGCCCAGGGCGAGCAGGTCGCCCGCCGGCTCGTCGAGGAGGGCTTCGCCGTCGTCACCGGCGGCGGGCCCGGGGCGATGGAGGCGGCCAACAAGGGCGCCACCGAGGCCGGCGGCGTCAGCGTCGGGCTCGGCATCGAGCTGCCCTTCGAGTCCGGGCTCAACGAGTGGGTCGACCTCGGCATCAACTTCCGCTACTTCTTCGTGCGCAAGACGATGTTCGTCAAGTACAGCCAGGGCTTCGTCGTGCTGCCGGGCGGGATCGGCACCCTCGACGAGCTGTTCGAGGCGCTCACCCTGGCCCAGACCCAGAAGGTCACCGCCTTCCCGGTGGTGCTGCTCGGCACGGCGTACTGGTCGGGGCTGGTCGACTGGCTGCGCGACACCGTCCTGGCCGACGGCAAGATCTCGCCGTCCGACCTCGACCGGTTCGTCGTCACCGACGACGTCGACGAGGCGGTCGCGCTGATGGTCGCGGCCCGGGACGCGTCGTGACCTGGGTCTTCGTCGTCGTGGTCGTCCTCGTGATGGGCGCGATCGCCCTGGTCGCGGCCGGGCGCGGTGCCCCGATGAGCGTCGAGCACGACGACAGCCCCGACCTCTTCGTGCCGGCGCACGGTGACCTCACGGGCCGCGACCTGCGCCGGGTGCGGTTCCCCGCGGCGCTGCGCGGCTACCGGATGGCCGAGGTCGACGAGCTCCTGTCGCGACTGGCCTCGCAGCTCGAGGCGCCCGCCCCCGACAACGGGTCGCCCGACCCGGTGCACCGGTCGGCCGACGCGAGGGCCGACGGGTCGACCGACGGGGCGACCGGCGCCAAGCTCGACGAGCACGGCTTCGCGCCGGAGCGCCGGGAGGACGCCCCGCCGGCCGGGTGAGACACTGCGACCCGTGTCCCCGCTCGTCGTCTACGTGCTCACCGGCCTCGCCGCCGTCGCGGTGGCGCTCACCCGGCTGAGGCTCGGGCGCTCGCGCGGGGGAGCCGGCCGCGTCGACGTCGCCCGCGCACCGCTCGGCGTCCACACGGTCGCCGGCGCCCTCGCGCTGGTGGCCTGGCTGACCTTCCTCGCGGGCGCCGACGCGCTCGGCGAGGACGCCGTCACCCTGCTCGGCCTGGTCGCCCTCGTGCTCTGGTGGATCGTCGCGCTCGCCGGCCTGCTGATCCTCGCGCGCTGGCTCCCGGCCCGGGGACGGCACGCGGCGGGCAGCCTCGAGGACTCCTGGTCGAGCGGGCCCGGGCTGTCGGTGCTGGCCCACGTCGGCATGTTGGTGACCGTCGGCGTCTTCACCTACGCCTACCTGGTCAAGGCGGTCTGACCCGCCCGCCGACGCCGTTCGGCGGGTCGCCGGGTCGGGCTCAGCGGCCCTCGAAGACCGGCTTCTCCTTGGCGAGGAAGGACGCGACGGCGGCCTGGTGGTCGGCGGTCGCGCCGGTGCGGTTCATCATCGTGGCCTCGAAGGCGAGCGCCTCCTCGAACGAGTGGCCGGCGGCGTGGGCGACCGCGGCACGCATCGCGCCGAAGGCGACCGTCGGGCCGGCGGCGAGCCGGGTGGCCAGCGAGGCGACCTCGGCGTCGAGCCCGTCGGCCGGGACGACGGACGTCGCGAGCCCCAGGGCCAGGGCCTCCTCGGCGCCCACGGTGCGCGGGAAGTAGAGCAGCTCCATCGCCCGGGCGCGCCCGACGAGCAGGGGCAGGTGGTACGAGGCCCCCGTGTCGCAGGAGAGCGCGACCCCGGCGAAGGCGAGGTTGAAGCCGGCGGTGTCGGCGACCACCCGCAGGTCGCAGGCGAAGGCGAGGGACGCGCCGGCGCCGGCCGCGACGCCGTTCACGGCGGCGATGACGGGCTTCTCCATGCCCGCGAGTGCCGTGACGATCGGGTTGTAGTGCGCCTCGACGGTGTCGAAGAGCTGCGCGCTGTCGCCCGACCGGAGGATCCGGACGTGCTCCTTGAGGTCCTGGCCGGTGCAGAAGGCGCGGCCGGTGCCGGTGAGCACGACGCACCGGGCGGCCGGGTCGGCCGCGACCCGGCGCACCGTCTCCAGCAGCAGCTCCTTGGTCGCCACGTCGAGGCTGTTCATCGCCCCGGGACGGTTGATCGTGATGGTGGCGACCCCGTCGGTGAGGTCGAGGAGCACGGGTGCATCGGCGGTGTCGGCGGGCATGCAGGGGAGTCTGCCACCGCCAACCTGCAGGTCGGGGCTGCGGCCGGTGCCACTCATGGGGGATAATGAGCGAGCACGTGAGCGGCAGTGTCGGACTGCGCTCCTCGTTCGACAGGAAGAGGTGCCGCATGGCGGCCATGAAGCCCCGCACCGGTGACGGTCCACTCGAGGTCACCAAGGAGGGGCGCGGCATCGTGATGCGGGTCCCCCTCGAGGGCGGTGGCCGGCTCGTCGTCGAGCTCAACGCCGAGGAGGCCGGCGCCCTCGGGGACGCCCTCAAGAACGTCGTCGGGTGAGTCGGGCGTCTCGGGTCCCGACCGTTCCGAGCCTGCCGCCCCAGGTCTCGCCGCCGCAGGTCGCGCTCACCCACGTGCCGCTGCACGCGCTGGTCGGCGTCGACGTCGTGGCGCTGCCGGTGCTGCCGGCCGACGGTGCGGACGGGGGTGCGGACGGGGCCGACGGCGCTGATGCGCCGCTGCTCGGTCCCGGCGCGGCCGAGCTGGCCGAGCTGCTCGACCTCGACCTGGTGGCGATCGCCGAGGCCGCCGGGCTCACCGGCGCCGTCGGGGAGTCCCTCGTCGTCCCGGTGCCGCTCGGCGCGCCCGAGAACGCCGACCTGCGCGCCGTCGTCCTGCTCGGCGTGGGTGGGCAGAGCCCCACCGACCTGCGGCGCGCCGCGGCCACGCTGGCGCGCGTCGTCCGCGACCGCGACGCCGTGGCGACCACGATCGCCGCGCTCGACGCCGAGCACGGCATCGAGGCCGCCGTCGTCGGGCTGATGCTCGGCTCGTTCTCCTTCAGCTGGCGCTCGCGCCCGCCCGAGCACGTGCCGGTGCGCAGCGTCGTCCTGGCCGGCCTGCCCGAGCACGCCGCCGACGTCGACGCCGCGGCCCTCGACCGGGCCCTCGCCCTCGGCGGCGCCGCCTGGCGGGCCCGCACCCTGGCGACCGTGCCGTCCAACCTCAAGAACCCCGCCTGGCTCGCCGCGCGGGCCGAGGAGATCGCCGAGGAGGCCGGGCTCACCTGCCGGGTCTGGGACGACGAGCAGCTGCGCGCCGAGGGCTTCGGCGGCATCATCGGCGTCGGCCAGGGCTCCGCGACCCCGCCGCGGCTGATCCGGCTCGACTACAGCCCGCCCGGCGCCACGAGGAAGACCCCCACCGTCGTCCTGGTCGGCAAGGGCATCACCTTCGACACCGGCGGCATCTCCATCAAGCCCGCCCAGGGCATGGTCGCGATGAAGCGCGACATGACCGGCGGCGCCGTCGTGCTGTCCGCGATGGCCGCGCTCGGCGCGGTCGGCTGCCCGGTCCGGGTGGTCGGTCTGGTGCCGGCCGCCGAGAACGCCGTCTCCGGCAGCGCCACCCGCCCCGGCGACGTCCTGCGTCACTACGGCGGTCGCACCTCCGAGGTCACCAACACCGACGCCGAGGGCCGCCTGGTGCTCGGCGACGCCCTCGCCTACGCCGTCGCCGAGCTCGACCCCGCGGTCGTGGTCGACGTCGCCACCCTCACCGGCGGCGCCAAGGTCGCGCTGGGGCAGCAGGTCGGCGCGCTCTTCGCCAACGACGACGCCCTCGCCGGCCACCTCCTCGACGCCGGCACCAGCGCCGGCGAGCCGTTCTGGCGGCTGCCGCTCTTCGCCGGCTACGAGGAGAAGCTCGCCTCCAAGGTCGCCGACGCCGACAACGGTCCCAGCGGGCCCGGTGCCGTGATGGCCGCGCTGTTCCTCCAGCACTTCGTGGGCGGGCTCCCGTGGGCGCACCTCGACATCGCCTCGGTCGGCGACGTGCCCGACGACCGCTACGAGTGGACCGAGGGCCCCTCCGGCTTCGGCGCCCGCGCGCTGCTGACCTGGCTCGGCGACCACGACCCGCTCGCCGGCGTCGGCGCCTGATGCGCTCCCTGACGATCCGCTGGTCGCTCGCCGACGCGCCCGTCGGCGTCGAGAGCGAGCTGGCGGCGTTCGTCGCCGGGACCTCCCACGCCCGCTTCACCGGGATGCCCGGCCTGCGCTACAAGGTCTGGCGGGTCCGTCCCGGCGAGTGGTTCGAGGGGTTCTACGTCTTCACCACCGACGCCGACCGCGCCGAGTTCCAGCAGGCCTTCGTCGACACCATGGCCGAGGCCCCCGGCACCCGGATGATCGGCAGCCTGCCGGTCACCGTCGAGGAGTCCGAGGTCGTCGCCGTCGCCGAGGGCTGGGACGGCTTCCAGCCCGCCGCCCGCGCCTGAGGTCGGCAACAGGCCGTCGCGGCGGAGGTTGAGCAAGCGAGCGCCGACGAAACTGCCGGAGGTTGAGCAAGCGAGCGCCAGCGAGCGCCGACGAAACCGGTCGAGTGCGTCGGAGGTTGAGCAAGCGAGCGCCAGCGAGCGCCGACGAAACCGGTCCCGATCCGCCAAGCGAGCGCCGACGAAACCGGTCGAGCACGTCGGAGGTTGAGCAAGCGAGCGCCAGCGAGCGCCGACGAAACCGGTCCCGATCCGCCGGAGGTTGAGCAAGCGAGCGCCACGAGCGCCGACGAAACCGCTCCGGATCCGCCGGAGGTTGAGCAAGCGAGCGCCAGCGAGCGCCGACGAAACCGCAGGCCTCGAAGACCCTGCCTCGGCGGGCCGGACGTCTCGACACACGGGCCGCGACCTCGTGCCCCGGTCGCGCCGCCTGCCCGACGGCCAACGAGCTGACCTGCCCTCGCAGGCTCGGGCGGTTAGCTCAGTCCTGCTCCTGGACCCACTCCTTCTTGGCGAGCAGCAGGCCATCGCCGACGGGCAGCAGGACCGGGACCAGGCTCTCGTGCTCGGCGACCAGGCGGGTCAGGTCGCGCACGGCGACGGTCTCCTCGTCGCGCCGCGACGGGTCGGCGACGCGGTCGTGCCACAGCGCGTTGTCGAAGACGACGACGCCGCCGGGACGCAGCAGGCGCAGCGCCTCGGTGAGGTAGCTGCCGTACTCGGTCTTGTCGCCGTCGGCGAAGACGATGTCGTAGTGGCCGTCGGTGAGCCGGGGGAGGACGTCGAGCGCCGCGCCCGGGATCGTGCGTACCCGCTGGCTGGCGAACCCGGCCGCAGTGAACGCCTCGCGGGCCAGGCGCTGGTGCTCGGCCTCGAGGTCGACCGTCGTCAGGACGCCGTCGGGGCGCATGCCGCGCAGCAGCCACAGCCCCGAGACGCCGGTGCCGGTGCCGATCTCGACCACCGAGCGAGCCTCCAGCACCGAGGCCAGGAAGCGCAGCGCGGCGCCGCCACCGGTGCCGATCGGCGTGACGCCGACCTCGGTGGCCCGCTCGCGGGCGGCGGCGAGCACGGCGTCCTCGGCGACGTAGTTCTCGGCGAAGGTCCAGCTGGCGGTCGAGAGGGGTGCGGTGCTCGGCATGGTCGAACGCTATCGCCACCGCGGGCCCGGAGCCGGGAACACCGGCCGTCGGTCGCTCGTTGGTTGCTCACAGGGAACGTTCAGCAGGGACCTCTAGCGTGTGAGGACAGATGGCCACCAGCCGCAGGGCACCACGGAAGACCAAGGATCGGGGCGCGACCATGAGCGAGGTCGTCGACACAGAGGTTCCCACCTGGGACGAGATCGTCGAGCGCCACTCCGACCGGGTCTACCGGCTGGCCTACCGCCTCACCGGCAACCGGCCCGACGCCGAGGACCTCACGCAGGAGGTCTTCGTCCGGGTCTTCCGGTCGCTGTCGACCTACACGCCCGGCACCTTCGAGGGCTGGCTGCACCGCATCACCACCAACCTCTTCCTCGACCAGGCTCGGCGCAAGCAGCGGATCCGCTTCGACGCGCTCTCCGACGAGCGGGTCGACCGCCTCACCAGCGCCTCGCCGGCGCCCGACACGGCCTACGCCGACCGCACCTTCGACGACGACGTCGAGCAGGCGCTCGCCACGCTGCCGCCCGACTTCCGCGTCGCCGTCGTCCTGTGCGACGTCGAGGGCCTCACCTACGAGGAGATCGCCTCCATCCTCGGCGCCAAGCTCGGCACGGTCCGCTCCCGCATCCACCGCGGTCGCGCGATGCTCCGCAAGGCCCTGGCGCACCGCGCCCCGGCGGCCGGGCGCGCCCGCTACTCCGGTCCGGCCGCGCCGGTGACCGCCCCGGTGGCGATCGGCGACGTCTCGTGAGCGCCCACCTCGGACGCCGCGTCAGCGACCTGCTCGACGGCCAGCTCTCGGCCGCCGAGACCGAGGCCGCCTGGTCGCACGTGCACACCTGTCACCAGTGCCGCGACGACGTCGAGCGCGAGGGCTGGGTCAAGACCCGTCTCTCCACGCTCGCCCTCGACGTCGACGACAACCGCTGCGCCCCCGACCGGTTGAAGGGTGCTCTGCTCGGGATGCCGCCGGGCGACTGCTACCTGCGCCCCTCCGGCCTCGGGATGTTCGCCCACCACGACGCGCTGTCCGACGGCGACCACCCGGGCGCCCACCGCCCGCGGGCCCGCCGCACGGTCGGGATGGCCGCGCTCGGCGGCGGCGCCGTGGGGGCCGCCGTGCTCGGCGTCCTGGCCCTCGGGACGGCGCCGGCCGACGCCCCGTCGTTCGACCGTCGCTACCAGCAGGTGCCGGCCAGCCCGGTCTCCTCGCCGAACCCGAGCCCCGCGCGGCTGCCGGTGAAGCTGCCGTCACGGCTGCCGGGCTGAACGACCTCCTTCCGAGTGAGGACCCCTCACCAGGCACAGGGGATGATGGTGCGGTGAACGACCACCAGCCGGGCCCGACGAGCGCCGACGACGGCCTCGACGCCGACACCGACCCCGGCACCGACCCCGGCGCTGACTCCGGCGCCGAGGCGACCCTGCCGTTGTCGCTCGACGCCGGGCGGCACGTCGCCGACCCCGCCGGCGACGCCGTCCCGGTGACGGACGCCGTGCCCGGACCCGTCCCCGGTCCGGTGCCGGGGCCCGCGCAGGGTCCCGTGCCGCAGTGGACGCCGCCGTCCGGACCGCTGCCCGCCGCCCCCGACCGGCCGTGGCACGACTACGCCGGCACGACGTACCCGATGCCGCTCGGCCCGGGCCCGATCCCCGCCCGCTCCTCGCGGCCCAGCGGCTGGATCTGGCCGGTGGTCGCGGTCATCGCTCTCGTCGTCGGGCTCCTCGGCGGCATCGCCGGGGCGGCCGTCCACGACCAGGCCGCCGACGACAGCGCGCCCGAGCGCTACGCCGGCCTCGACGACGACGCGATCGTCGAGCTGCCGCCGGTCGAGACCGGCGGCGTCACCGCGGTCGCCGAGGCGGTGTTGCCGAGCACGGTGCAGATCATCGCCGAGCTCGACGGGAACCCGCAGGGGGCCACGGGCTCCGGCTTCGTGATCGACGTCGACGGCCACATCGTCACCAACAACCACGTCGTCGAGTCGGCCGCCGAGAACGACGGCCCGGTCCAGGTCGTCGACCAGCAGGGCGACACCTACGACGCCGAGATCGTCGGCCGCAGCCCGGTCTACGACATCGCGGTGCTCCAGGTGCCCGACGACGCCGACCTCGAGCCGGCCGCGCTCGGCACCACCGAGGGGCTGCGCGTCGGCGACGGCGTCGTGGCCATCGGCTCGCCGCTCGGGCTCAGCGCCACCGTCACCGCCGGCATCGTCAGCGCCCTCAACCGCCCCGTCACCACCGGGACGCCGGGCGACGACTCCTCCTACATCAACGCCGTCCAGACCGATGCGGCCATCAACCCCGGCAACTCCGGCGGCCCGCTGGTCAACCTGCGCGGCCAGGTCGTCGGGGTGAACTCGGCCATCGCGACGTCGGGCGGCGCCACCAACGGCGAGGCCGGCAACATCGGCGTCGGGTTCGCGATCCCGGTCGAGCAGGTCCGGATCACCGCCGACCAGATCCTCCAGACCGGCGAGGCCCGCTACCCGGTCATCGGCGCCCAGGTCGGCGGCAACGGCGGCACCGGCGTCTCCGGCGCCTTCCTCTCCAAGGTGACCGACGGGACGCCGGCCGACGACGCCGGGCTCGAGGACGGCGACGTCGTCGTCGAGGTCGACGGCATGCGCGTCGTCGACGGGATCTCGCTGATCGTCAACATCCGCACCCACCAGCCCGGGGACACCGTCGACTTCGTCTTCGTCCGCGACGGCAAGGAGCGCACCGCGTCGATCACCCTCGACTCCGAGGTGGGTTGAGCCGGACCGAGGAACGAGGTCCGGGTCGACAACGGTGGTCGAGCAAGGAGTCACGCGCTGAGCCTGCGGAGCG
The DNA here is from genome assembly GCF_005954645.2 of Nocardioides sp. S-1144. Lineage (NCBI taxonomy): Bacteria > Bacillati > Actinomycetota > Actinomycetes > Propionibacteriales > Nocardioidaceae > Nocardioides > Nocardioides dongxiaopingii. The sequence goes on from NZ_CP040695.2 coordinate 890,710, forward strand.
CGTGAACCGACGCGTCGAGACCCGGTGGGAGAGCCCGGGAAGCCTCGCGAGGCCCGCGGTGGCGCCCGCCGGCGCCCGCCGGCGCTCGCCGGCGTTCGCCGGGTCAGCCCCCGAGGCGGGAGCCGTCCTCCTCGGCCTCGACGAACGGGTGCTCGGCGACGAACGTCGCGGTGTCGGTGTAGGCGCGGGCGATGTACTCCTCCAGCTTGGAGGCCTCGACGCGCCACTGGCCGCGTCCGCCGATCTTGATGGCCTCGAGCTCGCCGCGGCGCACCATCGCGTAGACCTGGGCGCTGGAGGTGCTGAGCACCTCGGCCACGTCGGCGAGGGTGAGGAAGCGCGGGGTGCCGGCCATGCGCCCATCGTCGCACCTCCCCGCTGCTCGTCGTCACCCTCCCGGCAGGGCTGTGGACGAGGGGCTGGTCGATCCGGCCGGGCGGGCTCACAATGTCGGCGTGTCCAGGAAACTCGGGAGTCCTGACGACCTCGGCGCGCGCGGCCCGGTGCCGCCCGCCGTCCGGTCGTCCTCACCAGGCTGGCGCGACCCGCGGCTGTGGGTCGGCGTCGCGATCGTCGCGGCCTCGGTCGTGGTCGGGGCGCGCGTGCTCGCCGACGCCGACGACACCGTCCAGGTGTGGGCGGTGGCCGAGGACGCCGGGGTCGGCGAGCGGCTCGATCCCGACGGGCTGGTGGCCCGGCGGGTGCGCTTCGCCGACGACGAGGACCTGACCCGCTACTTCACCGTCGACGACGAGCTGCCCGACGACCTCACCGTGCTCCGCGGCCTCGGCGGGGGCGAGCTGCTGCCGCGCTCGGCGATCGGCACGACCGACGACGCGGGCACCGTCACGGTGTCGCTGGCGGTCACGCCGCTGCTGGTGCCGAGCGGGGTCGGGCCGGGGGCCGTCGTCGACGTCTACGTCACCGGCGACGCCGCGCTCGACGCCCGGGTGCGGCGCGACGCGGGCGAGCCGGCGCTCGAGGGCGTGACGGTGGTCGCCGCCCCGCCCACCGAGGACGGCTTCGCGCCCAGCGGTGAGCGGCAGGTCGAGCTGGCCGTCCCCGACGACGAGGTGGGCGCCTTCTACGGGCTCCTCGGCTCGCTCGGCACGCCGGTCGTCTCCCTGGCCCAGGTCGGCTGATGATCGTCGTCCTCGTGGTCGCCGCCGGCGCCGCGTGGGAGTCACCGGCGCTGACGGCCCTGGGCGAGCACCCCCGCACCGTGGTGCTCAAGCGCTGCGTCGACGTCGACGACCTGCTGGCCGCGGCCTCGGCGGGCCAGGCGCAGGTCGCCGTCCTCGGCCTGGAGTCCCGCGGGCTCGACGCCGCCGCGGTCGCCCGCCTGCACGACCACGGCGTCCGGGCGGTCGCCGTCGTCCCCGACGACCAGCGCGACGCCGGGCGGGTGCGGGCGTCGCGGATCGGCATCGCCACCGTCGTGACCGTCTCGGCCGTCGCGACCCTGCCCGACGCCGTCCTGGCCGCCGACGCCCCCGCGACCCTCGGCCCGCCGCCGGCCGGCCCCCCGGACGCGGCCGGGCCGACGTCGTCGTCGCTGCCCGACACCGACCTCGTGCCGAGCGCCCCCGGCGGCCCCGCCGGACGGGTGGTCGTCGTGTGGGGACCGGCCGGGGCGCCGGGACGCAGCACGGTCGCCGCCGCCGTGGCCGCCGAGCTGGCCCGCCGCGGGCGGCGCACGATGCTCGTCGACGCCGACCCGTACGGCGGCACCGTCGGCCAGCAGCTGGGCATCATGGACGAGGTCTCGGGGCTGCTCTCGGCCGCACGGCTCGCGACCGCGGGCGAGCTGGGGGAGCGGTTCACGACCGTGCAGCGCGCGCTCGACCCGCGGTTGTCGGTGGTCACGGGCCTGCCCCGTCCCGACCGGTGGAGCGAGGTCCGCCCCGGCACCGTCGAGCACCTCCTCGAGCTCGGTCGCGGGCAGGGGGAGGTGGTCGTCGACACCGGGTTCAGCCTCGAGGGCGACGCGGCGCTCGACCTGGGCGCCCGTCCGTCCCGCAACCAGCTGACCCTCGGCGCGCTCGACGTCGCCGACGAGGTGCTGGTCGTCGGGGGCGCCGACCCGGTCGGGCTCTCCCGCCTGGCCCGCGCCCTGGTCGACCTGCGGGTCGTGCTCGACACCGGGCCGCCGCGGCCGGTGCGCGTCGTCGTCAACCGGATGCGTCCCTCGCTCGGCTGGTCGGAGAAGGACATCGCCGGGATGGTCGCGGGCTTCGGCCGCATCGCGGGCCTGCACTTCCTCCCCGACGACCGGGTCGCGGTCGACCGTGCCCTGGTCGCGGGGCGCACCCTGCTCGAGTCGGGCGAGTCGCCCCTGACCCGCGCGGTCGCCGTCCTCGTCGACTCCCTCAACCCCCGCTGACCCGTCGCTGATCACTGACGGGTCACCGCGAAGTCCTGGCTGACCCGTCGCTGATCACTGACGGGTCGCCGCGAGATTCCCGCTGACCCGTCGCTGATCAGCGACGGGTCAGCGTCAGCTGGAGAAGAGGAGGAAGAGTCCGCCGCTGGTGATGCCGACCATCGCGAAGAGCATCGGCAGCTGGCCGGTGAGCTGGTGGCGCGCGGGGAGCAGGCGCAGCGCGCGGTCGTGGGCGACGACGGCGGCGACGACGTGGCCGACGACGACGGCGCCGACCTTGAGGTTGGCCAGCAGGGTCGGGTGGTAGCCCAGCCAGACGATGCCGGTCCAGCCGCCGGTGCCGAGGATGTCGGCGCCGTTGCTGAGCGGGTCGCTGGCCAGCACGAGGTAGCGCGAGCCGACCTCGACGAAGTAGCTGAGGTAGTGCGCGACGACGTACCCGACGACGATCGGGATGATCGAGTGCGCGAAGAGGTTGGGCAGGTCGCTGCGCCGCTGGTCGGTGTGGACGCCGGTCAGCATGGACGCCACCGCGACGATGCCGGTCGCTGCCAGGCAGAAGCCGAGCAGCGCCAGGTTGTCGAGCAGGTAGCCGCTGACCTGGGTGCCCTGGAGGAAGCGGACCCAGGTCGGCGACTCGCCGAACGAGTCGAACCCGGTGCTGCCGACCAGCACGCCGACGACGGCGACGAGCCCGGGGGCCACGCGGACGCTGTCGACGTTCGCCAGCGGGCTGCGCACCAGCAGGACGCCGTCGCGCTCACCCCAGATCGAGAGCTTCCCGACGAGCGTGGAGTAGACCTCGAACGGGTCGGCGTTCTCGTAGAACCGGTTGCCGTACAGCGCCCCGCCGAGCAGCATCGCGGCGACGTACACGGCACACCAGAAGCGCACCGGGCTGAGGTCGGACATGTAGGGGTAGACGAGCTCGAACCACACGAACGCGTAGAGCCCCACGGCGGCCGGCCAGTAGCCGAGCCGGTCGGGGTAGCGGTGCAGGCCCTCGTCGGGGTCGCTGCCGACGACCCTGGCGAGGAGCAGGTTGATCGTGCGGACCGGGCTGATCGCCTTCCAGAACGGTCCGAGGAGGAGTGACATCGGCACGATGCCGACCCACAGCCACACGAAGAAGATGCCGAAGATGGGGTTGATGACCTTGTCGACGCCGAAGAGCGCGACGAAGGCGGTGTAGAGGAACAGCACCATGCCGAACACGCGCAGCGCGATCGCGAACGCCGGGTGCGCCACCAGCCGCTGGACGGCCTCGGGGGCGGGACGGCCGCTCGTCGCGGCGTCGTAGCGGGGCTTGCGCCAGGCCACGGCCAGGATGGTGAAGGAGACGACCAGCGCGGCGACCGCGCCCGCGATCGCCAGGCCCAGGGAGATGGGGAGGTCCTGCTGCCCCCCGATGCCGTGCGCCGACAGGTCGCCCCCGAGCTGGCCGGTGGGCGGGATCACGAGATCTGCAGCTCGAGCACGGGCAGGGACGCCGGCTCGTGCAGCTCGAGCTCGACCAGTCCCGGCCGGTCGAACTGCAGCTCGATGGGGGCGTTCTCGCCCGCCTCGAACTCGAAGGTCTGCTCGGGGGAGGAGTGCAGGTGCAGCTCGCCGGGCTCGTCGGCGGTGACGACGAGGTCGATCGGCTGGTTCACGTCGACGTCGATCCGGTCGCCGTCGGGGGTGACCGCGCCGGCCTCGAGGGTCACCTCGATGACCTTGACCTCGGTGCTGCCGCCCCCGTCGTCACCGCCGCAGGCGGAGGTGGTCAGGAGCAGGGCGAGGACGGCGGTCGCGGCTGCGCCTCGGCGGGTGGTGGAGCCGGTCAAGAGAACACCTTCGAGCGATGGGACGGCACGGTCTGCTGCCCCGCGGCGGGGGCCTCTCTGCCAGAATCCCACGAGGGACAAGCCCGGGAGCCGCCGGGCCGCCCGGGGGACCGGTCGGGAGAGGACGTGTCGTGGTCGAACGCCTGCGGGCCAGGGACCTGGCCTTCCTCACCGCCGAGACCGTCGTCGCGCCGCGCCACAACGCCACGGTCGAGGTCTTCGAGCCAGGCCCGGCAGGCTTCGACCACGCCCGCCTGCTCGAGATCGTCAGCGACCGCATCTCGTTCGTGCCGCGCTACCGCCAGCGCCTCGTCGAGGTGCCCGGGCGCCTGGCGACCCCGGTCTGGGTCGACGACGAGCACTTTGACCTCGGCTACCACGTGCGCCGCTCGGCCCTGCCGCGTCCCGGCTCCGACGACCAGCTGCGCGAGCTCGTCGCGCGGATCGTGTCGCGCCGGCTCGACCGCAGCCGACCCCTGTGGGAGATCTACGTCGTCGAGGGGCTCGCCGAGGGCCGGTTCGCGCTGCTGACGAAGTCGCACCAGGCGCTCGTCGACGGCGTCCACACCGTCGACCTCGGGCAGCTGCTGCTCGACGCCGTGGCCGAGCCGAGGCCGCTGGAGCCCGACGACTGGACGCCGCGCTCGGTCCCGTCGGCGCTGCGGCTGGTGGCGGGCGCCGTCCGCGACTCGGTCACCGCGCCGGCCACGTTCGTCGACACGGTCTCGGTGACCACCGGCTCGGTGCTGCGGACCGCCGAGCGCGCGTCGTCGCGCGCCAAGGTCGTCGCCGACGCGCTCACCGGACGCCGTCCGCGACGCCGCGCGATGGAGGGCCCGCTCTCGCAGCAGCGCCGCGTCGTCACCGTCGCCACCGAGCTGGCCGACCACCGCCGGATCCGCGACGCGCACGGCGGCACGGTCAACGACGTCGTGCTGGCCACCATCGCCGGCGGGCTGCGCGCCTGGCTGATGACGCGCGGGGAGCCGCTCGGCGGCGCCCGGCACATGCGCGCCCTGGTGCCGGTCTCGGTGGTCGACGAGGAGCTCGAGGCGACCTCGCTCGGCCAGATCGCCCCGCACTACGTGAACCTCCCCATCGGCGAGGCCAGCCCGCTGGTCCGGCTGCACCAGGTGTCCTACTCCTTCCAGGCCCACGCCGACACGGGCCGCGGCGTCGCCGCCAACCGGATCGCGGGCATCGCCGGCTTCGCCCCGACGACGTTCCACGCGATCGGCGCGCGGGTGGCGGCCACGGAGGTCCGCCGCGGCTACCAGCTCTGCGTCACCAACGTGCCCGGGCCGCAGACCCCGCTCTACCTCGCCGGCGCCCGGATGATCGCGACCTACCCGGTGCCGCCCCTGCTCGAGGACCACCCGCTCGCGATCGGCGTCACCTCCTACGACGGCCGGGTCTTCTACGGGATGAACGCCGACCGCGACCAGCTGCCGGACGCCGACCTGCTCGGCACCTGCCTGCGCGAGGCGCTCGACGAGCTGCTCTCGACCACGACCGCCACCCGGGCACCGCGCGGGCGCAGGCGCCCGTCGTCGCGGCGGCCCTCCGAGGGCGGCACGTCGTGACCCGGGTCTACCTCCCGACCACCCTCGACCGGCTGCGCGACGCGTGGTCGGCCGGCGCCGTCCCGGTGCCCGACGCCGACGCCGTCGTCGTCGCGGAGGGCGAGGACGAGGAGTCCGAGTACGCCGCCCTGATGACCGCCGCGGACGTCTCGGCCGAGCTGCTCGCCGGACCCGGACGTCGCGTGGTCGTGGTCGCCGAGGTGGCCGACCCGACCGCCGGGCACCCGGTGCCGCTCAAGCGCGTCCTCGCCGTCCACGCCGACGCCGCCGACCGCCCCGCCGACGCCGACCCCGACGACGACCTGGCCTGGTACGCGACCCAGGAGGTCCCCGACCTGCTGGGGTGACGCCGCGGTCCGAGGAACGAGGACCAGCGGCGTCGTCGGTCGTCGACCGAGCGGCACGACCGAGGGACGAGGTCGAGCGGTCCCGGCGCCGTCGGTCGTCGGTCGAGCCGGCGACTCGGCAGCGCGGCACGCGCTCAGTACAGTCGCGGGATGGACGCGATCACCACCCCTCCGGCTCCCACCAACGAGCCCAACCTGACCTACGCGCCGGGCAGCCCCGAACGGGCCGCCCTGGTCGTCGAGATCGAGAAGCTCGAGAGCCGCCAGCACACGTTCCCCGCCCACGTCGGCGGGCGCCGGCGCGACGGCGGCGGCGCCGAGGTCAACGTCGTGCAGCCCCACGACCACCAGCACGTGCTCGGCACGCTGAAGAACGCCACGACCAAGGACGCCGAGGAGGCGGTCGGGGCCGCGAAGGACGCCGCGCTGCCCTGGCAGCGGATGCCGTTCGACGAGCGCTGCGCGATCATCCTCAAGGCCGCCGACCTCCTGGCCGGGCCGTGGCGCCAGCGGATCAACGCCGCCACGATGCTCGGGCAGTCCAAGACCGCCTTCCAGGCCGAGATCGACGCCGCCTGCGAGCTCATCGACTTCTGGCGCTTCAACGTCCACTACGCCAAGCAGATCCTCGCCGAGCAGCCGATCGCCAACTCGCCGGGCATCTGGAACCGCACCGACCACCGTCCGCTCGAGGGCTTCGTCTACGCCATCACGCCGTTCAACTTCACCGCGATCGCCGGCAACCTGCCCACCGCGCCGGCCCTGATGGGCAACACCGTCGTGTGGAAGCCGAGCCCGACCCAGCAGCTGGCGGCGTCGCTGACGATGGAGCTGCTCGAGGAGGCCGGCATGCCGCCCGGCGTCATCAACATGCTGCCCGGCGACGGCCTCGACGTCTCCAAGGTCGCGCTCACCCACCCCGACCTGGCCGGCATCCACTTCACCGGCTCGACCCCGACCTTCCAGCACCTGTGGCGCACCGTCGGCGAGAACATCGCCTCCTACCGGTCCTACCCGCGGATCGTCGGCGAGACCGGTGGCAAGGACTTCATCCTCGCCCACCCCTCGGCCGACCCCGACGTGCTGCGCGTGGCGATGATCCGCGGCGCCTTCGAGTTCCAGGGCCAGAAGTGCTCGGCGGCCTCGCGTGCCTACGTCGCCCGCTCGGTGTGGGACAAGATGAAGGACCAGCTCCTCCACGACGTCGAGAGCCTCACGATGGGCGACGTCACCGACCTGTCGAACTTCATGGGCGCCGTCATCGACGACCGCGCCTTCGCCAAGCACCGCACGGCCATCGCGCGGGTCGCCGGCAACGACCACCTGACGACGCTGGCCGGGGGCCAGACCGACGACTCCGTCGGGTACTTCGTGCGCCCGACCGTCGTGGCCTCGACCGACCCGGCCGACGAGATGTTCTCGACCGAGTACTTCGGCCCGATCCTCGTCGTGCACGTCTACGAGGACCGGTCCTACGACCAGGTGCTCACCCAGCTCGAGAGCATCGCGTCCTACGCCCTGACCGGCGCGATCATCGCCCAGGACCGCCAGGCGATCGCCGACGCCCGGCGCGACCTGCGGTTCGCGGCCGGCAACTTCTACATCAACGACAAGCCGACCGGCGCCGTCGTGGGCCAGCAGCCGTTCGGCGGCGGCCGGGCCTCGGGCACCAACGACAAGGCCGGCGCGGCGAGCAACCTCCTGCGCTGGACCTCCCCGCGCTCGATCAAGGAGACGTTCGTGCCGCCGACCGACCACCGCTACCCGCACATGGACGCCGAGGGCTGAGCCCGAGCACGAGCGGCAGGCCCCGGGTGCGGCACAATCGTCGGTGATGACACCGCTGCACCTGGGGCCCCTGCACCCCGTCGAGCAGGCCCTGACGCTGGTCCTGGCGTTCGGGCCCTTCGTCGTCCTCGCGATCGTGGTCTGGCTGCGCCGACGCGCGGACGCCGCCGCGGACCCGGCCGAGGCCGGGACCGAGGCCGAGGTCCAGGGCGAGGACGGGACCGAGGGTGGTGCCGAGGGTGCGGCGGCGGAGCGACCTCAGCGCGACAGGTAGGCGATCCCGGTCCGGTGCTCGGCCTTGAGGGCCTTGAGCAGCAGGTCGGCGATCAGGCCCTCGAGCTTGCCGCCGACGAGCGGGATCGAGACCTTCACGGTCAGCTCGACGGTCTCGAGCGTGCCGGTGCCGGAGGGCACCAGGACCGCGGAACCCCTCATGTCGCCGGGCTTGCCGGGGATGGACACCTCGATGTCGCCGCGCGACGGGGTGTCCCACCGCTCGACCTGGACGATGTTGGTCTCGTCGCCGACGATCTTCCTCGCGAACGACGGGACGCCGGCCGTCGGCAGCCACTGGTCGATGGTGACCGTGGTGCCCTCGACGCTCACCTGGTGGCGCACCGCGCCCTGGGCCCGGCACACCTCCTCGCGGAAGGCCGGGTCGGTGAGCATCGCTGCCACCGCCTCGACCGGGGCGTCGTAGGGCATCTCGTGACGGATCGACTTGGCCATCACCCCATCATGCCGGGACGGCGGCGCCGCGGTCCGGGACACGCCTCAGGTGCGCGACTCGCAGGTGCGCACGGCGTCCTCCAGCGTGGGGACGTCACGGTCGAAGGGCACCTGCAGCCGCGCGGGCGGGGCGGTGAGGTCGACGGGCGAGCCGAGCTCGCTCAGGTTGACGACCAGCTGGGCGGCCCCGACCGAGTCGACGCCGTCGACGGGGGTGTTCCCGGCGGCGGTGGAGCTCGCGACCAGGTCGGCGAAGGTGGTGCGCCACCCGACCGGGACGCCGTCCTGGATCGCCACCTCGATCGGGGTCTCCCCGGACCCGCCGGCCCCGAGGCCGAGGATCTGCAGGAAGCGGGTGCCGAGCGAGCCGACGACGTCGTCGAGCGGCGCGGTGACCCGGTCGCCGTCGATCCTGGCCCCGAGGAGCGTGGTGACCTCGTTGGGCGGTGCCCCGCCCTCGTAGCCCGGGCTGAGCTCGCGCAGCGTCTCCTGGTCGTAGCGGATCCAGCACTGGTCGAAGGCGACGCCCTCGGGCTGGTCGACCTGGGTGTAGACGACGCCGTCGACGGCCAGGGTGCGGGTGGTGACGCTCTGGTCGGCGCGGATGACCACGGTGGTGCTGTAGGACGCTCCGTCGGTGAGCCGGTAGATGCCGTCCTTGGTCTGCAGCGTCTCGCCGGCGTTGTCGAGCGAGAGCCGGAAGCGACCGGTGTCGGCGGTCTCGAGGGCCTCGGTCGCCGCGCCGAGGTCGGCCTCCCCGGTGGACCCGCCCCCGGTGGGACCGCCCCCGGTGGGACCGCCCGTGGTCGCGTCGTCCGTGGGGGGCGCGTCGGTGCTGCTCGGGCCCGCGGACGGCGCGGGGGCGGGCTCGTCGTCGGCCTCGGAGCCGCAGGCGACCAGCACGGTCGCGAGGAGCGGGACGAGGATCGTGGCGACGGCCGGACGCCGGGGACGGGAGCGGGTGGGGGTGCGGTTCATGGCCCCCGGAGCATCCCACGGCGTCCGGGCCGGTCCGGCGACGAACCTCCGGGTGGACGTGGTTGGCTGCTCGGATGAGCGACGAGAACCGCGAGCAGTTCGTCTCCTTCGGCGAGCAGGGCGCGCAGCTGACCTACGGCAGCTACCTGCGGCTTCCCGTCCTGCTCGACGCCCAGCACCTCGAGTCCGACCCGCCGGCCCACGACGAGCTGCTCTTCATCACGATCCACCAGGTCTACGAGCTGTGGTTCAAGCAGCTCCTCCACGAGGTCGTCGCCGCGCGCGACACGATGCTCGCCGCGGCAGCCGAGGGTGACCCGGCCTCGGGCCTGTGGCGCGCCCAGCACCTGCTGGCCCGGGTCCACGTCATCGAGCGGGTGCTGGTGCACCAGGTCGACGTCCTGGAGACGATGACGCCGCAGGACTTCCTGGAGTTCCGGCAGCGGCTCGCGCCGGCCAGCGGGTTCCAGAGCGTGCAGTTCCGCGAGCTGGAGTTCCTCTCCGGCGCCAAGGACCCGGCCTACCTGCGGCGCTTCCGCGGGCTCACCGACGACGAGCAGGCGCGGCTGCGCGCGCGGCTCGACGAGCCGACGCTGTGGGACGCCTTCGTCGCCGTGCTGCGGGCCCGGGGCCTGCCCGCGGACGACGACGAGCAGGTCGCCGACGCGGTGCGCACCGCCGCCCACGACCGCGACCGGCACGCCGCGGTCTGGGCCCTGGCCGAGGCCCTGCTGCAGCACGACGAGCTCGCCGCCAGCTGGCGCGCCCGGCACGTGGTGATGGTCGAGCGGATGATCGGCGCGAAGTCCGGGACGGGCGGCTCGAGCGGCTCGGCGTACCTGCGCGGACGGCTCCCGCTGCAGTACTACCCGGTCCTCTGGGACGTCCGCAGCATGCTCTAGGAGCGCCCGGCGCGACACCCACCCCGGCGGTTGTGGCCCTCGTCGGCGGCCTCTAGGTTGGGCTGCGTGTCAACGACGACGCACGATGCAGACAAGGCCGAGCTCCTGGCGAAGGCCGCCGACCTGGCGAAGCACGGCAAGGGGAGCGGAGGGCCGCCGCACGACGACGTGCACGGTCTCCTGCAGGCCTACTTCCGGCACGTGGCGCCCGAGGACGTCCTCGACCGCTCCGACGCCGACGTGTACGGCACCCTCGCCTCGCACTACAAGCTCGCCGACGTCCGGGCCCAGGGCACCGCCCAGGTCCGCGTCGTCACGCCCGTCTCCGCCGAGCACGGCTGGAGCGCGGGGGGCCACTCGGTGGTCGAGGTCGTCGTCGACGACATGCCGTTCCTCGTCGACTCGCTGACCATGGAGCTGAGTCGCCAGCTGCGCGACGTGCACCTCGTCGTCCACCCCAACTTCGACGTCGAGCGCACCCTCACCGGCGAGCTGGTGTCGGTGACGCCGGTCGCCGACGGCGCCTCCGAGCCCGACGACGGCCGCATCCGCGAGTCGTGGATGCACGTCGAGATCGACCGCCTGCGCGAGGACGACGACCCGGCGACGATCGTCGAGGACGTCCAGCGGGTCCTGCGCGACGTCCGCGAGGCCGTCGAGGACTGGGCGAAGATGAACGAGCGGGTCGCGGCCATCACCGCCGAGCTGCGCGAGGACCCGCCGCCGCTCGACCCCGAGGAGCTGCGCCAGTCCGGCGAGCTGCTCACCTGGCTGGCCGAGGGCCACTTCACCTTCCTCGGCTACCGCGAGTACACCCTCGACCGGGCCGAGGTCGACGGCGTCGAGGACGACGTCCTGCGCGCCGTCCCCGGCAGCGGGCTCGGCATCCTGCGCTCCGACCAGCACCTCTCGGAGTCGTTCGGCCGGCTGCCCGACCCGGTCAAGGCCAAGGCCCGCGAGAAGACCCTGCTGGTGCTGGCCAAGGCCAACTCGCGCGCGACCGTGCACCGCCGCGCCTACCTCGACTACGTCGGCGTGAAGACCTTCGGCGACGACGGCGAGGTCACCGGCGAGCGCCGCTTCCTCGGTCTCTTCTCCAGCGCCGCCTACACCGAGTCGCTGCTGCGCATCCCGCTGGTGCGCGAGAAGGTGCAGGCGGTCCTGCACCGCAGCGGGTTCGACCCGCAGAGCCACGCCGGCAAGGCGCTGCTCGACACCCTCGAGACCTACCCGCGCGACGACCTCTTCCACACCCCGATCGAGGAGCTCGGGCCGCTGGCCGAGGCCGCCATGCAGGCGCGCGAGCGCCGCGCGGTGCGGATGTTCATCCGCAAGGACACCTACGGCCGCTACGTCTCGGTGCTCGTCTACCTCCCGCGCGACCGGTACAACACCGGCGTGCGCGAGCGGTTCGTGCAGATCCTCAAGGACCGCCTCGGCGCCGACGACGTCGAGTTCAACGTGCGGATCAACGAGTCCACGACCGCGCGGGTCCACTTCGTGGTCCACCAGCCGGCGGGGGAGTCCATCCCCGACATCGACACCGCCGACCTCGAGCGCCGCCTCGCCGAGGCCTCCCGGTCGTGGCGCGACGACTTCACCTCGGCCGTGATCGCCGAGTACGGCGAGGAGGTCGGCGCGATCCTCGGACGCCGCTACCTCGACTCCTTCCCCGAGGCCTACAAGGAGGACTTCCCGCCCCGGGTCGCCTCGGTCGACCTCGGCCGGCTCGAGGGCATCGACGGCGACGAGGGCATCGACCACTCGCTCTACCAGGACGTCGACGCCGGCCGCGGCGAGGCGCGCCTCAAGCTGTACCGGATCGGCTCGCCCCTGTCGTTGAGCCAGATCCTGCCGATGCTGAGCTCGATGGGCGTCGAGGTCGTCGACGAGCGTCCCTACACGCTGACCGGCGTCGAGCGGCCCTCGCACATCTACGAGTTCGGGCTGCGCTACCCCGGCACCCTCCCCGAGGAGGGCCGGGTCCTCTTCCAGGACGCGATCCGCGCCGTCTGGGACGGCTACACCGAGATCGACGGCTTCAACGCCCTCGTCCTCGGCGCCCGGCTCACCTGGCGCCAGGCGGCGCTGCTGCGCGCGTACGCGAAGTACATGAAGCAGGGCGGGACGCCGTTCGCCCTCGACTACATCGAGGACGCACTCTCCTCCAACGTCGACATCACCCGGATGCTGGTCGACCTGTTCGAGGCGCGCTTCGACCCCGACCGCGACCGGTCCGAGGAGGCCGGCGTCGAGCAGCAGATCCTCGCCGCGCTCGACGACGTCGCGAGCCTCGACCACGACCGGATCCTGCGGTCCTACCTGACCCACGTGCAGGCGACGCTGCGCACCAACTACTTCCAGCTCACCTCCGCCGGGGGGCCGCACACCTTCATCTCCCTCAAGCTGGAGCCGTCGGCGATCCCCGACCTCCCGGAGCCGCGGCCGGCCTACGAGATCTTCGTCTACTCGCCCCGGGTCGAGGGCGTGCACCTGCGCTTCGGCGCCGTCGCGCGCGGCGGGCTTCGCTGGAGCGACCGCCGCGACGACTTCCGCACCGAGGTGCTGGGGCTGGTCAAGGCCCAGATGGTCAAGAACACCGTGATCGTGCCGGTCGGCGCGAAGGGCGGCTTCTTCGCCAAGCACCTGCCCGACCCCTCGGTCGACCGCGACGCGTGGCTGGCCGAGGGCATCGCCTGCTACAAGACGTTCATCTCGGGACTGCTCGACGTCACCGACAACCTCGTCGACGGCGTGACCGTGCCGCCCGAGCGCGTGGTGCGCCACGACGGTGACGACTCCTACCTCGTCGTGGCCGCCGACAAGGGCACCGCGACGTTCAGCGACATCGCCAACGGCGTCGCGAAGTCCTACGGGTTCTGGCTCGGCGACGCGTTCGCCAGCGGCGGCTCGGTCGGCTACGACCACAAGGCGATGGGGATCACCGCCCGCGGCGCGTGGGTGTCGGTCCAGCGGCACTTCCGCGAGATGGGCGTCGACTGCCAGAGCGAGGACTTCACCTGCGCCGGCGTCGGCGACATGTCCGGCGACGTCTTCGGCAACGGGATGCTCTGCTCCGAGCACATCCGGCTGGTCGCCGCCTTCGACCACCGCGACATCTTCATCGACCCCGACCCCGACGCCGCGGCCTCCTTCGCCGAGCGCCGGCGCCTCTTCGAGCTGCCCCGCTCGAGCTGGCAGGACTACGACGCGTCGCTGATCTCCGCCGGCGGCGGCGTCTTCCCCCGCTCGGCGAAGTCGATCCGCCTCACCCCCGAGATCCGCGCGGCCCTGGGCATCGACGACGGCGTCGAGAAGATGACGCCGGCCGAGCTGATGCGCGCGATCCTGCTCTCGCCCGTCGACCTGCTGTGGAACGGCGGCATCGGCACCTACGTGAAGTCCGCCGAGGAGACCCACGGCGACGCCGGCGACAAGGCCAACGACCCGATCCGCGTCGACGGCGGCCAGCTCCGGGCCCGGTGCGTGGGAGAGGGCGGCAACCTCGGCATGACCCAGCTCGGGCGCATCGAGTACGCCCGCAACGGCGGCCGGGTCAACACCGACTTCATCGACAACTCCGCCGGCGTCGACACCTCCGACCACGAGGTGAACCTGAAGATCCTCCTCGACCGGGTCGTGGCCTCCGGCGACCTGACCGAGAAGCACCGCAACGCCGTGCTGGCCGAGATGACCGACGAGGTCGCCGGGCTGGTGCTGCGCGACAACTACGAGCAGAACCTGGCTCTCGCGAACGCCGACTCGAACGCCGTCCCGCTGCTGCACGTCCACGAGTCGTGGATGAAGCGGCTCGAGCGCGACGGCGTCCTCAACCGCGAGCTCGAGGCGCTCCCGACCAGCCGGCAGGTGCGCCGCCGCATCGAGCGCGGCGAGGGGCTCAGCGTCCCCGAGCTGTCGGTGCTGCTCGCCTGGACCAAGATCGTGCTGGCCACCGAGCTGATCGACTCCGACCTGCCTGACGACCCGTACCTCGACCTCGACCTGCGCAGCTACTTCCCGACGGCGGTCCGCGAGCGCTTCGCCGACCGCATCGTCGACCACCCGCTGCGCCGCGAGATCATCGTGACCCAGGTCGTCAACGACCTGGTCAACGGCGCCGGCATGACCTACTGGCCGCGGCTGGCCGGCGAGACCGGGGCCAGCGCCGCCGAGCTCACCCGCGCCAACTTCGTGGCCCGCGAGATCTTCGGCTCCCTGGCGCTGCGCGAGGAGATCGCGACCTACGACAACGACCTCGACGCCGCCGTGCAGACCCACATGCGCATCGAGATGCGCACGCTGGTCGAGCGCGGGTCGCGCTGGCTGATCACCAACCGGCGTCCCCCGCTCGACAGCCAGGGGCTGGTGGACACCTTCTCCGGCCCGATGCAGGCCGCGATGACCGAGCTCCCCGACCTCCTGGTCGGCAGCGAGCTGGCCTCCTACGAGCAGCGGCGCGCCGCCCTCGTCGAGCGCCAGGTGCCCGAGGACCTCGCCTCCCGCGTCGCGATGCTCCCGACCGCCTACCAGCTGCTCAACGTGATCGAGATCGCGAGCCGTGAGGGCCTCGAGCCGGCCGACGTCGCCCGGGTGCACTTCGCGCTCGCCGAGCGGCTGGGCCTCCCGCTGCTGGTGCAGCAGATCCTGACCCTGCCGCGCGACGACCAGTGGCAGACCATGGCGCGCGCGACCCTGCGCGACGACCTCCACTCGGTGCACGCCCAGCTCACCGCCCAGGTGCTCGCCGACAGCGCGGCCGACGACCCGGCCGCCGACCGGATCGCGGCCTGGGAGGACGGCGACGACGTCCGCGTCACCCGCGCCGCCGAGACCGTCGCCCAGATCTGCGCCGACGGCGAGGTCGACCTGGCCCGGATGTCGGTCGGCCTGCGCGTCGTCCGCAGCCTGCTCGCCTGACCTCCACGCCCTGGAGTCGGGTGCCCTGCCCGTGCAATTGCCGCGAATGGCTCGGTTCCGACGTCCGAACCTGAGCCGATCGCGGCAATTGCGCGCCCTTGGCCGCCCTGCCCACCCTGCCCGTGCAATTGCCGCGAATCGCTCGGCTCCGGCGCCCAAACCTGAGCCAATCGCTGCAATTGCAGGCGTCTGGCCACCCCGCCCGGGCCGACCCGAGGACGGAAGCGGTCTGAGGTACCTCAGAGGTTCGTGGGTTGTCGGAGGCCCGACCTAGAGTCGTTGTCGATGGCAACGACTTCTCACGACGTCGGTCTCGACCCCGACCCCGACCAGCCGCCCGCGGCCAGCGTCCGCTTTCTGTGGCGGCTGCGCGGCTACCTGCGCCCGCACCTCGGCTCGGTCGCGGTCATGCTGCTCACCTCGCTGGCGGTGGTGGGCACCTCGATCGGCATCCCGCTCGTCACCCGCGCGGTGATCGACGGCCCGATCGCCGACCACGAGCTGGGACCGGTGCTGCCGCTCGGCCTGCTCGCGCTGGCCCTCGGCGTCGTCGAGGCGGTGCTGATCTTCGTGCGCCGGTGGGTCCAGAGCACCGCGGTGCTCGCCATGGAGACCTCCATGCGCCACGACCTCTATACGCGGCTCCAGGAGCTGCCGATGTCGTTCCACAGCAGGTGGCCGGCGGGCCAGCTGCTGTCGCGCGCGATCCAGGACCTCAGCTCGATCCGCCGGTTCAGCGGGTTCGGGCTGATCTTCCTGGTCGTCAACATCGTGCAGGTCGTCGCGGTGACCATCGTGCTGCTCGGCATGTACTGGCCGCTCGGACTGGTCGTCGCGGCCACCGCCGCGCCCATCGTGTGGCTCTCGATGACCTTCGAGAAGAAGTACGTCGTGATGTCGCGCCGCGTGCAGGACCAGCAGGGCGACCTCGCCACCCTCGCCGAGGAGGGCGCGCTCGGGTTCCGGGTCATCAAGGCGTTCGGCCGCAGCGAGCACGTCGCCTCGGAGTACGAGCGCCAGGCCCGCTCGCTGCACGCCTCCAGCATGGACAAGGTGCACCTCTCGGCCCGGTTCTGGACCTTCCTGGAGGTCATCCCCAACCTCGCCGTGTGCGTCGTGCTGCTGCTCGGCGCGATCGGCGCCGGCCAGGGCGCGCTGACCACCGGCGAGCTGGTCGCCTTCATCACGCTGCTGCTCTCGCTGGTCTGGCCGGTCTCCTCCCTCGGCGTCATCCTGGCGATGGCCCAGGAGGCGATGTCGGCCTCTGCGCGGATCCTCGAGGTGCTCGACACCGAGCCCGCCATCGTCGGCGGCGACCGCACGATCGCCGAGCCGCGCGGCCACCTGCGTTTCGAGCACGTCGACTTCGCCTTCCCCGACGCCCCCGACGAGGTCGTGCTGCGCGACGTCTGCCTCGACGTGCCGCCCGGTGAGACGGTCGCGATCGTCGGCGGCACCGGCTCCGGCAAGACCGCGCTCACCGCCCTGGTGCCGCGGCTGCACGACGTCACGGCCGGGCGGATCACGATCGACGGCGTCGACGTCCGCGACCTCGAGCTCGGTCACCTGCGCTCGCTGGTCGCGACGGCCTTCGAGGAGCCGACCCTGTTCTCGATGAGCGCCCGCGAGAACCTCACCCTGGGCCGAGCCGAGGCCCCCGAGGCCGACGTCGAGGAGGCCATCGACGTCGCCCAGGCCGGGTTCGTCCGCGACCTGCCCTGGGGTCTCGACACCCGCATCGGCGAGCAGGGCATGGCGCTCTCCGGTGGCCAGCGGCAGCGGCTCGCGCTGGCCCGTGCCGTCGTCGCCCGGCCCCGCATCCTGGTGCTCGACGACACGCTCTCCGCGCTCGACGTCCACACCGAGCGGCTCGTCGAGGACGCCCTGCGCGCCGTGCTCGGCTCCACCACCGGCATCGTGGTGGCCCACCGCGCCTCGACCGTGCTGCTCGCCGACCGGGTCGCGCTGCTCCAGGACGGCACCATCACCCACGTCGGCCAGCACCGCACCCTGCTCGCCGAGGTCCCCGCCTACCGCGAGCTGCTCAGCGCCGACGCCGGCGACCGGGTGCCCGCATGAGCACTGACACCAGCACCGGCACCGGCACGAGCACCGGCACCGACGCCGACCAGTCCTGGCGCGGCATCGCCGCGGGCGAGGCCGACGCCATCGACAGCGCCGACCGGATCCGCTTCACCGGCGGGTCGGGCCAGCTGCTGCGCGAGCTGCTGCGCCCCTACCGGCGGGCGATCTGGATCCTCGTCGCCGTCGTGGTCGTCGAGAACGCCGCCCGCCTGGCCATCCCGTACCTGGTCAAGGTCGGCATCGACAGCGGCATCCCGCCGATCCGCGAGAGCGACGACCTCGGCCCGCTGGGCATCGTGGTCGCCCTCGTGCTCGGGGCGACGGTCGTGCAGGCCATCACCCGCCAGATCTTCCTGGTGCGCTCGGGCCGGATCGGCCAGGACCTCCTCTACCAGCTGCGCCGCCGCGTCTTCCGGCACTTCCAGCGGCTCAGCCCGGCCTTCCACGACGACTACACCTCGGGCCGGATCATCTCCCGGCAGACCTCCGACATCGACGCCATCTACGAGATGCTCGAGACCGGCTTCGACGGCCTGGTCACGGCGTTCCTGACCCTCGTCGGCACGGCCGTCATCCTGATGTTCCTCGACGTGAAGCTCGGCCTGCTGGCCCTGCTCTGCGGTCCGTTCCTGTTCTGGATCACCGCGTGGTTCCGCCGCGAGTCGGCCAAGAGCTACCGCGTCGCCCGCGAGCGGGTCGCGCTGCTGATCGTCCACTTCGTCGAGTCGATGGGTGGCATCCGCGCGGTGCAGGCGTTCCGCCGCGAACCGCGCGACCTGGAGATCTTCGACGTCCTCAACGACGACAACCGCCGCGCCAACCTGGTCGCCTTCCGGCTCGTCGCCTGGTTCATGCCGGGCGTGCGGCTGATCGGCAACATCACGATCGCCGCGGTCCTCGTCTACGGCGGCTACCTCGCCTACCAGGGCGAGGTCACCGTCGGCGTGCTCGCGGCGTTCCTGCTCTACCTGCGCCGGTTCTTCGAGCCGATGATGGAGATCTCGCAGTTCTTCAACACCTTCCAGTCCGCCTCGGCGGCCCTGGAGAAGCTGGCCGGGGTGCTCCGCGTGGAGCCGTCGGTGCCCGAGCCGGCCACGCCGGTCCCGCTCGCGCACCGCCGCGGCGGGCTCACCTTCGAGCAGGTCCGCTTCTCCTACGTCGACGGCCGCGACGTGCTGCCCGGCCTCGACCTCGACATCCCCGGTGGGCAGACGGTCGCGCTGGTCGGCACCACCGGCGCCGGCAAGACGACCCTGGCCAAGCTCGCGACCCGCTTCTACGACCCCACGTCGGGCCGGGTGCTCCTCGACGGCGTCGACCTGCGCGACCTGGCCTCCGACGACCTGCGCTCCTCGGTGGTCATGGTGACCCAGGAGAACTTCCTGTTCACCGGCTCCATCGCCGACAACATCCGCTTCGGTCGGCCGGGCGCCTCCGACGCCGACGTCGAGGCGGCCGCCCGCGCCCTCGGCGCGCACGACCTGATCATGGCGCTGCCCGACGGCTACGCCACCCAGGTCGCCAACCGCGGGGGCCGGCTCAGTGCCGGCCAGCGCCAGCTCGTCGCCTTCGCCCGCGCCTTCCTCGCCGACCCCGAGGTGCTCATCCTCGACGAGGCGACGTCGTCCCTCGACGTCCCCTCGGAGCGGCTGGTCCAGCACGCGCTGCGCACCGTGCTCGCCGGTCGGACGGCCGTGATCATCGCCCACCGCCTGTCCACGGTCGAGATCGCCGACCGGGTGCTGGTGATGGCGCACGGCGACGTCGTCGAGGACGGCACCCCCGCCGACCTCGTCGCCGGGGGAGAGGGGCACTTCTCCGACCTGCACCGGGCCTGGCTCGACTCGCTGGCCTGAGCGGCGCTCCGTTACATCCCGGTTTCGGCGACCCGATTCCCCCGCGCGTGGTCGGTGGCCGCCCCTAGGTTGAGCGGGTCCACCCACCAACCGAAGGACGAGGATGACCAAGCCCCGCCCCCGCTCCACGAGGATCTCGGCCCGACTCCTCACCCCGCTGGTCGCGATCGCGGCCGTCGCGCTGCCGGCCGCCGCACCGGCCCACGCCGAGGACCCGGTCGCCGGTGCCCAGACGTCGGGGGACTCGCTGTTCCCCCACGTCGGCAACGGCGGCTACGACGTGCAGCACTACGACCTCGACATCGCCTGGACGCCGGGCGCGACGCTGGCGCTCAGCACCATCGCCGCGACGACCTCGATCGAGGCGAGCACGACCGGGGCGCCGCTCTCGTCGTTCTCGCTCGACTTCGAGCGTGGCGGTCTCGCGGTGTCGTCGGTGACCGTGAACGGCGTGCCCGCGGCCTTCGCGCACGACGAGGTGCCGGCCGACATCAAGCACAAGCTGGTCGTCACCCCGGCCACCCCGGTCAGCGGTGCCTTCACCACGGTGGTCACCTACAGCGGCATCCCGACCCGTCACACCGACGCCGACGGCTCCTACGAGGGCTGGAACGTCACCGCCGACGGGGCCACGTTCGTCAACCAGCCGATCGGCTCGATGACCGGCTTCCCGAACAACAACACCCCCGCCGACAAGGCGACCTACACGATCGACGTCGACATCCCCACCACGATCACCAACGCCGCCGGCACCGGCGCTGCCGCCGCCGCGAGCAACGGTGAGCTGGTCGGCAAGGACGTCGCGGGCGACCGGACCACCTGGAGGTGGGTGCAGCAGGAGCCGATGGCCTCCGAGCTCGCGATCATCTCGATCGGCAAGTACGACGTCCTCGAGTCCGACGTCACCCTGGCCAGCGGCCGCACCCTGCACGAGTGGAGCTTCGTCGACTCGGCGAGCAGCGCGGCGAACAAGAACAGCGTCGGCGTGCAGCGCGCCCGCTTCAAGAGCGTCATCGACGGGCTCGAGTCGCGCTTCGGCCCCTACCCCGGCAACAGCATCGGCGTGGTCGTCGACCTCGTCCCGAGCGCGATCAGCTACGCGCTCGAGACCCAGGACCGCTCCTTCTTCCCGACCAGCATCAACGCCGGCACCTTCGTGCACGAGCTCGCCCACCAGTGGTACGGCAACAACGTCGCCCCCACGGTGTGGAACGACCTCTACATCAACGAGGGCATGGCCACCTGGATGCCGACGCACTTCGCCAACCAGCTCGCCGAGCCCGCGACCAGCGGCGCGAGCACCGAGTACACCTACTTCACCAGCTGGTCGGCCAGCGCCCCCGAGAGCGCGAACTGGCTCACCCCGCCGGCCGGCATCACCGACGCCGCCGGCCTGTACGGCTACCAGACCTACACCCGCAGCGCGCAGTTCTGGGAGGCGCTGCGCCTCTCGATCGGCGACGCCGACTTCTTCGCGCTCATCCGCGAGTGGCAGGTCCGCCACGCCGGCCAGAGCCGCGGCACCGCCGCGCTGCTCGCCCTCGCCGAGGAGGTCTCGGGTGCCGAGCTCGACGCGTTCTTCCAGGACTGGGTCCGCGACGCCGACAAGCCGGCCTGGCCGCAGCGCTACGACCTGGTCCTCGGCCAGGACACCGCCGACGGTGCCCTCGAGCCCGGCGACACCGTCACCTACACCGTCACCGCGGCCAACCGGGGCTACGTCCCGCTGACGTCGAGCGTGGCCGAGGTCGACCTGTCCGACGTGCTCGACGACGCCACCCTCGGTGCGCTTCCCGACGGGCTGACCCTCGCCGGCGACACCCTCACCTGGGCGCTGCCCACCACGCCGCGCCACGGCAGCCGCACGGCGTCCTTCGACGTCGTCGTCGACGGCGACGTCAGCGCCGCCTCGCTGCGCGCGAGCCTGTCCTCGCAGACCCTCGGTGGCTTCTGTGCTCCCGGTGCGTCCTGCACGACCCGCGCCGACGTCGCCGAGCAGGCCGTCGCCCCGGCGCCGCTGCCGACGATCACCGGCACCCCGAAGGTGGGCGCCGAGCTCACCGCCGACACCACGGGCTGGGCGCCCGGCACGACGTTCGCCTTCGGGTGGACCGTCGGCGGCGAGGACGTCGTGGACGCCACCGGCCCGACCCTGCTCCTGGGCCCGGACGACGCCGGCAAGGTGGTCCGCGTGACCGTCGCCGGCTCGAAGGCCGGCTACGGCGACGTCACCCGCACCAGCGCCGCGACCGCCGCGGTCGCCGCGGGCGACCTGACCACGACGCCGACCCCGACCGTCACCGGCACCGCCCGCGTCGGCGTCCCGCTCACCGCCGTCGCCGGCACCTGGGACGACGGCGTGACGCTGGCCTACCGGTGGACGCGGGACGGAGCGCCGATCACCGGCGCCACCGCCGCGACGTACACCGCCGTGGCGGCCGACGCCGGCCGGCGGCTCGGGGTGGTCGTCACCGGCACCAAGCCGGGCTTCGCGCCGACCGAGGTCGCCAGCGCCGACACCGCGCCGGTCGCGCTCGGCCAGCAGGTGCGGCGCCCGACGCCGACGGTGGCCGGCCGAGCGGCCGTCGGTCGCACGCTGCGCGCCGTCCCCGGCGCCCGAGACGCCGGCGTCACGCTGACCTACCGCTGGTTCGTCGGCGGCAAGGCGGTGGCCGGTGCGCGCGGCGCCGGTCGCACCTTCGCGGTGACGAGGGCCGCCCGCGGCAAGCGGGTCGTCGTGGTCGTCACCGCCACCAGGCCCGGCTACGTCACCGTGACCGGTCGCAGCCCGAGGACCGCCAAGGTCGTCTGACCCACCCCGCCACCCCGGCAGTCCGCACCACCCCGCGCGGCCCGTCGCACCCCGCGGCGGGCCGTGCGCGGTCCCCGGCCGCGAGACCCGGGCTGGCCCCCTCTCCCGGACGGACCCTAGGGTCCGGGCATGGCGGCGATCGAGGTGGACGGCCTGGTCAAGCGGTACGGCGACCTGCGGGCGGTCGACGGGGTGAGCCTCGAGGTCGCCGAGGGCGAGTTCGTCGGCATCCTCGGCCCCAACGGCGCGGGCAAGACGACGACCCTGGAGATGATCGAGGGGCTGCGGCAGCCCGACGAGGGCAGCGTGCGGGTCCTCGGCGAGGCGGTGTGGCCGCGCAACCCGAGGCTGCTGCCGCGGATGGGGGTGCAGCTCCAGGCCTCGGCGTTCTTCGAGCGACTCACCGCCCGCGAGCAGCTCCGAACCTTCGCCTCGCTGTACTCCGTGCCGGTGACCGCGGCCGAGGAGTGGCTCGAGCGGGTCGGACTGGTCGAGAAGGCCGACACCCGCGTGGAAGACCTCTCCGGCGGCCAGGCCCAGCGGCTCTCGATCGCCTGCGCGCTCGTGCACGACCCCGAGGTCGTCTTCCTCGACGAGCCCACCGCGGCGCTCGACCCGCAGGCCCGGCGCAACCTCTGGGACCTGCTCGCCGGGCTGAACGACTCGGGCCGCACCGTCGTGCTCACCACGCACTACATGGACGAGGCCGAGGTGCTCTGCGACCGGGTGGCGATCATGGACGCCGGCCGGGTCCTGGAGGTGGACACCCCCGCGGCCCTCGTGCGCGGGCTCGATGCGCCGACCCGCGTGAGCGTGGGTCCCGGCCAGGTGAGCCTCGACGAGGCCCGCGCGATCGACGGCGTCGACGAGGCCACCGAGTCGGTCGACGGCGTCGTCCTCACCACCCGGTCACCGGCCGCGGTGCTGACCCGGCTCGCCGAGCAGGACCGCCTCGACGGCGTCCAGATCAGGACCGCCACCCTCGAGGACGTCTTCCTCGACCTCACCGGGCGGGAGTACCGAGCCTGATGCCCGCGACGACGGCGACCTTCCGGGCGCTCTCCCTGGCCATCATCAAGGGCTTCCTGCGCGACAAGGCCTCGGTGTTCTTCGCGCTGATCTTCCCGCTGATGTTCCTGGTCCTGTTCGGCGGCATCTTCGGCGACCAGGGCCAGTCGAGGGTCGAGCTCGTGCAGGTCGGCGACGTGTCGCTGGTCGACGACCTGCCCGCGGGGGCGCGCGAGGTCTTCGACGACACCTTCGACGTCACCCGGAGCGACGACCTCGCCGCGGCGCTCGAGGAGGTCCGCCGGGGCGACGCCGACGTGGCGGTCGAGATGCGGGGCGACACCCTCGTCGCGCACTACACCCAGACCGACCAGGTCGGGGCCGCCATCACCCAGGGCACGCTGCGCTCGTTCGTCGACGGCGCGAACGTCGCGGCCACGGGGTCGCCGCCGACGTACACGCTGGAGACCGAGCGCGTCGAGGACGACTCGCTGACCACGATCCAGTTCGTGACCCCCGGGCTGCTCGGCTGGGCGGTGGCGATGAGCGCGGCGTTCGGGGCGGCCGCGACGATCCAGGGCTGGCGGCAGTCGAAGCTGCTGCGGCGGCTCCAGCTCGCGCCGGTCTCGACGCGCACCGTGGTCGGCGCGCGCGTCGCCGTCGCGATCGGGATCGCCTTCGTGCAGATGGCCATCTTCCTCGGGCTGGGCGCCGGCGCCTTCGGGCTGCAGCTCACCGGGTCGTGGTGGATGTCGATCCCGCTCCTCGTCGTCGGGACGCTCTGCTTCATGTCGGTCGGCCTGCTCGCCGGGGCGATCACCACGACCACGGAGGGCGCGGTGAACGCCGCCAACTTCATGGTGCTGCCGATGGCGTTCCTCAGCGGCTCGTTCTTCCCGCTCGACGCGGCGCCGGCCTGGCTGCGCGCGGTGTCGAACGTGCTCCCGCTCAAGCACCTCAACGAGGGCATGCTCGACGTGATGGTGCGCGGCCAGGGACCGGGCTCGGCGGTGCTGCCGATCGTGATCCTGGCGGGGTTCGCGCTCGTGGTCAGCCTGGTTGCCGCCAGACTGTTCCGGTGGGAGACGGCGTGAGCCGGACCCGACCCACGACCGGCTGAGGGGAAGCGATGGAGCTCCACGAACACCTGTACGACCTCGGGGTGCGACGCGGGGACGCCGTCTTCGACGACGCCGACGTGCTGCGCGGGGCCCTGGAGGGCTCCTTCGCCGACGTCTCGACGGCGGCCGAGCGCGGCCTGCTCGTCGACGCCGTCCGGTCCGGGGTCTTCGGCTTCCTGGTCGACCGGCTCGTCGCGGGCGTGCCCGTCGACGAAGCCGTCGGCGACGCCGGCGACCGGCTCGCCCGGGTGCCCGGCGGTGACCCCGCGGCCGCCCGCTGGGCGTGTGCCGCCCTGGCCTACGCGGTCGGCCGGGCCGACGACGCCGACGTCCGGCGGCACCCGCGGCCCGGCGCCGCTCCTGGTGCCGGACCTGGTGCCGGACCCGAGCCCCACCTCGCGCCCGACGACACCCGCGAGCGGATGCCGGCGGTACCCGCCCTGGCGCCGACGTCGATCCCGGTGCCGGTCCCAGCGCCGGTGCCGCTGGAGGGGCGCGAGGACGTCGTGTCGCGCGCCGGCTCGCGGGCCGAGCGCGGCGGGGCCCGTCGGCGCTGGCCGGTCGTCGCGGCTGCCGTGCTCGTGCTCGCGCTGGTCGCCGGCGTCGTGGCGGCGGTGGTGCTCGGTGGCGACGAGGAGCCGGCACCCACCGGGGGAGGCGTCACGACGCCGTCGGCGAGCCCGAGCGAGACCGAGACCGAGACGATCGACCCGGACGGGACGGACCCGGCCGCGGTGAACGCCAGGTACAGCGGGCTCGCGGAGGCCGTCGTCCCCGACGACGTGATGTGCACGACCGCCGGGCGCGCCCGTGCCCGGGGCGAGAGGCTGACCTGCGAGCTGCCGACCGGCACCCTCGAGCTCGTCACCTACCCCTCGGCCGCCGCGCTGGAGGCCGCCCGGGAGGAGCGGGTCGAGCACGACATCGGCACCGTCTACGAGGCGACGACCTCCGGCACCCTGATGGCCTTCGAGCGCGAGGACGACGCCGGCGCGCCCGTGCGGGCCGCCGTCTACTGGGACGACGCCGTCGCCCAGCAGTCCGCGACGCTCACCGGGCCCCGCGGCACCGACCTCGACGACCTCGTCGCCGAGGTGCGGGCGCGGGTCCCGTCGGTCGCCTACCCGACCGGCCCCTCCGCCCCCGGCCTCGTCGACTTCCTCGGCGGGTGGCTCGACGTCGAGAAGTGCCTCCGCATCGAGACCGCCGTC
Source organism: Nocardioides sp. S-1144 (assembly GCF_005954645.2). Taxonomy (NCBI): domain Bacteria; kingdom Bacillati; phylum Actinomycetota; class Actinomycetes; order Propionibacteriales; family Nocardioidaceae; genus Nocardioides; species Nocardioides dongxiaopingii. The sequence continues at coordinate 916,256 of NZ_CP040695.2, forward strand.
GACCTCGAGCTCGAGGAGAGCTTCTGCGACCCCACCGGCCCGGTCGAGGTCTTCGTGGGCCGCTTCGAGTCCGAGGAGGCCCTCGAGGCCTACCGCGCCTTGACCCTCGCCGTCGCGAAGGACAGCGAGCGTCCGCTGCGCACGTGGGAGGCCAGGCGGGGCAAGGACGACGGCGCCCTCTACGAGTACACGACCGCGGCCGGCCGCCCGGTCCGCTACTGGGACCTGCCCGGTTGCGCCTGCTACGCCGAGGCCACCCTCACCCGGGGCGACGCCGACAAGCTCGCCACCTGGTGGCGCCGCGGCCCCGGCGTCGAGGGCGACTGAGCCGCACGCGCGCCTTGCGACCCGAGACCGAGCGGCTGGCCTGGTGGTCGAGGAGGCCGTCTGCGGCCGTCTCGAGACCACGCAGAGGTCGGCGCGGGAACCCACTCGCAGATTGTCGAACACAGTAGCGATTGTCTGTCGGCCGGCGTATGATGGATCCATGGCCGCAGCCACCGCCCAGCTTGCCGACCCGGCGCTGGTGGCGGTGCGCACCCACCAGGCGGCGACCCGCCGGGCCGAGGTCGCGACCCTGGTCTCGGTCCTCGACTGGGCCCGCGAGCACACCACCGATGACGACCCCCACACCGTGACGTTCGGCGAGCGGCCGCTCCCGCTGGGTGGTGTCGGCTGCCCGGTCGTCGAGGAGTTCGCCGCCTACGACCTCGCCGCCGCGATGGGCATGAGCACCGACGCCGGGCTGGGCTACCTCGGCCGGGCCCTCGAGCTCCGCTACCGGCTTCCCCGGCTCTGGGCAGCGGTCCTCGACGGCCGGCTCCCCGTCTGGAAGGCCGGTCGGATCGCCGAGTCGACGATGCGCCTGCCCGTCGACGGCGCGGCGTACGTCGACGCCCGACTCGCCCAGGCCGTCTCCTCGATCACCTTCACCCAGCTCGACCGCCTCGTCACCGAGGCCCTCGCCCGCCACGCACCCCAGGACGTCGCCCCGCCCGCTGACGAGCGGTACGTCGCGATCGACCTCACCCACGCCACCCTCGACGGCAACGCCCGCCTCGAGGGCGTGCTGTCCGTGCCCGACGCGATGGACCTCGAGGACGCCCTGCGCACGGGCGCGGCGACCCTGGCCGAGGCCGGGTGCGAGGAGCCCCTCGACGTCCGCCGCTCGATCGCCCTCGGCGACCTCGCCCGCGGCGACCAGCCCCTCGACCTCACCAGCCAGCCCACCCGGCCGCTGGTCGTGCACCTGCACCAGGACTCACCCGACCTCGGACGCTCCGAGACCACCCGGAGTCCGGTCACCGTCGAGACCATCCAGACCTGGTGCGCCACCGCTACCCACGTCACCATCAAGCAAGTCATCGACCTCCACGACCACGTCCACGTCGAGGCCTACGAAGCCCCCGACCGCTTGCGCGAACAGATCGAGCTGCGCGACCTCACCTGCGCCTTCCCCCACTGCCGACGACCCGCCACCCGCTGCGACCTCGACCACATCACCCCCCACGACCTCGGCGGGCCGACCTCCACCGACAACCTCGCCCCCCTCTGCCGACGACACCACCGCGCCAAGACCCACGGCCGCTGGCGCTACACCACGACGACGCCCGGCACCTACCACTGGACCGCACCGTCGGGCCTCACCTACCGACGAGACCACCACGGCACCACACCACTCGACCCACCACCAGCCGAGCCGGCCGAACCCTGACCACCCCGCCCCACGCCCCGCCCACGGCTGGGCCGTCGGCACGCCCGGGTCCCCTGAGGTCAGCTCGCCTTCTTGGCGGCCGTCTTCCTCGTCGTGGTCTTCTTGGCCGCGGTCTTCTTGGCGGGGGCCTTCTTCGCCGCGGTCTTCCTGGCCGGCGCCTTCTTCGCGGGGGCCTTCTTCGCCGCGGTCTTCCTCGCCGGCTTCTCGTCGGTCCCGTCGTCGGAGTCGTCGTCGGCGTCGGTGGCCTCGCCGCGCGCGCTCTTCGCGTTCTGCACCGAGCGCTGCAGGGCGGCCAGGAGGTCGACGACCTCGCCCGAGGACTTCGTCGAGGTGGGGGTCCGCTTGATCTCGCCGCCCTCGATCTTGGTCCGCACCAGCTCCTGGACGGCGTCGGCGTAGTCGTCCTCGAAGTCGCCGGCGTCGAAGTCGCCGGCGAGGGTCTCGACCAGCATGTTGGCCATCTTGACCTCGGAGTCCTTGATCTCCCCGGTGTCGATGGTGAAGTCGGGCTGGCGGATCTCGTCGGGCCACATCATCGTCTGCAGCACGATCACGTCGTCGCGCACGCGCAGCACGGCGACGGTGGTGCGCTGGCGCAGCGCGACGGTGACGACCGCCATCCGGTCGGCGTCGATCAGCGCCTGGCGCAGCAGCGCGTACGGCTTGGCCCCGCTCTTCTCCGGCTCGAGGTAGTAGGACTTCTCGAAGAGCATGGGGTCGATCTGGTCGGTCGGGACGAACTTCTCCACCGCGATCTCGCGCGAGGACGTCGAGGGCAGCTGCGCCATGTCGTCGTCGCTGAGGATGACCATCTCGCCGTCCTCGGTCTCGTAGCCCTTGGCGATGTCGGCGTAGGCGATCTCCTCGCCGTCGATCGCGCAGACCCGCTGGTACTTGATCCGCCCGCCGTCGCTGGCGTGCACCTGCCGGAACGACACGTCGTGGCTCTCGGTCGCCGAGTAGAGCTTCACGGGCACGCTGACCAGTCCGAACGAGACCGCACCCTTCCAGATCGCGCGCATGCTGAGGCCTTTCGAGGTCGTGTGCTCCTACGAGTCGCACCAGTCTGACGGGTGCGGCGGGCGAAAGTCACCGCCCGCAGGCAGGATGGCCCCATGCGTCCCATGCTCGCCACCAAGGGCGACCACGTGCCCACGGGCGAGGAGTGGGCCCACGAGGTCAAGTGGGACGGCATGCGCATCCTCGCCGACACCCGCCCCGCCGGCCGGGCGGGCGGGAGCGGCACCCGGCTCACCAGCCGCAACGACAACGACGTCACCGCCGCCTGGCCCGACGTCGCCGACGCGCCGCTCGCCGACCGCGACCACCTCGTCGACGGCGAGGTGATCGCGCTCAACGAGCGCGGCCTGCCCGACTTCCGGGTCCTCCAGGAGCGGATGCACGTGCGGCGGGCCACCTCGGTGGCCCGGCTGGTGCACCAGGTGCCGGTCACGTTCATGATCTTCGACCTGCTCCGCCTCGACGGCCGCGACCTGCTCGCCGAGCCGCTCGCCACCCGCCGCGCACTGCTGGCCGAGACCTTCGAGGGCAGCGCCTGGCAGGTGCCGCCGTCCTACGACGACGGCCCGATGCTGCTCGACGCCACCCGCGAGCAGGGTCTCGAGGGCATCGTCAGCAAGCGGCTCTCCGCGCCGTACCGCCCGGCGGAGCGCTCGCCGCACTGGCTGAAGTTCGCCCACCGCCACCGGGAGTCCTTCGTCGTCGGCGGGTGGCGGCCGCAGGAGGGCACCACCGACCGCCTCGCCGCCCTGCTCGTCGGCGAGCCCACCCCCGACGGCCTGCGCTACCGGGGCCGGGTCGGCAGCGGCATCGCGGCCAGGCAGAGCCGGGTGCTGGCCGAGGCGGTGGCCGGGCTGGCCCGCGCCGACAGCCCGTTCGCCGACGAGGTTCCGCGCGTCGACGCGCTCGGCACCCGGTGGTGCGAGCCGGTGCTCGTCGTCGACGTCGACTCCCACGGGCGCGGGTACGACCGGCTGCGCCAGCCGTCGTTCCGCGGCCTGCGCACCGACCTGGGAGCAGCCGACCTGTGAGCCCGCGCGAGCGGCCCCAGCAGCGGGTCGAGAAGGAGGAGCTCCACGTCGACGTCGACGGTCGGACGCTCAAGATCAGCAACCTGGCCAAGGTGCTCTACCCGCGCACCGGCACGACCAAGGGCGAGGTCCTCGACTACTACGCGCGGATCTCCCCGACGATGCTCCCGCACCTGCGCGACCGCGCCGTGACCCGGATCCGGTGGCCGCACGGCGTCCAGGACGCGAGCTTCTTCGAGAAGAACGTCCCGCCCGGGACACCGTCGTGGGTGCGCACCGTCACCGTGCCGACCACCGGCTCGCGCGGCTCGAGCCGGCACGGCGACACCCTGGTGTTCCCGGTCGTCGACGACCTCGCCACGCTGACCTGGATGGCCAACCTCGCAGCGCTCGAGCTGCACGTGCACCAGTGGCGGGTCGGGCGCAACGGCCGCCCCCGCAACGCCGACCGGGTCGTCGTCGACCTCGACCCCGGCGAGCCCGCCGGGCTGCACGAGTGCTGCCAGGTCGCGCTGCTCGCGCGCGACAAGCTGGCCGAGCGCGACCTCGTCGCCAAGCCCGTGCTCAGCGGCAGCAAGGGCCTGCACCTCTACGCCGACCTGCCCCGGCGCCTCCCGCCCGACGAGTCGACGGCGCTGGCCAGGGAGATCGCCGAGGAGCTCCAGGGCGAGCACCCGAAGCTCGTCACCGCGACGATGACCAAGGCCAAGCGGGGCGGCAAGGTGTTCTTCGACTGGTCGCAGAACGCCGGGTCGAAGACCACCGTCGCGCCGTACTCGCTGCGCGGGCGGGAACGTCCCTACGTCGCCGCACCGGTCGCGTGGGACGAGGTCGAGGAGGGCGCCGAGGACCCCCTCGGCCTGGAGCAGCTGCGCCACGACGAGGTGCTCGACCGGGTCGCCGACCTCGGCGACCTCTTCGCCGGCTGACCCCGCCACGGCCTGTTACCGAACTTTGGGACCGGTGTGGGCTCGCGGTGGGCACGCCGTGGCTCCGGTCGGCCTAGCGTCGTAGACAGGTGAGGAGCAGCGCGTCGTGCAGGGCCGCGCGAGCCTCCGGAGTGGCCACATGTCGCACTTGGCTCCGGACACCGTGTCGCACCCCCTATGCTCCCCCCTATGGGCCACAGAGTGCTCGTCGTCGAGGACGAGGAGGACATCGCGTTCCCCCTTGTCCGGACGCTGGAGCGTGAGGGCTACGACGTCGGCTGGGTCGACAGTGGCCAGAAGGCCCTCGACGAGCTCTCCGGGCGCTCCGCCGACGTGGTGATCCTCGACCTCGGTCTGCCCGACATGGACGGCCTCGAGGTCTGCAAGGAGGCCCGCGCCGCCGGGTTCGAGGGCGCGATCATGATCGTCACCGCCCGCGCCGGAGAGCTCGACCGCGTCGTCGGCCTCGACTACGGCGCCGACGACTACCTCGCCAAGCCGTTCGGCCTCGCCGAGCTGCAGGCCCGCGTCCGCGCGCTGCTGCGCCGCACCGGCGCCGGCTCGGCCCACGACGAGCCCGACGACGGCCTGCGGATCGACGTCGACGCCCGGCGCGTGTACGCCGGCGACGTCGAGGTGCCGCTGACCGGCAAGGAGTTCGACGTGCTGTCGATCCTGGCCGCCAACAAGGACAAGGTCGTCTCCCGCGGCCGGCTGATGGCCGACGTCTGGGACGAGAACTGGTACGGCTCCACCAAGACCCTCGACGTGACGATCGGGCGGCTGCGGCAGAAGCTCGAGAGCGTCGGCGTGACCGAGCGGGTCGTCGCGGTGAGGGGCGTGGGCTTCCGCCTCGAGGCTCCCGCGCCCGATGCGTGAGCGACTCACCACCGCGTTCATCGCGATCACGCTCCTGCTGCTCGTCGGCGCGGGGCTGATCCGCAGCCACGCCAGCGACAGCGCGGTCCGCGCCCACGAGGCCGCGGACGTCGCCGCGACCGCCGAGGCGATGGGGGCGGTCATCTCCGACGCGGTCGCCGCCGGCGGCGTCCTGGACCGGGAGCTCCTCAGGCCGTTCCTCACCCCGCGCAGCCGGATCGTGATCAAGCGCGAGGACAGCACGCGTGTGGTGCTGACCGGCGCCGACTTCGACCCCGGTGCCCCGGCCGACCAGCTCGCGTCCGCGGTGATCCTCGGCGACGGCGAGGAGGTCGAGCTGACCAACGTGCACGACCAGACGCTCGAGGGCGTGTGGGGCGACCGGTTCGAGGTGCTCGCCGTGTTCGGGCTGCTGGCGATCCTGGCCGGCGTCACGGGCTACCTCGTCGCGCGGTCGCTCTCCGCCCCGTTCCGGCAGCTCGCCGTGGCGGCCGCGGCGCTGGGGCGCGGCCGGTTCGACCTCGACCTCCCGCGTGGCGGCGTGCCCGAGGCGCGGGCGATCGCCCTCGCGCTCGCGAGCAGCGCCACCCAGATGCGCGAGCGGATGGAGCGCGAGCGCGAGTTCGGGCAGCACGCGTCCCACGTGCTGCGCACGCCGCTGACCAGCCTGCGGTTCCGGCTCGAGGAGATCATCGAGGACCCCACGCTGTCCGGCGAGGCCCGCGACGCCACGATCGGCTGCCTCCGGGCCGTGGGCCGGCTCGACCAGGTGGCCGGCGAGCTCGTCGAGCTCGGCGGCCGCGGCGTCCTATTGGCCGGGGCGGCGCTGCCGCTGCGCGACCTCGCCACCCAGGTGGCGCAGCGCTGGGCCGACGTCCTCGACCTCGACCACCGCTCGCTCAGCGCCGCCGTCGAGGGCGACATCGAGCTGCGCTTCACCCCGGGCCCGGTCGAGCAGGTGCTGGACCTGCTGCTCGAGGACGTCCTCCAGCACGACACCGGTGCGGTCCGCCTGGTGTTCGAGGGTGCCGCCAGCCGCCTGCAGATCGACGTCAGCTGCGTCGACGCCAACGGCACGCGCCGCGCCCCGGCCCGGGCGGCCGAGGAGCGGATCCAGGTCGTGCTCGACTCCCTGGGCGGGCGGCTCGAGCGACCCGCCGACGGCTCCGCGCTGCGCCTGCACCTGCCCCGTCGCTGAGCGGGGCCCGCCGCTCAGGCGACGGTGGTGACCAGGCCGGCCGCCGTCAGCACGGAGGCGAGCGCCGCGCGGGTCCGGGCGTCGAGGACGCCGTCGGGGCGCAGGCCGTGGTCGGCCTGGAAGCGCCGGACGGCGTGCCGGCTGCGCGGGCCGTCGACGCCGCTCGGCAGGCCGGGGTCGAAGCCGAGCGAGACCAGCGCGCGCTGCACGCCGACCAGGCTCCCGACGTCGATCGCCCAGGCCTCGCGCAGGTCGGTGGGGCCGAGCGGGCCGCCGACCGGCACGGGCGGCGCGTCGGGGTGCTGGAAGAAGGTCACCGCGATCGTCGTCTGGGTCATGCTCAGCTCGAGGTAGGACGAGTACAGGTCGATCCCGGTCGTGCGGCCCGCGACCAGCTCGCCCAGGGCCAGGTGGAGGTGCGGGCGGACGCCGTCGACGCACAGCACCGCGCCCAGCGGCTCGCCCTGGGCGACCCGCGCCCCGACCTGGAGGCGCGCGGGCACGTCGGTGAGGAAGGTGTGGAAGGCCGAGACCCGCCCGCTCGGGTCGGCGACGGTCAGCCGGACGCCCCTGGCGGTGTCGTCGACGCGCTCGGTGACGCGGCCCTCCAGCGTGGCGCGGACCGTGCTGCCGGGCGCGGCACCGAGACGCATCGCGGCGCTGTCGTGCCAGTCGAGGTGGGCGTGGGTGCCCGCACCGGGCCCGCCGAGACCGCCGGTGAAGGCCGGCCCGAGCGGGCCGGCGAGGGTGAGGTCGAACGCGGTCACGGGTGCTCCTCCTCCTCGGCTGGGTGCCCGAGGACCTGGCGCCCCCCGGCACCCTCGACGGTAGGCGCGACACGGAGCCGTGCGTATGCCCCGAGCGGGCCTTGACCGGGTGCCGTCCGGGGGGTACGCGGCTAGTCAGTGCCCGCGCCGGCGCCTGGTCAGGCGGCGTCGTCCGATCCACAGCGGGTCCACCGTTCGGTGACGATCCGGCCGCCCCCTTCAGCGGGGTCCGGCGCCGGTCGACAAGGGAGGTAGCGGCACCCGCCGCTCCCCCCGACCCACGACGCGCACCCGCGACCCACGAGCCAGGACCGAGCGATGACGAGCCACCGAGCGCCGACCCGACGGCGGTACGCCCTGCGCGACCTGCCGGTCGTGCCGGTGCGCCGGATCCTGTTCCTCGGCACGTGCAGCCTGCTCACCGCCGCGGGCATCGCGACCGGGCTGGTGGCCTCGGCCACCGCCGGACCGGGTGAGTCCGCCGTCCGGGTCGACGTCGAGCCGGTGTCCCTGCCGGCGCGGGTCGCCCCGCCCCCACCCGAGCCCGCCCCCGTCGTCGGGGCCCTCGACCCGCCCGCCGTGCTGGACGAGCGGGACGTGCCGACCCCGGTCGTCGCGACCCCGGGCCGCGTCGGCGACCAGGACGTCGCCGAGGTGCCCTCAGCGGCGGTCGCGGCCTACCAGCGGGCCGCCACGGTGGTGGCCGACCCCCGGGTCGGCTGCCAGGTCAGGTGGACGACGCTCGCCGCGGTCGCGCGGGTGGAGTCCGACCACGGCCGCCGCGGCGGGGGAGACCTCGACGAGGTGGGCCGCGCGACGCCGGCCGTGCACGGCGTCCCGCTCGACGGCGAGGACGGCCGCGACCGGCTCCGCGACACCGACCGCGGTCGGGTCGACGGCCTGCGCCGCTGGGACCGGACGTCCGGACCGGTCGGCCTCCTGCCCGCCGAGTGGGCGGTCTACGGCGTCGACGCCGACGACGACGGTCGCCGCGACGTCCAGGACGTCGACGACGCCGCGCTCGCGCTCGCCGTCCGGCTGTGCGGGACCGCGCTCGACCTCGACGAGCACGCGGAGCTGCAGGCGGCGCTGACCGCGCACCGGCCCTCCCGCGGCTACGTGCACCAGGTGCTCCGTGTGGCCCGGGCCTACGCCGCCGACGTCCGGGAGCAGGACGCGTCGCCGTCGGCCGAGCTGCCCGTCGTCGTGGCGCACGAGCCCGTCGTCGAGGAGGAGCCGGAGGAGCCGACGGAGGAGCCGACCGGGGAGCCCACGGAGGAGCCGACCGAGGAGCCGACCGAGGAGCCCGTGGGGTCGTGGGGCGACCGGCGGCCGGGTCCGCGACGATAGCCCGGTGATCACGGTCGAGTGGTGCGAGCCGGTCGACGGCCCGGCGCTGCGCGACCTGCTGGACGCCGACGAGGTGGCCCGGGTGCAGCGGCTGGTCCGGCCCGAGGACCGGGCCCGCTTCGTGACCGGGCGCGCGCTGCTGCGGACGGCGGCGGCCGCGGTCGTCGGCGGCGAGCCGCGCGCGGTCGTCGTCCGGGTGCGGTGCGCGCGGTGCGGCGGCCCGCACGGCAAGCCGGCCGTCGACGGGCTCGAGGCCTCGATCGCGCACTCCGGTGACCGCGTGGTGCTGGCCTGGCGCGAGCGCGGGGCGGTCGGCGTCGACGTGGAGGAGCGGCGCCCGGGCCGGGTCCTGGCGAACCTCGCCGACCAGGTGCACGCCCCGGGGGAGCGCAGCGACAACCTGCTGCTCACCTGGGCCCGCAAGGAGGCGGTGCTGAAGCTGCGCGGGGTCGGCCTGACCGAGCCGATGACCGGCGTCCGGCTCGACGGCCCGGGGGTCCGGGTCACCGACCTCGACCTCGGCGCGGGCCACGTCGCCGCGGTGGCGGCGCACGACACGGCGGCCGTGACGGTGCGACGATCACGGCCATGAGCCGCGCGCCGTCCGTGACCGACCTCCGTGCCCTGCCCGCGTCGTACACGACCGAGGTCACCGCCGACCTCGTCGACGCCAACGGGCACCTCAACGTGCGGCACCACGTGGCGCTGCACGACGAGGCCGGCTGGGCGTTCTTCGCCGACCTCGGGTTCACCCCGGAGCGGATCGAGGAGGGGCGGCACAACTTCTTCGACCTCGAGCACCACGTGCGCTACCTGGCGGAGGCACGCCTGGGCGAGCGGCTCTCGGTGCGGCACCGGCTGGTCGCGCGCACCAGCAAGGCGCTGCACCTGGTCTCCTACCTGGTCAACGACTCGACCGACGCAGTCGCCAGCACCCTGGAGGTCGTCACGCTGATGGTCGACCTCGACACCCGTCGTCCGGTCGACCACACCGCCGAGGAGGCCGCCGTCCTCGACGCCCGCCTGGCCGCCGACCGGGCCCTCGGCTGGGACGCCGGGCTGAGCGGCGTCCTGGGACTGCGACCCGCCCGCCCCTGACGCAGCCGGACGAGTCGGGTCCTCCCGACCGGAGGATCAGCGGCGGCGGAACCACCGGGGGCGCGAGCTCGCCCTGCCCCGGTGCGCGGCGACCAGGGCCGCCTTCTCGCGGTCGTGGGCGACGCCCAGGTCCCGGGCTGACTGGTCGTCACCCGAGTCGATGGCGGAGTTGATGGCACGGACGTAGGAGGTGTGCAGGGACTGGAGCTCCTCGGCGAGGACGATCTCGGTGGTGGTGGTCATGTCCATCTCAGCAACGACGGCTCTTGGATCGTTCCAAGAACGGCTCCGTTGTGACTCGACGAACACCGGGGCGGTGCTGCGTCGGCGTCCTCGTGGCGCTGGTTGAGGGCAGCGGGTGGGGTGGGTGGTGCTGGGGAGGTCTCGTGGTGCGCACTGCGCGGGGTCCTGTCCACAGGCCTGACATTGCCTCTGTTCGCGGAGGGTTTCGAGGCTTACATTCGTTCGATCGCAGGCTTTCTCACTCGGGAGGGGGATGCCTGATGTCGGTGCAGACCCCTGACGACCTCCGGTCGGTCGTCGAGCAGCTCGACCTGCACGTGCGCGAGCTGGTGCGGCGCGAGGGCGTCGATCCGCAGCAGGACTCGGCGGTGGTGCGTCGGATCGCGGAGTCGGTGGTGCGCGCGCACGACGAGCGGAGCCTGACCGGACGGGTCGCGCCGGTCGGCGACGTCGGGGCGCTGGTCGGTGAGCTGGTGGCGCGGGTCTCGGGGTTCGGTGCGTTGCAGGTGTTCCTCGACGACCCAACGGTCGAGGAGGTGTGGATCAACGACCCGTCGCGGGTCTTCGTGGCGCGCAACGGTCGGCACGAGCTGACCAACCTGGTGCTGACGCAGGCGCAGGTGACCGAGCTGGTGGAGCGGATGTTGAAGAGCAGCGGGCGGCGCCTCGACGTCTCGACGCCGTTCGTGGACGCGATGCTGCCGCAGGGGCACCGGCTGCACGTGGTCCTGGAGGGGATCAGCCGGGGGTTCAGCGCGGTCAACATCCGCAAGTTCGTGCTGCGGGCGGGCCAGCTCGACGACCTGGTCGAGCTGGGGAGCCTGAGCCAGCGGGCGGCGGCGTTCCTGGAGGCGAGCGTGCGGGCCGGCCTGAACATCCTGGTCGCCGGCGGCACCCAGGCCGGCAAGACCACGCTCCTGAACTGCCTGGCCGCCGCCGTGCCCGGCGGCGAGCGGGTGGTCTCGGCCGAGGAGGTCTTCGAGCTGCGCTTCCCACACCCCGACTGGGTGCCGCTGCAGACCCGGCAGTCCGGCCTGGAGGGGACCGGCGAGATCCGGTTGCGCCACCTGGTCAAGGAGGCGCTGCGGATGCGGCCGAGCCGGATCATCGTCGGCGAGGTGCGGGCCGAGGAGTGCCTCGACCTGCTGCTCGCGCTGAACGCCGGCCTGCCGGGCATGTGCACCCTGCACGCCAACAGCGCGCGGGAGGCGCTGGTGAAGATGTGCACGCTGCCCCTGCTGGCCGGGGAGAACATCTCGGCCCGCTTCGTCGTGCCGACCGTGGCCTCGTCGGTCGACCTCGTCGTCCACCTCGGCATCGACCACCGCGGCGTGCGCCGGGTCAACGAGATCGTCGCCGTGCCCGGCCGGGTGGAGAACGACGTCATCGAGGCCGAGCCCCTCTTCGTGCGGCACGGGCAGGAGCTGCGCCGCACCCACGGCATGCCGTCGCGGCTCGAGCTCTACGAACGCGTCGGGATCGACGTTCACCGGCTCCTGAACGACGGGCGCTGAACATGGGCGCCGTGGTGGGTCTCGGGGTCGGTGTCGGGCTGCTGCTCGTCTGGTCGGCCTTCGCCCTGCCGCGCCGCCCGGGGAGGACCGTCCGGGAGCCCGGTCGCACCGCCCGGCTCCTCGCCGCCGCGGGGATGGGCGAGGTGTCGCCGACCGGTTTCGTCGCCCTGTGCCTGGGCTGCGGCGCCGTGGTCACCGTCGTGATCCAGGCCGTGTCGTCGACGCCGCCGGTCGCCGTCGCGTTCGGCGTGATCGGGGCCTACCTGCCGGTCGCCGTGGTCGCCGGCCGGGCCCGGCGGCGGCAGCGCGAGTTCGCCGAGGTCTGGCCGGAGGCCATCGACAACCTCGCCTCCGCGGTCCGGGCCGGGCTCTCCCTGCCCGACGCGCTCGCCGGGCTCGCGGTCCGCGGCCCGGAGCCGCTGCGGCCGGCCTTCGACGCCTTCGCGCTCGACTACCAGGTCAGCGGTCGGTTCGGCGACTGCCTCGACCGGCTCAAGGACCGGCTCGCCGACCCCGTCGGGGACCGCGTCGTGGAGGGTCTGCGCATCGCCCGCGAGGTCGGTGGCGGCGAGCTCGGCCGGCTGCTGCGCAACCTGTCGGGCTACCTGCGCGACGACCAGCGCACCCGGTCCGAGCTCGAGTCCCGCCAGGCCTGGGCGGTCAACGGGGCCCGCCTGGCCGTCGCCGCACCGTGGGCGGTGCTGCTGTTCATGTCGACCCAGTCCGAGGTGATCGAGCGGTACCGCTCACCGGCGGGCGCCGTCATCCTGGGCATCGGTGCCGGCACCTGCCTGCTCGCCTACCGCGTGATGATGCGGATCGGGCGGTTGCCCGCGGAACGACGGATCCTGTCGTGACCGCGGCGACCTGGGGCGCGGTGCTCGGCGGCACGTCCGCCCTCGGGTTGCTCCTCGTCGCGCGCCGGGTGCTGGTGATCCGTCGACCGCAGCTCGCGGTCCGGGTCCTGCCCTACGTCCGCGACCTTCCGCAGACCGGGGGCCTGGCGCGTGCCGTGCGACCACCGACCTCGGCCGCGGTCGGGGTCTTCGGGCCACCGCTGCGGGCGGCCGCCGACGGCGTCGAGCGGGTCCTCGGCGGCGCGGCGTCGGTCGAGCGCCGGCTGCGCCGGGCCGGCATCGACAAGACCGTGCACGAGCTCCGCGTCGAGCAGGTCCTCTGGGGCCTGGTCGGCTTCGCCGTCGTCGCGGCCTACTCCGTCCTGCGGGCCCTGGCCGGTCCGACCCCGTCGCTCGGCCCGCTGGTGCTGTGCGCGGTGGCCTTCGCCGCCGGGGTGCTGGCCCGTGACAGCTGGCTCACGAGCCAGGTCAAGGCCCGCGAGCGCCGGATCCTCGCCGAGTTCCCCACCCTGGCCGAGCTGCTCGCCCTCGCGGTCGCGGCCGGTGAGGGGCCGGTCGCGGCCCTCGACCGCGTCGTCCGCCGCAGCGGCGGCGAGCTCTCCCACGACCTCGGCCGGGTGCTGGCCGCGGTCCGCACCGGCGAGCCGGTCGGAACGGCCTTCGACGCGATGGCCGCGGCGACCGGGCTGCCCCTGGTGTCCCGGTTCGCCCAGGGCATCGCCATCGCCATCGAGCGCGGGACGCCGCTCGCCGACGTCCTGCACGCCCAGGCCGGCGACGTCCGCGAGGCCGGCCGCCGCGAGCTGATCGAGGTCGCCGCCCGGCGCGAGGTGCTGATGATGGTGCCGGTGGTGTTCCTCGTGCTGCCGGTGACCGTCGTCTTCGCGTTCTGGCCCGGCCTGATCGGACTGTCCCTCACGATCTCCTGAGTCCCTGGTATCTCGGAAAGGAACCACCATGGGAAAGCTCCTCGACCACCTGCTCCGCCTCCAGGTCGCGCTCCTGGTCCACCTCGTGCCGCGCCTGGTGCCTCGCTCGGGACGACGGCGTCGGGACGACCGCGGCGACGTCCCGGGCTGGGTGCTCGTCACGGTGATGAGCGCGGCCATCGTGATGGGCATCTGGGGCATCGCGAAGCCGCAGCTGGAGCAGATGCTGCAGGCCGCGCTCAACAAGGTGAAGTAGTGGCCGCCCCTGGCCGGCGTGGTCGGTGCGCACGGCGTCGGCGGGGCGAGCGGGGTGCCGCGGTCGTCGACTTCGTGCTGGTGCTCATCGTGCTGGTCCCGCTCCTGCTCGGGATCATCCAGCTCGCGCTCGTGCTGCACGTGCGCAACACCCTGGCCTCGGCGGCCGCCGAGGGCGCCCGGTATGCCGCCACCCAGGACCGCGGTCCCGGCGCGGGGGAGGCGCGCACCCGTGACCAGGTCGACGGCGCGATCTCGGGCCGGTTCGCCGACGACGTCACCGTGCGCCGGGTGACGGTGGGCGGCGTGGCGATGGTCGAGGTCGTCGTCCGGGCGAGCGTGCCGGCGCTCGGGATCGGCGGCCCGGCCGTGCAGGTCGAGGTCCGGGGGCACGCGGTGGAGGAGCCGCCGTGAGGCCGCTCTTCTCCCGGGGGCCCCGCGACGAGCGCGGCAGCGCGATCGTCGAGCTGGTCTGGCTCGGCGTCCTGCTGCTGGTGCCGATGGTGTGGGTGGTGATCACGCTCTTCCAGGTGCAGGGCGGCGCGTTCGCCGCGACCACGGCGGCCCGCTCGGCCGGACGGGCGTTCGCGCTCGCCCCGACCGACGCCCAGGGCGAGGTCGCCGCGCGGCAGGCCGCCCGCCAGGCGCTCGACGACCAGGGCCTCGACGGGATTCCGGTCACCGTGCACGTCTCGTGCACCCCGTTCCCCGACCAGTGCCACAGCGGGACGTCGGTCATCACGGTTCGCGTCGAGACCGCCGTGACGCTGCCGCTCCTGCCCGACGTCCTCGGCAGCGGCCGCCCGCGGTTCGCCCTCGACGCCACCCACACCGTGCCGATCGGGCAGTACCAGGAGATCACCGGTGCGGCGCAGGAGTAGCCAGCGCGGCTCGGTCAGCCCGCTGGTCGTCGGCTTCGCCGTGGTGCTGCTGATGCTGGTCGCGGTGGTCGTCGACGCCAGCCAGGCGTTCCTCCGGCGCCAGTCGCTGGCCACCCTCGCCGAGGGTGCGGCCCTGCGCGCCGCCGACCTGGGCGCCGAGGGCCGCGAGGTCTACACCGGCGGCCTCGGCGACGACCCGCTCGCCCTCACCCCGGGCCGGGCCCGCGCCGCCGTCGGCGACTACCTCGCCGACGTCGGCGCGTACGGCGAGCACCCCGGCCTGCGCTACGACGTCCGCGTCGCCGGCAACCGGGTCGAGGTCAGCCTGACCGCCCGCGTCGAGCTGCCGCTCACCTTCCCCGGCACCGACGGGCACGCCAGCGTCACCGTCACCGGGGCGGCGATCGCCGACCCCGAGTGACCTCACCCGCTCGTGAGGACGACGAGTCGCTGGGTCGCGCGGGTCATCGCGACGTACCGGTCGACCGCGCCCGCGATGCCCTCGCCGAAGGAGTCCGGGTCGAGGAGCACCACGAGGTCGAACTCGAGGCCCTTCGCCAGCGCCGGGGTCAGCACCCGCACCCGCGAGGACGCCGCCACGACAACGCTGTCCAGGACGCCCTCGACGGTGCCGGAGGCGGTGATCACGCAGGCCGTGCCCTCGGCGTGCGCGGCCAGCCACCCGTCGAGGACGTCGTCGAGGTCGGCACGCGGACGGTGCTCGACGGGGGCGCCGCCACTGCGCACCGACGTCGGCACGTTGGCGTCGGGCAGCACCGCCCGGATCACCGGCTCCGCCTCGGCCATCACCTCCTCCGGCGTGCGGTAGTTGATGCTCAGCGACGCCACGGTGACGTGGTCGAGACCGACCCGGGCCAGCCGCTCCTCCCACGTCCCGGCGAACCCGTGCCGGGCCTGCGCGCGGTCACCGACGATCGTCAGGCTGCGCGAGGGGCAGCGGCGCAGCAGCATCCGCCACTCCGCGTCGGTCAGCTCCTGCGCCTCGTCGACGACGACGTGCACGAACGGGCCCCCGAGCACGTCCGGGTCGGCGGAGGGGACGGCGTCCACGTCGACCAGCCGCTCGTGCAGGTCCACCTGGTGCAGCATCGACAGCGCGTCGACGTCGTCGCCGGCCTCGAGGATCCGGTCGACGGCCTCGCCGATCTGCACGCGCTGCGCCGCGGCGGAGGCCTCCTGACGCCGCCGCCGGCGCGAGGCCGTGGGGTCGCCGAGACGCTGGCGGGCGGCGTCCAGCAGCGGCAGGTCGGCCGTGGTGAAGGCCTGCGGGTCGGCGCGCTGCAGGGCTCGGACCTCGTCGGGCGCGAGCCACGGTGCGCACCGCCGCAGGTAGGCCGGCACCGACCACAGGTCGCCGACGACGTCGGCCGCCTCGAGCAGGGGCCAGGCCCGGGTGAGGGTCTCCACCAGGTCGGCGTCGGCCCGCAGCGCGCGGGCCAGCTGCTCGGGCGGCACGTCGGCGTCGTCGACCCTGTCGGTGAGGATCTCGACCAGCGCCTCCCAGACCTGGTCGCGGGCCTCGTTGTGCGGGGTGCCGGGCTCCGGTGCGGCGAACGCCTCGGCCCAGTCGGCCGTGCTGACCCACAGGTCGGCCCACGGGGTGTCGACGGCGAGCCCCTCCGACGGCGGCTCCTCGTGCAGCGCGACCGCCGGCTCGATCGCCCCGACCATCGCGGCGGTGGCCTTGAGCCGGGCGACCTCCGGGTCGGTCTCGACCGTCGCGGTCGCACCCTCGGTGACGAGGTCGAGCAGGGTGCAGGTCCGCACCCCCTCCTCGCCCAGGCTCGGCAGCACGTCGTCGACGTAGGACAGGTAGGGCTGGTGCGGTCCCACGAAGAGGACGCCGCCGCGCCGGTGCCCGAGCCGGGGGTCGGCGTGGAGGAGGTAGGCGGTGCGGTGCAGCGCCACGACGGTCTTGCCGGTGCCCGGGCCGCCGTCGACGACCAGCGCGCCCCGCGAGCCGGCCCGGATGATCGCGTCCTGGTCGGCCTGGATGGTGCCGAGGACGTCGCGCATCCGGGCCGAGCGGCTGGCGCCGAGGCTGGCGACGAACGCCGACTGGTCGTCGAGCGCGGCGGCGTGGCCGGCCAGCCCGGCGTCGGTGAAGACCTCGTCCCAGTAGTCGCTGACCCGGCCGGCGGTCCAGCGGTAGCGGCGCCGGCTGGTCAGCCCCATGGGTCGTGCGTGCGTCGCGCCGAAGAACGGCTCGGCCGCCGGGGAGCGCCAGTCGAGCAGCAGCCGGTCGCCGGCGCGGTCGGTGAGGCCGAGACGACCGACGTGGACGTGCTCGCCGTCGTCGAGAACCATGTGGCCCAGGCACAGGTCGAGCCCGAAGCGCTGCAGCGTGCGGAGCCGGGCGGTGAGCCGGTGCACCTCCAGGTCGCGGTCCAGGGCGGCCTGGCCGATGCCGCCGGCCTGCCTGCGGGCGGCGGCGATCCGTTCGGTGAGGTCGGCGACCGACGCCTCCAACGCGGCGCGGACGGCGGCGAGGTGCGCCTCGTCGGCGGCGACCAGGGACGGGTCGGCCTTGGCCGCGAGCCGGTCGGGCAGGGCGAACGCGGACGGTGCCGCGGGGGTGGGGGAGGAGGTCACGGCCGGTGATTCTGGGCGTGGTCGGGGGTCTTGCCGCAAGCCCCGGGGTCGGCTATACCTTGGGAGTGGAAGGGAGCCGGTCTCCCTTCCTTCACGTTTTTCCACCCTCGTGAACGGGTGGCCGGCGAGCACCGACGGGGACGACGTGCCCACCGGCGAGTAGCCTTGCTCCTTGTGGCAGGCCCCGACTTCGACACCGAGATCAAGCAGCTCCAAGCGACGATGCACACGATCGGCCAGGTCCTCGACCTCGACGGCATGCGCGTCGAGATCGACGACCTCGGCGAGCAGGTCGCGGCACCCGACCTGTGGGACGACGTCGACCGCGCCACCAGCATCACCGGCCGGCTCTCCGCGCTGCAGGGCACCCTCGACCGCTTCCACGAGCTCGAGACCCGCATCGAGGACGCCGGCCTGATGCACGAGATGGGCCAGGAGGAGGGCGACCCCGACACCATCGCCGAGGCCGACCGCGAGCTGGAGAAGGTCCGGAAGGCCGTCGAGTCGCTCGAGGTCCGCACCCTGCTCAACGGCGAGTACGACGCCCGCGAGGCCCTCGTCTCGATCCGCTCCGGCGCTGGTGGCGTCGACGCCGCCGACTTCGCCGAGATGCTGATGCGGATGTACGTGCGCTGGGCCGAGCAGCACGACTACAAGGTCGAGGTCTTCGAGACCTCCTACGCCGAGGAGGCCGGGCTCAAGTCCGCCACCTTCGCCATCCACGCGCCGTACACCTACGGCACGCTCAGCGTCGAGGCCGGGACCCACCGCCTGGTGCGGATCAGCCCGTTCGACAACCAGGGCCGGCGCCAGACCAGCTTCGCCGCGGTCGAGGTCGTGCCGGTGCTCGAGCAGACCGACGAGATCGACATCCCCGACGAGGAGATCCGCGTCGACGTCTACCGCTCCGGCGGCCCCGGCGGCCAGAGCGTCAACACCACCGACTCCGCCGTCCGGCTCACCCACCTCCCGACCGGCACCGTCGTCTCCTGCCAGAACGAGAAGAGCCAGCTGCAGAACAAGGCCAGCGCGATGGTCGTGCTCAAGGCCAAGCTGCTCGCGCGCAAGAAGGCCGAGGAGAAGGCGCACCTCGACTCCATGCGCGGCGACGTGCAGGCCAGCTGGGGCGACCAGATGCGCAACTACGTGCTGAACCCGTACCAGATCGTCAAGGACCTCCGCACCGGCTACGAGGAGGGCAACCCCTCCACCGTCTTCGACGGCGACCTCGACGGGTTCCTCGAGGCCGGCATCCGCTGGCGCCGCGGCTCCGAGAAGGCCGAGTCCAACTAGCCCGGGCGCGGGGGCGCGCCACTACGGTGGCCGCGTGAGCACACCCGACGCCGTCCGGTCCGCCGCCGAGGCGCTCCTGACGGGTCTCGACGACCGCCGCCGCACGACCTTCCTGCTGCGGCTGGACCGGTGGTGGCCCGACCTGCTGGCCGGGGTCGCCGCCGTCCACGCCGACGCCGAGCGGGTCGCCACCCGGCTGGTCGAGGTGGCCGCGCGGGGCTACGTCGACCGGCCCGACGACCTGCACCGCCTCGACGAGCGGCGCCTGCTGCGGCCCGACTGGATCCAGCAGCCGGACGCCGTGGGCTACGCCTGCTACACCGAGCGGTTCGCCGAGGGCGGCACCCTGGTGGGGCCGGGCGGGCTCACCGAGCGGCTGGACCACCTGCGCGACCTCGGCGTCACCTACCTGCACCTGATGCCGCTGCTGATGCCGCGCGAGGGCGACAACGACGGCGGGTACGCGGTGGCCGACTACCGCGCCGTCCGGCCCGACCTCGGCACCGTCGACGACCTGCGCGACCTCGCCACGGTGCTGCGCGCGAACGGGATCAGCCTCGTCGTCGACCTGGTGCTCAACCACGTCGCCCGCGAGCACGCGTGGGCGCGGGCCGCCCGGGCCGGCGACGCGACCTACCGGGACTACTTCCACGTCTTCCCCGACCGCGCCGCCGCGGGCGGCCCCGACGACCTCGAGCGCACCCTGCCCGAGGTCTTCCCGGACTTCGCGCCCGGCAGCTTCACCCACGACCCCGACCTCGACGCGTGGGTCTGGACGACGTTCAACTCCTTCCAGTGGGACCTCGACTGGTCCAACCCCGCGGTGCTGGTCGAGTACGCCGACATCGTCGTCGACCTGGCCAACCTCGGCGTCGAGGTGCTCCGCCTCGACGCCATCGCGTTCCTGTGGAAGCGGCTCGGCACCAGCTGCCAGAACCAGCCCGAGGTGCACGCGCTCACCCAGGCGCTGCGCGCCACCGCGCGGATGGCGGCACCCGCCCTGCTGTTCAAGGCCGAGGCGATCGTGGGCCCGCGCGACCTCATGCCCTACCTCGGCGTGGGGGAGCACACCGGCCGGGTCAGCGACCTGGCCTACCACAACAGCCTCATGGTGCAGGTCTGGTCGATGCTCGCGACCGGCGACACGGTGCTGGCTCGCGAGGCCCTCGCCGGGCTTCCGCCGACGCCCCCGAGCGGCACGTGGATCACCTACCTGCGCTGCCACGACGACATCGGCTGGGCGATCGACGACGCGGACGCCGGCGCGGTCGGCCTCACCGGTGCCGGCCACCGGCACTTCCTGGCCGACTTCTACGCCGGCGACCACCCCGGCTCCTGGGCCGAGGGGCTGGTCTTCCAGCACAACCCCGAGACCGGTGACCGCCGCATCAGCGGCACCGCCGCGTCACTGGCCGGGCTCGGCGCGCACCGCCGCGACCCCGACGGCGCCTTCGCCCGGCTCTACCTCGGCCACGCGATCATCGCCGGGTGGGGCGGGGTCCCGGTGATCTGGAGCGGCGACGAGCTCGGCCTGCCCAACGACCCCGACTGGGCCGCCGAGCCGGGCCACGGCGACGACAACCGCTGGGCGCACCGGCCGCGGGTCACCGGGGCGGCGCTCGCGCGCCGCCACGACCCCGCCACCGACGAGGCCCGGGTGCACTCCGGGATCGCGCACCTGATGCGGACCCGCCGCACGCTCCCGCAACTGCACGCCGGCGCCCCGGTCGAGGTGCTCACCGACACCGACCCCGGCGTGCTCGCCGTGGTGCGCCGGCACCCGAGCGGCGTCCTGGTCGGGCTCTACAACGTCACGACGTCGCCCCGGCCGTTCCCGCTCGCCCGGCTGCACGACGTCGGGCTGGCCCGGCCGCTCGACGCGCTCGGCGGCCACGCCGTCACGGCCGGCGCCGACGGCGTGGTCTGGGTGCCGCCGTACGCCGCGTGGTGGGTCGTGGAGGGCTAGTCCTCCGGGTCGGGGACGACGCTCGCGGCGCCCTGCGCCACCGCGACGCACCACTCGCCGGCGCGCTCGAGCGCCTCGGTGCCGGACAGGGCGGGGGTGCGCCCCTCGAGCGAGCACGACAGCCAGGCGTCGCCGAAGAGCCCGCGGAACGTGGTCACGGTGCGTCGGCCCCGCTCGCAGGTGAGCGCGACGCTCGGCCGGCCAAACGCGGCCGCCCCCCGGACCGGGGTGCAGCCGTCCTCGCCGCGGGCCGCCGCGACCAGGCGGCGTCCCTCGGCGACGGTCACGGCGGGGGCGAAGACCCAGGCCCGCGCGGTCACCGCGCCGCTCGTCCAGCTGCACCCGAACTCGTGCGCGACGTCGCGGACGCCGGGCACGACCACGGCGGGCTGCCCGTCGCCGTAGGAGCCCTCGTCGGTCGCCGGCGCACCGAGCGCGCGCTCGACGGCCTCGGGGGGAAGGGCGCCGCAGAACTCGGCCCGCGGGATCGCGACGGTCAGCGTGTCGTAGTCGGCGAGCGGCGTCGGGGGCACGGTCGTCGGGGTGCTCGGCGCCGGCGGGGCCGGGGTGTCGTCGTCGCCGCCGAGGGTCGCGGTGAGGCCGACGGCGACCACCACGGCCGTCGCCAGGAGGGCCAGGAGGAGGACGCGGACGGCGGACGACACCCCGCCACGATACGGAGGAGGTCCGCTGCGTGCCTGGACCGGTCGCGTACCGTCGGGTCAGTGATTCGCTTCGAGAAGACCACGGTGTCCTATCCGGGACCCGGGAAACCAGCCCTCAACCAGGCGTCCATCAACGTCGACAAGGGCGAGTTCGTCTTCCTGGTCGGCGCGTCCGGGTCGGGCAAGTCGACCGCGCTCAAGCTCGTCCTGCGCGAGATGCGGCCGACCTCGGGCCGGGTCTACGTGGCCGGCAAGGAGATCAACCGGCTCGCAGCGTGGAAGGTCCCGCGGCTGCGCCGCCAGATCGGCACGGTGTTCCAGGACTTCCGTCTCCTCCAGGGCAAGACCGTCTCGGAGAACGTCGCCTTCGCCATGCAGGTGATCGGCCGCCCGGGCCGCGAGATCCGCAAGACCGTCCCCGAGACCCTCGAGCTGGTCGGGCTCTCCGACAAGGGCAACCGGATGCCCGACGAGCTCTCTGGCGGCGAGCAGCAGCGCGTCGCCATCGCCCGGGCCATGGTCAACAAGCCGATGATCCTGGTCGCCGACGAGCCCACCGGCAACCTCGACCCCACGACGTCGGCCGGGATCCTCACCCTCTTCGACCAGATCAACGAGACCGGCACCACGGTGCTCATGGCCACCCACGACCACGGCGTCGTCGACCGGATGCGCAAGCGGGTGGTCGAGCTCGACCACGGCGTCGTGATCCGCGACGAGGCCGACGGCGGCTACGGGTTCGAGCACTGACCGGCTGACCCAGCCAGCACCCGACTTCCCACGGGGCGCCGCACCTCGACGCCCCGCACACCACAGGAGTACCCGGCTTCATGCAGCTGCGCCACGTCAGCACCAACCTCCGCCAGGGCCTGCGACGCAACCTGTCGATGCACGCCGCCGTCATCCTCACGCTCTTCGTGTCGCTGAGCCTCGCCGGCATCGGCGTCATGCTCAGCAAGCAGGCCGACCTGACCGCCGAGGCGATCGGCAACGAGCTGCAGATCTCGGTCACCCTCTGCGTGCCCAACGAGTCCGACTTCCCGCAGTGCGTCGCCGAGGTGACGCCCGAGCAGGAGGCCGCGATCAAGGCCGCGATCGACGAGAACCCCGAGGCCCGCAGCTACGAGGAGATCTCCAAGGCCGAGGGCCTGCAGAAGATCAAGGACCTCGGCGTCATCGACGAGAAGCAGCTCGAGGGCGACAACCCGATCTTCACCGAGGCCGACGTGCCGAAGACGATCCGGGTCACCCTCGAGGACCCCGAGGAGTACGAGGGTCTCGTCAGCGCCCTGCAGAACCTCGACGGCGTCCGCGACATCACCACCGCCCGCGAGCTCGTCGGGCCGGTCTTCGCGACCATCGACGCGATCAAGTGGGCCGCCTGGGGCGCCGCGGCGATCCTGGTGCTCGCCGCGGTCATGCTGGTGGCCAACACGATCCGGCTGGCCGCGCTCGCGCGCCGCAAGGAGATCGAGATCATGCGCCTGGTCGGCGCCTCGCGGATCTTCATCTCGCTGCCCTTCGTGCTCGAGGCGCTGTTCAACGCGGTGATGGGCGTGGCGCTGTCCGCCGGTGCGCTCGCGGCGTTCACGCGCTGGGGGATCATCAAGGGCATCGACCCGAAGTTCGACGGGTTCCCGTTCGTCGGCTGGCCGGAGTACGGCTTCACCGTGGTCGTGCTCGCGATCGCCGGTCCGGTGCTCACCGTGCTCCCGACACTCCTGCTGACCCGCAAATACCTCAGATTCTGAGTCGCGTCACCTACGGTCGAGACGTTCACTTCCCCGAACGAACGGCAGTCCCTGTGCGCTCCTTCCCCGGCGCCGCGCGACAGCGAGTGGCCGCGACAGCAGTCGCGCTCGTCTCGCTCGCGGCTCTCACCCTTCCCCTGGCCGTCCCCCTGGCCCACGCCGACGAGGACGACCTCAAGAACCGCAAGCGCGACGTCCAGGGCCAGATCGACGACGCGGCCGACGACCTCCACGAGGCGAGCCGGCAGGCCTCGCGGGCCAACGCGGCGCTCGTCTCGGCCCGCGAGCGGCTCACCGCCGCCCGCGCCGACCTGGCCGCGGCGCGCGCGCGACTGGCCGAGGCCCGTGAGCGCGACGCCGAGCTGCAGTCCGAGCTCGACGCGGCCGAGGCCGCGCTGGTGGCCGCCGACGCGGCCTACGCCACCGGTGTCGCCGAGGTCGAGGAGCAGCGCGGCGTCGTCCGCGACAACGTCATCGGCATCTACACCGACGGCGACCCGCGGCTCCAGGCGCTGAGCAGCCTGCTCGACAGCACCTCGCTGAGCGACATCAACGACCGCCGGCTGGCCGACCAGGTGATCACCGGCGCCCAGACCTACGCCTTCGACCGGCTCGAGGAGGTCGAGGCGCAGCTGGCCGACGAGGCCGCCGCCGTCGAGCGGACCAAGCTGGCCGTCGAGACCAAGCGCGAGGAGGCCGCCGACCACCTCGCCGCGATGCGGACGCTGGTCGAGGAGACCGACGCCGCCAAGGTCGCCGTCCAGGGCTACCTGGGTGAGGCGCGCACCGCCCGCCAGCAGGCCCTCGCCGCGCGGTCCCGCGACCGCGCCACCCTCCAGGCGCTGAAGCAGCGCGAGGCCCGCATCCAGGAGCAGCTCGAGGCGCTCGCCCGCCGCCAGGCCGGCCGGACCGGCTACACCGGCGACGCCGGCAACTTCCTCGCCTCCCCGGTCTCCGGGGGCTACGTGACGTCGCCGTTCGGCTACCGCACCCACCCGATCTACGGCTACTACAGCCTGCACAACGGCACCGACTTCGGCGCCTCGGGCGGCTGCGGCACCCCGCTGGTGGCCTCGGCCGCCGGCCGGGTCATCGACACCTACTACGACTCGGTCTACGGCAACCGGCTGTTCCTCTCGGTCGGCAACGTCAACGGCAAGAACCTGGTGCTCATCTACAACCACATGACGTCGTACAAGGCGTCCGAGGGCGACCGGGTCGGCCGCGGCGAGGTCGTCGGGACGATGGGCACCACCGGCTGGTCGACCGGCTGCCACCTGCACTTCACGGTGATGGCCGACGGCACCGCCGTGGACCCGATGCCCTACCTCTGAGGCCCGATGGGGCGGAGCTGCGGCGTTCGTCCTCGCGGGGTCACCGGACCTGACAGCCTGGGTCCATGAGCTTCGTCAAGGCCTGTGCCGGGGCCACCGACCGGCGGGCCGGGAGCGGGTGGGGCCAGGAGGCCGCCGCCGCCTCGGCCCTGGCGGTGCTCGAGTCGGACGGACCCGACGCGGCGGCGACCGCGCGGATGGGGGCCCTGGCCGCCCGGTTCGGGCTCTCCGAGGTCGAGACCGCGCTGCTCGAGGCGGCCGCGGCCGCCGAGGAGAGCGTCGCCGGCCACCTGCTGCTCGGCCTGCTCTCGGGGGACGACCGGCCGGGCCGGCCGACCGTGGCGCTCGCCCTCGAGCTGGGCGGCGCCGCGCCGGGCGCCCGAGCGGCGCACCGGCACCTCGGTCCCCGCACCGCGCTCTCGCGGTACGGGCTGGTGCGGATCGTCGGGACCGACGTCCTGCTCAGCCGCCGGCTGGTGCTGGGGGACCGGGTGGCCGCCTACCTCGCCGGCGACGACGTCCCCTCGCAGACGACGCTGTCGATGCTGCTCGACCCGGTCCCGGTGGCCGTCGAGGGCACCGACGAGGTGGTCGCCGCCCTGCGCTCCGACCACGCCCTGGTCTGGGTGCACGCGCCGGGCGGGGGCGCCGGGGCCGCCATGGCGGCCGCGGCCTGCGAGCGGCTGGGCGTGTCCTGCCTGGTCGCCGACCTCGGCCGGCTGGACCCGTCGGTCCCCGTCGAGGACGGCGTCGCCGGGCTGGTGCTCGAGGCGGGCCTGAGCGGCAGCGTGCTCGTCGTCCTCGGGGCCGAGCGGGCGCGCCCCGAGTGGCTCTGGCACTCCGCCGTCCCGGTGTGCGCGGTCAGCAGGGACCCGTGGGACCCCGAGTGGTCCGGCGACCTGCCCGTCACCGTGCTCGCCCCGCGGCTCTCGGTCGCGCAGCGCCAGGAGCTCTGGCGCCCCCTGCTGGGCGAGGCGTCCACGAGCCGCGAGATCACCACCATGCCGCTCTCGCCCGAGCAGATCGTCACCGTCGGGCGGCACGCCGCCGCCACCGCGGCCGTCAACGGCGAGGACGGCGTCTCGGCCCAGCGCGTGCGGCAGTCCGCCCGCACCCTGAGCCGCGGTCGCTCCGTGCGCGCCAACGCCGCCTCGGCGGCCACCCTCGACGACCTCGTCCTGCCGCGGGCCGCGCTCGGTGAGGTGCGCCGGCTGCTCGACTGGGCCCGCTACCGCGACGAGGTCGTGGCGCTCGGGCCGCTGCACGGCAAGGGCGGCAAGGGCATCGGCATCTGCGCGCTGTTCTCGGGTCCGCCCGGCACCGGCAAGACCCTCGCCGCGCACGTCATCGCCGACTCCCTGGGGATGGACCTCTACCAGGTCGACCTCTCCAGCATCGTCGACAAGTACATCGGGGAGACCGAGAAGAACCTGGAGAAGGTCTTCGTCGAGGCCGAGGCCACCAACGCGGTGCTCTTCTTCGACGAGGCCGACGCCCTGTTCGGGTCGCGGTCGGCGGTCACCGACGCCAAGGACCGCTACGCCAACCAGGAGATCGCCTACCTGCTGCAGCGGATGGAGCAGTTCGACGGCATCACGGTGCTGGCGAGCAACCTGCGCGGCAACCTCGACCCGGCGTTCGCGCGGCGGCTGCACTTCATGGTCGCCTTCCCCGACCCCGACGTGGAGACGCGCCGGCGGCTCTGGGAGCACCACCTCGCCGGCCTCGCCCTCGACGCCGACGACCCCGTCGACGTCGACTGGCTGTGCTCGACCGTCGAGATGGCCGGCGGCGACATCCGCAACATGGTCCTGGCCGCCGTGTACGCCGCGGTGGCGGAGTCCGCCTCGCTCGGCATGCGCCACGTCGACGATGCCGTGCGTCGCGAGCACCTCAAGCTCGGACGCCGTCCCCCGGCCGGGCGCACCAGCCCGGCCGTTCGGGGGACTGCGTGAGCGCGAAGGTGGACAATCGGCCAGGGGCCGTCGGGTCCCCCGAGGAGGTGGCACGGTGGACGTGACGCACGACAGTGCCCGCAAGGTCGAGCCGACCACGGCTCCCGCCCCCGTCGTCGAGGCGCCAGCGCCGGCCGGCCCGGTTCCGGTCGCCGTCGGCACCATGGTCGTCGGCCACGCCGAGGACCACGCCGAGAAGGACGCCGACCGGCGCGCCGACAGCGCGCTCGGGCGCCTGCGGGGTCTCGAGCCCGACCGGCACCAGCACGGACCGGGCTGCGAGCACGCCGTGCGCCGCGCGGCGGCACCGGTCGGCGGCGCCCCGGAGGTGGGCCTCGAGGGAGGCGCGCTCGGCACGGACACCAGCGCGGCCATCGCCGAGCGACGCGGTCGCGGACGCAGGCTCGAGGAGCCGGTGCTGCGCCGCATGCAGACCGCCTTCGACACCGACCTGTCCGCCGTCCGCATCCACGACGACGCGGCCGCGGCGACCCTGAACCGTCAGGTGAGCGCGCGCGCCTTCACCACCGGCAAGGACATCTTCTTCGGCGCCCGGCAGTACGCCCCCGACACCACCGAGGGCGAGCGGGTGCTGGCCCACGAGCTGGCCCACACGCTGCAGCCCGCCTCACCGGTCCGGCGCACCGCCACCGAGGCCAAGGAGGTGATCCCGACCGGTGCCGTGAAGGACCGGGTCAGCGCGATCGACACCCCGACGGCGGCCACGGAGTCGACGCGAGGAGCCGCCGAGGTCGAGGCGGCACCCGACCTGGACACGACGGTCGCCGACCAGCTCCCGGCGGCCTACGCGGCCATGCCCGACCTGCTCAGGCTGACGGGCCCCGAGGTGCGCAGGCTGGCCCAGGACGTGTCGATGACCGGTCCGCTGATGGACGTGGTCAAGGGCGCGTTCGAGGCGAACTGGTTCAAGGCCAAGGAGTGCCTGGTCTTCGGCAAGTGGCCCGGCGCGAAGCCGGCCTTCTCCCACGAGGCCGGCCTGAGGCTGATGAAGGCGTTGACCGAGCTGCGCGGCAACGTGCACACCGAGATCAAGAAGGAGGTTCCCGAGCGGGTTCGGAAGAGGATCAGGACCGCGCTCGAGGCCGCCAAGGCTGCCGAGGGCGCCGCGTCGGAGGCCGACAAGCCCCGGTTCGCCGACCGGGTGCGGCAGCTCGAGGTCGACGCCAACCTCCCCGCCGACGACCTGATCTTCTTCATCGGCTCGGTCGGCGCCGACAGCGTCACCTCCGACGTCGACGTCTCCACGGCGGGCTCCTACACCGAGTGGGGCGTCGTGGCCTACAACCAGTACTTCCGCGAGAAGCTCGGGGTCTCCTACGACGCCGGCACCGTCTTCGACCTGAACGTCTACGCGAAGGACTTCATCTTCAAGGCCAAGGACACCGAGACGGTGACCCGGTCGGCCGGGTCGACCAAGGTCACGACGGACGTCGTGCCCGGCACCGAGAACCCGGCCGAGGAGGGGAAGCTGTCGGCCGAGGAGCGCAAGGCCCAGGACGACGACCAGGAGACGTGGGCCCTGACCCACGTGGCGCGCTTCCTCGACCCCACCGGGTGGGCCACCCACACCGCGACGATCCTGCTGGCGATCGAGGACCCGGACCGGCGCACGCAGCAGCGGGAACGCTTCGAGGAGGCCTGGGCCAGGGCCTCGGCGTTCCGGGACCGCCTCGAGGCGACCATGGAGGACCTGGCCGAGGTCGTCGAGCCCGGTGCGGCGTCGGCGTGGGGCCAGGGCGACCAGCAGCACCACGCCGAGGGAGCGCTGCTGATGCGCGCCGCCAACCAGATCTACGAGGCCGAGCTCCTCAAGCTCAAGGCGGCGCGCGAGGAGATCGCCGTGCTGCGGGGCAAGGACCTCGCCGCCGACGACCCGGGCCGGGAGCGGCTGATGGCCCTCGTCGCGGAGATCCCGAAGCTGGTGTCGCAGGCCTCGCTCTACGCCAACGAGGTCTACGGGTCGGGCGGCGCGACCGTCCACGCCGTGGTCGGGATGCAGGGCCGCAACAAGCGGCTCGAGAACGGTCCCTCCGAGAAGGCGAAGGACGACGCGGCCGGCACGACGCTCGAGCACGACGTCGTCGTCCACATCCCGGTCGCCCAGTGGTTCCAGACGTTCAACGACAACCTCGGCGACGTGCTCAAGGACTTCCAGCACTTCGGCGTCAAGCACGGTGACCACGAGCCCGACTACTGGTACGCGGCGTTCAAGATGGGCAAGTACGTCGACCGGATGCTCGACGCGATCCCGCACCTCTCCCAGGGTGCCGACGCCATGGTCACCCCGAAGCAGACGGCGGCGACGCTCGCCCTCCCGGCGTACCAGGCGTTGAAGAAGCTCGCGAAGCAGCACGTCGACAAGAAGGCGGGCGTGGCGAAGACCGACCCCAAGAAGCTCGCGAAGGACGACTTCTTCAAGGAGTTCGGCGCGGCCCAGGTCGCCGAGGTCCGCAACCAGGCACTCGCGCTGTGGGCGAAGGTCCGTGGCGACGTCACCAGCGCCCCGCCGAAGGCGCCGGCCGGCAAGGCCGGGTCTTCCGGCGGGGGCGCCACGAAGCCCGGCTCGGGCGGCTCGGCCGCGCCCGGCGACGACCGGGCCGTGCTCGAGTCCCTCCAGGGCCGGGTCAAGAAGCTCGCCGAGGCGTTCTCGTCGTGACGGCCCTGACCCAGCAGCAGCTCGAGGCGCTCGTCAGCGTCGGTGCGGTCGACTTCACCGGCAAGGAGCTCGACGGTCTCGACCTGCGCAACCTCCTGCTCGGGGCCGCCCGGCTGGACGGGCAGCGGCTCGGCCGGTGCCGCCTCGACGACGCGTCGTTGCGCGGCGCGAGCCTCGTCGGCGCCGACCTGGGCGACGTCGTCGTCCGGGGCGCGGGGCTCGAGGAGACCCGCCTCGACGACGCGACCTTCGACCGTGGGGACCTGTCGCACTGCGACCTCGAGCGCGCGACGGCGCCGGACGTCTCGTTCCGCGACGCCCGGATCACCGGCGGGGTGTGGAAGCTCCTCGACGCGCCCCGAGCCTGCTTCGACGGCGCCCACCTCGACGGGGTGGTGCTGCACCAGGCCGAGCTGGTCGAGGCGACGTTCCGCGGCGCCGTCCTCACCGGCTGCCGGTTCAGCCGGGCCGTGCTCGACGGCGCCGACTTCACCGGCGCCACCCTCACCGACTGTGACTTCGAGGGCGCCACCAGCAGCACCCCGCAGCCCTGGCAGTAGCCGCCGGTCGAAACGACCTTGCCACCGCCTGGGATGATGGACGGATGGCCAGGGAGCAGGGGCGCAAGCTGATCGCGCAGAACAAGAAGGCGCGGCACGACTACGCCATCGACGACGTCTTCGAGGCCGGCCTGGTGCTGCAGGGCACCGAGGTGAAGTCGCTGCGCCAGGGCCGGGCCTCGCTGGTCGACGGGTTCGTCGACATCGACCGCGGGGAGGCGTGGCTGCACGGCGTCCACATCCCCGAGTACTCGCAGGGCACCTGGACCAACCACGCCGCCCGCCGCAAGCGCAAGCTGCTGCTGAACCGGGTCGAGATCGACAAGATCGAGCGCCGGGTCAGCGAGAAGGGGCTGAGCGTCGTCCCGCTGTCGCTGTACTTCCTCGACGGCCGCGCCAAGATCGAGATCGGCGTCGGCAAGGGCAAGAAGTCGTGGGACAAGCGGCAGTCGATGGCCAAGCGCGACGCCCAGAACGAGATCCAGCAGGAGGTCGGGCGCCGCCTCAAGGGCATGCGTGACTGAGGAGCACCCCGACGCTCCCGCGGTCCGGGAGTTCTGGACGACGCTGGGACTGCCCGGGCTCTTCGACGTCCACGTGCACTTCCTGCCGCCCAACATCCAGCGCGCCGTGTGGGCGGTCTTCGACCAGGCCGGCCCGAAGATCGGCCGCCCCTGGCCGATCCGCTACCGGACCTCGCACGAGGAGCGGCTGCTCACCCTCGAACAGATGGGCGTGCGCCACTTCTCGACGCTGCCGTACGCCCACAAGCCGGGCGTCGCGACCTACCTCAACGGCTGGTCGGCCGAGTTCGCCGCCGGCCGGTCGCAGGTGCTCCGGTCGGCGACGTTCTACCCCGAGCCGGACGCCGCGGCCTACGTCGCCGCGGAGGTCGCGGGCGGCGTCGACATCTTCAAGATCCACCTCCAGGTGGGGGAGTTCCACCTCGACGACCCGTTGCTCGACGAGGTCTGGGGCCTCCTCGAGGACGCCGGCACCCCGGTCGTCGTGCACGCCGGCTCGGGGCCGGTCGGCAACGACTTCACCGGGCCGGCGTCGATGCAGCGCCTGCTGCGCCGCTTCCCGCGGCTCGCGGTCATCGTGGCCCACCTCGGTGCACCGGAGTGCGAGGCCTTCCTGGCCCTGGCCGAGAGGCACGAGCGGGTGCACCTCGACACCACGATGGTCTTCACCGACTTCTTCGGCGTCGACTACCCCGCCGACCTGCTGCCGCGGCTGCGCGACCTGCAGCCGAAGGTGCTGCTGGGCTCGGACTTCCCGACCATCCCGTACCCCTACGTGGAGCAGCTGTCCGGGCTGGCCGCGCTCGACCTGGGCGACGACTGGCTGCGCGACGTGTGCTGGCACAACGGCGTCCGGCTCCTCCTGTCCAACGGGGGCTGAGCGGTCCACACTGGCCGGGTGACCGGTCGGCGGCGTGAGGGCGAGGAGCGGCACTGGGCGACGATCGCCCTGGAGCGCCGGGCCCTCGCCGACCTGGTCGCCACCCTCACCCCGCAGCAGTGGGCGACGCCGAGCCTGTGCCCGGCCTGGACGGTCCACGGCGTCGTCGCCCACCTGGTGAGCGTGCAGGAGGCCGACCGCCGGCAGCTGGCCGGAGCCGTCGTCCGGGGGCGGGCCCTGCCGCCGCGCGTCGTCCTCGCCCTGGCCGCCGACCTCGACGGCTGGTCGGGCGCCGACCTCGCCGACGGGCTGCGCCGGCACGCCGGGAGCCGGTTCCACCCGCCGGGGCTCGGCGCGCGCTCGGCCCTGACCGACGTGATGGTGCACCGCGTGGACGTCGCCGTGCCCCTCGGGCTCCCGGTCGACCGGCCCGCCGCGCACTGGACCCCGGTGCTCGACTTCCTGCTCTCCGGCCTGCCGATGCTGGGGTCGATCCGCGGCGGTCGGCCGCGGCTGCGCTACCGCGCCACCGACGTGGACTGGCACGGCGGGCGGAGTGGGCGGGGTGGGCCGGGCACCGAGGTGTCCGGCACCGCCGCCGCGCTGGCGACCACGATCGCGGGCCGCCCGGCCCTGGTGCACGAGCTCGACGGACCCGGCGTCGCAGCGCTGCGGGCCTGGGTCGGTGCCGGCGCGGCGTCCTAGGCGCCCGCCCGACACCGGTCGCCGCCCGGCCGGTCCGGGAAGTGAGGTGCTCCAGTGGGACCGGCCCGCTAGGATGGGGGAGCACGACAACTCAAGAGGGGCTGATCGGTTTCGACTTGGGACGTTAGTTCCAGGGGAAGCGGGTCGAGGAGCCAGCGTCATCTCGTAAACGATCGCTGGAAACCAATAACTGCCAACGCTAAGCGCAGTTCCTTCGCTCTCGCCGCCTGAGCGGTGATCGAAGCGTCAGACCGGGCATCCGTCTCCGTCCCGGACCCTGGCGTCATCTAGGAGACTTGCTGTTCACCTCTCGTCAGGAGGGGTGACCGGGACTCAAACCTGACTGGGCCTGTCGGCGACGCGTCTGCGCGAGCGCCGGGGCCGAGAAATCGTCATCGCAGACTGCACCCGGAGAAGACCTGGTTCGACGCTCGAGGACGCGGGTTCGATTCCCGCCAGCTCCACACCCAGAGGTCCCCGCAGCACGAGCGCGGAGGCGTCGCACACTGCCGGTCCCGGCGGCCCAGCCGCCGAGACGCAGCCCTCTTGAACGTGAGCCGCTCCGACACCGTCGGAGCGGCTCACGTGTCTGTCCTGCGCAGCCCGTCTCCGGCTGGGCGCCGGCAGCAAGCCGCCTGCCGCAATCCGTCCGCGGCGACCTCACGCGGCGGGCGGGGCGACGGTCGCGTCGCGTCGACCCGACCGGAGGAGCGCCGCGGCGACGAAGCCGGTGGCCTTCAGGTCCTCGACGAAGGTGTGCAGGAACCCGACCGCCTCCGGGCTGCGGGTCCGCGCGGTGCCGACCGCCTGCTGGATCTCCATGAAGCGCGGCTCGAGCAGCCGCGTGCCGGGGTGGGTCGCGACGAAGTCGACGACCGGCTGCCTGATGCCGGCGGCGACCTCCAGCCGCTGCTCGGAGAACACCGAGGTGCCCTCGC